>DATGDN010000250.1:0-16579 GCA_035310865.1 Pseudolabrys sp. | reverse complement strand
GCACACGCCGTTTGTGGTGTCCGCTTTACCCCCGGGAGTCGCACCATAGTAGGGCGGTCTTGCCCGGCGCCTTACGACCCCTATGCAGTTTATGGCGGCAGCTTTAGCGGCTTGCTCGCATTTGAAAAGCTCCTGGCCGACGCGTCCAACTGCGGCTTCAAGACATTGCAACAGTGCATGGCCACGGTCAGCGGCATAGGCGAGTCCTGCGAGCCCAACCAGTTCTACAATCCGGGCCGCTCGGGAAGGCGCGGCAAGGCGGCAAGACCGCCCTACTACGGTGCGACTCCCGGCTATGGTCCGTTTTCCAGCCCGTCCTATTTCTACAACGACTGACGACAGAAGATGGAAAGGCGAGCCGGTGTTACAACGGCCGTGTCATGGACAGCACACGCCGTTTGTGGTGTCCGCTTTACCCCCGAAAGCTGTCCGCTAATGACCCAAAGCGGACATTCCAATCGCATAGGTCTGGTTTGCAATTTTTGAGGAAGCATTTCTTCCCTATGCCTTCGACGAAAATTTAGCTCGGCTGCTTAAGCTCCTGAATTGCTAAGCGTCACCTGTTGCCTGCTGTTCACACCATCGTTACGTGCCGACTACAAATTGCCGAATACTTTGCATGCCAGTACCAGCGAGGGAGTGAGCCATGACGAGAACTTCATCCTCGGTAATTGTCATTGCGGCACTGCTCGCCGTTTTCGGCAGTATCGGTTTTGCCGCGCAGGACAAGTACACTTTGAGAGTGCCGAACGGGCTCAAGTTTTCTGAGTTCAGAGGATACGAAAACTGGCAGTACGTTGAGTCAGTCAAACCGAAAACGGGTTGAAGGTGATCGCGGCAAATCCCGCGATGATGGATGCTTACAGGAAAGGCATTCCCGGCAATGGCAAGCATTTTCCCGACGGATCCAAGATCGTGAAAATCGAGTGGACCGCAAAAAAGAACACTGAGTCCCCGTATTTTGTGATGGTGCCGGACACCCTGAAATCGGTTTCGTTCATCGAAAAGGATACCAAGAGATTCCCTGACACGAGCGGATGGGCCTACGCCCAGTTTCTTTATGACACTGCATCTGACACGTTTGCGCCCATGGGCAACGACGCCAAATGCGGGTACGCCTGTCATACGACGGTGGCGGCAAAAGATTATATTTTTACGGCCATCATGATTACAGAAATCGTGCTGTGGAAAATGCCTGACGATATGAGCCGAAAAGAAATCCTGAACAAGTTCAGGGCGACTGTCCCTGCGTGGCAAGGCAATCCGAATTTGGTCCATAAGGCGTTTCTTTTTGACGAGAATTCGCGGCGCGGCGGTGGTGTGTACTTATGGAAGAACATCGAAGCTGCGAAACAGGCTCACGGACCGGCCTTCCAAGACCGTTATAAAATCTGTGTTTGGTGCTAGCCCTGAGTTCCAGTATTTCGATGCGCCTATTGTCCTGGATAACACCGCCAAGCAGGTTATCGACAGCGCTGCTTGAGTGCATCGCGCATGTCCGCTGTCGGGAGTAAAGTGGACATCACTTTTTGCAGTGCGAATGTCCGCTTTTGACCCAAAGCCGATCGCCTTCGGCGTTAGCGCGGAGGCAAACGCTCAAATGTCTGCAAGCCATCTGGAATGACATGGAAGGGCTGTTTGTCGACAGTATAGATCGCCATTTGAGGTGCGCCAAATAGACTCGGATTATCAAGCGTGCCGACCTTTAAGATTACCAGCTGCAGACCCGGTCGTCGCGTTGTCAGATGGGTCCCGCATTCGCCACAAAACTCACGCGTCACTGGGCTTTCGAGATCGGAGCGCGAGAATTTGCGCGGTTCGCCGCTTGTGTAACGAAAGCCTTGCGGCACCACGAGCATGAACATGTTCGGTGCGCCACCGCTGATGTACTGGCATTCGCGGCAATGGCATTGCGCCTTGAGTCGAGGTTCGCCTTCTGCCACGTAGCGAATTTTACCGCAGTAGCACCCGCCTTCGAATTTCATGGATAAATCCCTCCAAACAAAG
The DNA here is from genome assembly GCA_035310865.1 of Pseudolabrys sp. Lineage (GTDB taxonomy): Bacteria > Pseudomonadota > Alphaproteobacteria > Rhizobiales > Xanthobacteraceae > Pseudolabrys. The sequence goes on along the minus strand of DATGDN010000250.1, from coordinate 14,572 downwards.
TCATTTTAGCACGTTATGGAAAAATAGATGGAGGAGACGAAATTGCTGGATTTGTGGCCCTGGATTCCCGTATAGGCGTGCGGAAGCACGCCGTCCTTCGGACGGTTATGCGCGGGAATGAGTGGGACGATGCGGCAGCGCCGTCACACAAACCGCATCAGCAACAAACCGCCGGTCACCACCACGAAGATAACTGCGGTGGCGCCAAGTACCGTGGTGATGTGCCGCCAGCCGAGGCCGATGATCGTTTTCACAGAGGTGCCGAGACCGAGCGCGCCGATGGCAAGCAGCAGGCCCCAGGTCGAGACCTCCACCAGCACGCTCTTCACCGGCGCATAGACGGGCGCCCATGATGGAGCCAGCGGCACCGCGCTGTTCACGATGCACAAGAGCAGGAACACAATTGCAAAAACCGGGACCGGCACGCGGGCCTCGCCATGCCGCATGCCCATCCGCGTGAAATGCCAGCCGACGCCAAGCACCACCGGCAGCAGCAGAAACACGCGGAAAAGCTTCACGATCACCGCGGTATTGCCGACAGCCTCTGACACCGCATAACCCGCGCCAACGACCTGCGCGACATCGTGAATCGTGCCGCCCAACATTACGCCCGTGGTTTGGGCGTCAAAGCCGAGCGCAATGCAGAGCGGCGGATAGACCAGCATCGCCATGGTGGCCAGCGCATTCACCGCCACCACGACGAAGGCGATGTCGGCCTGCTTGCCTTTGTAGTCAGGCACGACCGTGGAAGTCGCGAGGGTCGCGGAGGCACCGCACACGGCAGTGCCGACGCCGACCAGCGCGCCGAAGCCGGGCGTGCGCCCGTACCAGCGCGCGACAATGAAACCGGACGCAACCGTCGCCACCATGGCGACAACGATCAGGATCGCGGTCTCGACGCCGAGCGCCGCGATGTCGCCGAGCCCGACACGCAATCCGAGCAGTGCCACCGCCCAGCGCAGCAATGTCTTCACGCAGAAGTTCATCCCCGGCTGCACCGCCGGCCGTGCAGCGAGCGGATTGAGCGCGATGCCGACGACGAGTGCGATCACCATGTTCGGGATCGGAACAACCTGCGCCACGTAGGGCGCCGCGATGTAGCCGGCGGCCGCAACCAGGGCTGACAGGACGATACCGGGCGCAAGAGCCGCCGCCATGGCCATGGATGGCCGCAAGGCTTGTAAATTTTCTACTGTCACACGGAATTCCTTATTGGCTTGCGGCCACTTTCCTGCCGGCGTGGCCGGCCCTGAGACCCGCAGCGACGGCCGCGGCGATTTGCGAAGGTGTATCGACGACGGTAACGCCGGCTGCTTCGAGGGCCTGATGCTTGGAAGCGTAGCTACCGGCATTGCCGGTGACGATCGCACCGGCGTGACCCATTTTTTTACCCGGCGGAGCGGCTGCCCCGGCGATGAAGGCGGCCATCGGCTTCGTCATCGTCTTCGCGTAATTGGCGGCGTCTTCTTCCATGGCACCGCCAATTTCACCGACAATCACGATGGCATCGGTACGGTCATCCTTATCCAGCGCTTCAAGCGCGTCGCGCGTGGTGGTGCCAAGCATCGGGTCGCCGCCAATGCCGATGAAGGCCGACTGGCCGAGACCGGCACGCGTGAGGTTGAGGCAGACAAGCGTGCCGAGGCTACCGCTGCGCGAGATCACGCCGACCCGGCCGGCCTTGAACACGCTCGGCACGAAGGCCGGCATGATGCCGACGAAACACTCGCCGGGTGTGACGAGTCCCGCGGTATTGGGACCGACGATACGCGTGCCATGTTTTGCTGCGGCGGCGTGCATCGCCATGACGTCCTGCGCCGGAATGTGTTCGGTCAGCACCACCAGTAGCTTGACGCCCGCCTCCGCGGCCGACACGGCCGCATCCTTCGCCATGGGCGGCGGAATGAACATCACGGCTACGTCGCCGCCGGATTTTGCCGCAGCTTCGGCGGTCGTGGCGAAAATCGACACGCCGACATGGCTCTCGCCCGCCCGCTTTGGGTTGACGCCGGCGACCACGGTGGTGCCGTAGGCGATCATTTTTTCGGTCCAGAAGGTGCCCTGCTTGCCGGTGATCCCGAGCACAATGACGCGGTCGGTTTTGCGGACGATCATTGTGCTGCCTTCACCGCCGCCTGGATCGCGTCTTCCATGAAGTCGTAAGGCTCAATGCCGAGTTCGCCGCGCACCAGCGCGACCGCTTCCTGTTCGCCGGTACCGTGGATCGAGAAGAACACCGGCACTTTCGGCTGCAGCTTGTGCCACGCTTTCACAACACCATCGGCCATCACGTCGGTGCGCGCAAAGGCGCCGCAGAAATTGATGACAAGGCTTTTCACGCCGGGATTGGAAAGCACCAGGTCGAGCGCGATTTCGGATTTCGTATAGGCCTCGCCGCCGATCTCCAGGAAATTTGCGGGCTTGCCGCCGTAATGACGGATGACGTCCATCGTCGCCATGGTGAGGCCTGCGCCGTTTGCGAGAACGCCGACATTGCCGTCGAGCTGGATCAGCTTGAGGCCGGCTTCGGCGCCGCGCTTTTCCAGCGCGGTCATCGCGTTGGCGGCACCGAATTTTGCGATGTCCGGCTGGCGGTAGACCGCCGCATCATCGAGCACGAATTTGCAGTCGAGTGCGGCCACGCGGTTGTCCTCGAGCAAGGCCAGCGGATTGATCTCAAGAAGCTCGGCATCGCGCGTGCGAAAGGCGGCATACATGCGATCAAGAATGCGCGCGATCTGCTTTTCCGCCTCGCCGAGATGGAGACCCTTGAGCATGGCCGCAATGTCGGCGGCCGGAGGCTTTCCATCGATATCGACCAGAAGACGCCGGATCGCGGAGGGCTTTGCCGCGGCGATTTCTTCGATGTCCATGCCGCCTTCCGTGGAGAAAAGGATTAGCGGCTTGCGCGCGGCGACATCGTGCAGGACGGCGGCATAGAACTCGCGCACAGTGGTGGCCTGCTCCTCGACCAATACGCGCTCGACCGCATAGTCGCCGATATGCATGCCAATGATTTGCCGGGCGGCTTCCTTCGCTTCATCAGGTCCGGCGGCGAGCTTGATTCCGCCGGCCTTGCCGCGCTTGCCGGCCGGCACCTGTGCCTTCATGACGCAGGGTCCGATATTCGCGGCCGCCATCGCCGCTTCCGCCGCGCTGATGCAGAGCTTGCTGCGCGGCACCGGAATGCCGGCAGGCGTCAAAACCAGCAGTTTTGCAGCGTGTTCCTCGAAATTCATTCAGCAGCTCATGGCCTTGTGACCGTCATGGCCGGGTTGTCCCGGTGACGGCAAAAGGTGGTGTCACTTGCCGTACTTCTTCCAATACGCGCCGAACAATTGTTCCTCGCTCGGCTTGTCTTCCGGGATGGTGGTGACGAGGTGGGTGATGTTGAGGAAGTTCATGTAGTTGAGATTGTCGGTAATCGAATTTCCGCCCCAGGTGCCGCAGCCCATGCTGAGCGTGAAATTGAGCCCGTTGTCGAAGCCGCCACCGTTGCCGAATGTATGTGCCTGGTTGATCAGCACGCGCACGACATCCGAACGCTCAGCCAGAGCGCGGGCGCGGGCCATGTCCTTGGTGTGCAGGCCGACCGAATGGCCGCGGCCCTGGTGCGCGAGAATCTCGTTGGCGCGCGCAACGGCGGCATCGAAATCCTTGGCGCGGTAGACGGTCAGCACCAGCGCGAGCTTCTCGCCGGAGAACGGGAACCCCCGGCCAACTCCGGTTTCCTCGACCATGAAGAACTTCTTCGATTCGGCCGCCGCGGGAAGACCACAGCCGCGTGCGAACACATCGGCATCGCGCGCGATCAGGGTGCGACTGAGCTTGCCATCCGGCCAGAGCGCAGCCTGGATTTTTGGCTTCTCCGCGCCGGAAGCCATGTAGCCGCCCGCGCGCTCGAGCGCGGCGATCGCCTTGTCATATATGGCATCGACGAGGATCACCGAATTCTCTGATGAACACGACGTCGAATTATCGAAGATTTTCGAGGCGCAGATCTTCTGCGCGGCGGCGTCGAGATCGGCGGTTTCGTCAATAATCACCGGCACGTTGCCGGTGCCGACACCGATCGCCGGCGTGCCGCTGGAGTACGCGCGCCGCACGTTATCCTGCGAGCCGGTGGCGACCACGAGGTCGGCCGACTGCATCAGCGCCTGCGTCATATCTTTCGAGGCGGGCGCCGGCAGGATCTGCACCAGATCCTCGGGCGCGCCGATCTTCTTCAACTCCGCGCGCATGTAATCGACGGTTTTCATCGTGGTTTTGAGTCCGGCGGGTGACGCTGCGATGATGACAGCATTGCGGCCCTTGACCGCCATCATCGCCTTGTTGACAGGCGTTGCACCCGGATTGGTCGAGGGCGTGATCGCGCACACAACGCCAACTGGCTTGGCGTATTTGACGATGCCGCGTGTCTTATCCTCTTCGATGATGCCGACCGATTTCACCCGCAGAAGGTCGCGCAGCGTGCCGAAGGTCTTGCGCTGCTTCTTGGTGATCTTGTCGGGAACGTTGCCAAGCTGGGTGTCCTTCACGGCGAGTTCGGCAAGCTCCTTGGCGTGCGCAGGATTGTAGAGCGACCACCCCAGCGCGGTGACGGCCTCATCGGTACGGGCCTGATCGGCATCCGCGAATGCCGCCATCGCGGCGCGCGCACGCCGGACCAGATCGTCGACCACGGCCATCGCTTTCGGATCTGCCGTCGGTTTCACTGCGACAGTCATCTTAGCGTTCTCCTGAATGTCCCGCTCGTCCCCGCGAAAGCGGGGACCCAGGGCTACGCGACGTAAGCTGGCCGTTTGGCACTGGATACCCGCTTGTGCGGGAATGAGCGGAGAATGTGCGGCGCCATTTCATACCAAATCACTCAGGCGACTTGCTGCGGGCGCATGTCCTCGCGCCTGATACCGGCCACGACCACCGGCTTCTTCATCGCGTCGCGGCGGAACGGCTCACCCAGCTCCTGGTTGAGAATGACTTCGATGAACGTCGTGACCCGCTTTTTCTGAGCTTCGCAAGCCGCCCTCAGCGCCTCGGTCAGTTCAGTCGGCGTTCTCACTACTACGCCCTTGAGGCCACAGGCTTCCGCCACCTTTGCGTAGCTGAGATGCGGATCGAGCTCGGTGCCGACGAAATTGTTGTCGAACCAAAGGATCGAGTTACGTTTTTCGGCGCCCCACTGGTAGTTGCGGAAAACAACCATCGTGATGCCCGGCCACTCCTGCCGGCCGATGGAGCTCATCTCGTTCATGGAAATTCCGAACGCGCCGTCGCCGGCAAAGCCGACGCAGGGCGTATCGGGATTGCCGATCTTGGCGCCAATGATCGATGGAAAACCGTAGCCGCAGGGCCCGAACAGGCCGGGCGCCAAATATTTTCGGCCTTTGTCGAAGGTCGGGTAGGCGTTGCCGATGGCGCAATTGTTGCCAATGTCGCTGGAAATGATGGCGTCCTTCGGCAAGCCGGCTTGGATTGCGCGCCAGGCCTGCCGCGGCGACATGCGATCGGCATCACGCTTGCGGGCATCCGCATTCCACGTCGTGCCGGCATCGTCCTCTTCGTGGTCCATGCTGGAGAGCGTCTGCAGCCAGCGCGACTTGGTCGTATGAATGAACGCTTTGCGATCGGCGCGGCCGGCATCCCCGGCCGAAGGCGACAGTTGCTTCAGAATGCTCTCCGCGACCAGCCTGGCGTCTCCGCAAATGCCGACGGTCACGGGCTTGGTCAGACCGATCCGGTCGGCATTGATATCGACCTGGATGATCTTCGCGGTCTTCGGCCAGTAGTCGATGCCATAGCCCGGAAGTGTCGAGAACGGATTGAGCCGGGTGCCCAGCGCCAGCACAACGTCGGCCTTGGCGACCAATTCCATCGCGGCCTTCGAGCCGTTGTAACCGAGCGGGCCCACGGCCAGCGGATGGCTCCCGGGAAAGCTGTCATTGTGCTGGTAGTTATTACAGACCGGCGCATCGAGCTTTTCGGCCAGCGCGACGCATTCGGCAATCGCATTGCCGAGCACGACGCCCGCCCCAGATAAAATAACCGGGAACTTCGCTTGCGACAGGACTTTTGCGGCTTCCGCGACGGCCTGCGCGCCGCCGGCCGGACGCTCGAACTCGACGATGGCGGGAAGATTGATATCGACAACCTGCGTCCAGTAATCGCGCGGAATATTGATTTGTGCAGGGGCCGAGAGCCGCTTTGCCTTTGTGATGACGCGATTGAGGACTTCTGCAACGCGCGAGGGATCGCGGACTTCTTCCTGATAGCAGACCATGTCACGGAACAGCGCCATCTGCTCGACTTCCTGGAAGCCGCCCTGCCCGATCGTTTTGTTCGCCGCCTGTGGCGTGACCAGCAGCATTGGCGTGTGATTCCAGTAGGCCGTCTTGATGGCGGTGACGAAATTGGTGATGCCGGGACCGTTTTGTGCGATCGCCATGGCGATCTTTCCGGTCGAGCGCGTATAGCCGTCGCAGATCAGCCCACCGTTCGTTTCGTGCGCAACGTCCCAAAACGTGATCCCGGCTTTCGGGAAAAGATCCGAGATCGGCATGAATGCCGAGCCGATGATGCCAAAGGCATGCTCGATGCCGTGCATCTGCAAAACTTTCACAAAAGCTTCTTCCGTCGTCATCTTCATAGCTACAGATCCTTCTTCGGCCGCGTTGGATTCACGGCCTGTCCCGAAAAATTCCGGCAATTTCATCAGCCGCACGGCGCAGCGCAGGCAAATGCCGCCGCGCGGTCTGCACATTCATTCGCGCTTCCGGTGCCTGGATCGCAAGCGCTGCGAGCAACTCGCCGCTTTTCCCGGCCACCGGGACAGCCATACAGATGACGCCAACGAGATACTCCTCACGATCGAACGACACCTGCTCTTTGCGAATCTGCCGCAGTTCGGCATCGAGTCGTTTGGCGTCGGTAATGGTCGTGTCGGTAAAGCGCCGCAGGTCCAGGCTCTCCAGGAGCCGGCGCCGGCGCGGTGAGGAGGCCAGCGCCAAATAGAGTTTGCCGATCGCGCTGCAATGCAGCGGCACCCGCGAGCCGGTGGTGTAGTGCAGGCGCAGCGGCCAGTGATCCGCTTCGACGCGATCGAGGTACACCACTTCGCCGTTGAGCAGCGTGCCAATGTTGCAGGTCTCGTCGAGTGTGTGCACGAGGCGCTGCAGCACGAGGTGCGGCGTGTCGTTGCGCATCGACGATGACAGCGCCCCGAATGCAAGATTCGTGAGCTTCGGCCCGATGATGAGCCTGCGCCGTCCGGGCTCGCGCGCCAGATAACCGTGCGTCACGAACCAGTCGACCAGCCGATAGGCAGTCGCCTTCGGCAATTTCAGCGAGGTGACGATGTCGAACACGTCAACCGGCGTTTGTGAACCGGCCACATGTTCGAGAATCGCGAAGGAGCGCGCGGTGGCGCCGAGCTTTTGCTCGTGGACCGCGGCGCGGCGCGAGTGCGCTTTGAGCTCGGTTACGGTCGGCCGCGGAGCGGCAGGCGCGGCACCTGTGGTCCTTTCGTCAAGTCCAAGATTGGTACGCATGGGTCACCTAACCTCGGTTCAAGCCGTCACAAGCCGGCTTCTGAGCAGACGCTGTACGAACGGCAGCAGCAGTACGATGATGGTGAGCGCGACGATGGTTCCCGAGATGGGCCGCGTGAAGAACACGGTCCAGTCGTTCGAAAAACTGATCATGGTGTTCATGAACGCCTCTTCGGCGATCGGTCCGAGAATGACACCGAGCACGAGCGGGGCGACAGGAAACTTCAGACGCTCGAAGCCATAGCCAAGGATGCCGAAGCCGATGATCAGCCAGAGATCCGTGATGTTGTTGCGGATCGACAGGGCACCGATGAAGCAGAGGATCAAGACATACGCCGAGACGATGGCTTCGGGAAAATCGAGAATCTTCACCAATGGACGGATGGCGAAATACCCGATGGCGCACATCAGCGCGAGACCGAGGAACAACGAAGCGAAAACGGTGTAGACGAGCGGCGCCGAACTCACGAGCACCTGCGGCCCTGGCTGGATGCCATGCAGCATGAAGGCACCGAGGATCACGGCGGTCGCGCCGCTGCCGGGAATGCCAAGCGCAAGCAGATGGACCATCGCGCCGCCGACCGAGGCGGTCGCGGCTGCCTGCGGGGCGACGATGCCTTCAGCAACGCCAGTACCCATCTGGTTCCTGCGCTTGCCGAAGCGCGCCTCGATGCCGTAGCTCACGAATGATGCGATGGTGGCGCCAGCGCCCGGCAACAACCCGATGAGGTCGCCGACCACCGACGATCGGAAGAACATCCCCTTGATATCGTTGAGCTCTTTGAGCGTCGGCAGTTCGGTGCGCGCGTTTGAAATCTTGTCGAGCGGCTTGGTGGCGAAGCCGGTTTCGAGACGCGTGAGCACTTCTCCGACGCCGTAGGCGCCGACCATCACTACGAGGAATTCGATTCCGTCGGCGAGGATCGGAGAGCCGAAGGTGAAGCGATAGGCGCCATAGATCGGGTCGGTGCCGACGGTCGAAATCAGGATGCCGACGCTCATGCTGATGAAGGCGTTGGCGAGCGAGCCTTTGCCGATCGCCACCACGCTCAGGAGACCGAACATCACGATCACGAAATATTCCGGCGACGAAAAGCGTAGCGCGAATTTCGCAAGCGGCTCGGTAAGCGCCACCATGACGATCGCGGAGAGCAAACCGCCTCCAAGTGCGGCGACAAGCGTCCAGCCTAATGCCTTCGCGGGCCTGCCCTTCCGCCCCATGGTGTAGCCGTCCCACAGCATGGGGACGTCAATCGGCTCGCCGGGAATGCGGAACAGAATCGCGGTGAAGGCGCCGCCATAGGTGCCGGACACATACATCGCGGTGAGCAGCACGATCGATGCTGTAACGTCCATCTTGTAGGTGAAGGGCAGCGCCAGCGCGACCCCCATCACGAGCGTCAGTCCTGGCAGCACGCCGATCAGCAAGCCAATGACGATGCCGACCACCAGCATCGCCATGTTGAGAGGCGTCATGCAGTGCACGAAGCCGTTGGCGAGCTGCATGAGGATGTCGATCATGTCCTCACCACAGGCTCGGAATTGCAAAGAAGACGTCGGTGGCGCGATCGAACGGCGGAATGCCGCGCGGCAGCGAGACATAGGCTATGCGCAAAAACAAAATGCCGCAAAAAATCGTGACCACCGCACTAGTGCCCCAAAGGGCGCCATGCGCGCGGTAGCCGCCCACGTACATGAAAGCGGCCAGGAAGAAGAACGTACCGAGGATAAATCCGAGCACCGGCACGAGCACGGCGTAGATGGCCATCAATACGATGCCGCCGATCAGAAGCCGCGGGTAGACCGGCTGCTTTTCTTCGGCATCCGGCTCCCGGTCGAAGGCTTCCAGAAAGCCCGTCGCATCATTGTTGCCTGCGATCAGCCGTCGTGACAGCTCGAACAAACAGGATCCTCCCATGAGGAGGATGGCAAGGCGCGGCCACATATCAGGCCCGAGTTGACCGGGCCGGGGTGCGTAGGCGATCGTGCCGGCATAGGTATAGAGCGCGACGGCGAAGACGAGGCCAACCGCGTACGGCACGACCGAGCGGAACAGCGCCTTGTCCATGACCTCTACTCCACTCGTCCCCGCGAACGCGGGGACCCAGGGCGAAAAAGTGCTGCCGTTGAGATGGCGCTGGATGAGCGGAATTCGGGGCAGCACGTAGCGACCATGACGGCTACTAGTTCGTCGCCATCGTCTTCTTCATGTCATTAAGCTGCTCGTTGACGAAGGCTGGTGCTTTTGTTGCATCCTCGAAGCTGTTCGGATCGCCGAACTGATCCTCAAGAAATTTCTTGTATTCCGGCGAGGCGTAGACCTTGCCCAGCGCGTCCGACAGCTTCTTTACGATGTCAGGCGGTGTGCCGGCGCGCACGACGATCGAGCGGAATTGCGGCAACGCGACCTTGTAGCCGAGTTCATAAGAAGCAGGCACGTCCTTGAAGGTCGGCAGGCGCTTTTCGCCGAACAGTAGTATCGGCCGCATTTGCTTGCTGTTGAGGAACTGGGCAACGTCGCCCGCCTGTTCGTAAAGCGCATCGGCGTGACCGCCGAGGATCGAGACATAGCGCTCGCTCGGCTTGGAGAACGGCACCTGCACGACCTTAACTCCGGAATGATCGAGCACCGTGAGCGAAAAGTCGTCGACGCTTCCGAAGCCGAGGGTCGCGACCTTGAGCTTATTCGGATTCGCCTTCGCCTCCTTGGCGAAATCTTCCCAGGTCTTGAACGGGCTATCCTGTTTCACGAAAATGAACGACGGCCCTTTGATCATCACCGCTACCGGCGTGATCTCATTCATCGTCCAGCGTGGGCTTTTGCCGGCCAGCAGTGCATGGCTGTCGGCGATGTAAATCGCCATCGAATACCCGTCCGCTGGCGCGGCCAATAGTTTCGCCATTCCGGTCGCACCGGTGCCGCCGGGCACGTTCACCACCGGGATGCCCTGGCCGAGCATCGGCTCCATCAGTTTGCTGACGAGACGCGCGAGCTGATCCGCGCCGCCCCCCGGGCCCCAGGGCACGATCAATTCGATCGGGCGCTCGGGATAACCGGCTGCCACGGCGGTGCCGCCGAATGCGGCACTGATCGCCATAGCCACAAGCATTGCAAAGCTTCGCATGGTCGAACGCATGGACTTGATCCTCCCTGCCACCGGCCGCCTGCTTGTTTCGTCCCGCCCGCGGCCGTGCCCCGGCAGAGACGTTTGTCCGGCTCATGCCCGCCGGTTAGTCCACCGCGGCAGCGCCGCAGCGTCGACGGATTCTCATTTTTTGAGACTTATCTTCTCAATACGATAGCAGAAGGCGTCTCGCCCGCAACGGTGAATTCGAGCCGTTTTGTCCCGCGATTTGGGAATTCGCTTCCAAAAGGTGCGGCCGCGGCGGGATTTTTGATTTCACCCTTCAACGCTTCTCAATCGGCACATAGGCGCGTGCGTCGGGCCCGTTATAGAGCGTGAGCGGACGCAGCAGGATGTTGTTCTCGAGCTGCTCGAGTACCTGCACTGACCAGCCGGGCACGCGGCCGATGGCGAAGATCGGCACGAACAGATCGCGCTTGATGCCGAGCAGGTGGTAGACGACGCCGGAATAGAAATCGACATTCACGTTGACGCCGTGACGCGCGTAAGGCGCCATTGCCGCGACCACGGCCTGCAGGATCTCGAACCACTTCGGCTCGCCCATTTCTTTCGACAGGCGTTCCACGCCGGCGCGCATGTGACGCGCGCGCGGATCTTCGGCGCGGTAGACGCGGTGGCCGAAACCGGTGACGGCCACGCCGGCGCTGCGCTTCTCCTTCACATAGGCAGCTGCGCGCGATGGATCACCGATTTCCTCAGCCATCTTCATGACGTCTTCGGCGGCGCCGCCGTGCGCAGGGCCCGAAAGCGCGGCGATGGCCGCGACGATTGCAGCGTGAAGATTCGCTTCGGTGCCGATCACCACGCGGGCCGCGAAGGATGAGGCATTTGACCCGTGTTCGGCATGCAGAATGAGATCGCGGTCTATCAGTTGCGCGGCATCCGCGCTCGGTTTCTTGCCGGTCAGCATCCAGAGCAAATTGGCGGCATGCCCCAGCGCCTGATCGGCCGCGATCGGCTCCTGTCCTTCCCGAATCCGCGAATGGGCGGCGACGATCATCGGCACTTGCGAGGTCAGCCGAACTGCCTTGCGCACGGTCGCCTCGCGCGAATTGTCGGCCGTCTCGGGATCGAACGCGGAAAGCGCTGACGCCGCCGTCCGCAGCACGTCCATCGGATGGGCCGATTTGACGGCGCGGATGATATCGAACACGGGCGGCGGCAGCTTACGCGCTGCCTTGAGTTCTGCATCAAGGTCTGAAAGCTGTTGCTTGTTGGGCAAATTGCCGTTGAGCAGAAGCCATGCGGTTTCCTCGAAACTCGAACGTTCAGCCAAATCGTGGATCGAATAGCCGCGGTAGCGAAGCTCCCCAGCCCTTCCGTCAATGAACGTACAGGGCGAACGGTCGAAATAGACCCCTTTAAGTCCGCGTTGAATCTTGATCGCTTCGGCCGTTTCGGTCATTGATGCCCTCGTTACCGATTATTCTCACGCGGTGAGAAGCATGAATTTGCTTGGTCGGCTGTTTGATAACGCACGGCGCCGCAATCGCAAAATCGTTTTGCCGGAAGGCGACGATGCACGCATTGTTGCGGCTGCGGCGCGCTTGAAAGCCGAAAGCCTGGCGCAACCCACCCTTCTCGGTGCGGCCGACATCATCGGCAGCATCGCCAGAAAACAAAATGTCTCGCTGGACGGGATCGAGAGCGTCGATCCACACAGCGACCTACGACAGAAAACTTATGGCGCGGCGTTGGCAAGCGCGCGCGAGTCGATGACGCCTGCAATGGCGACGCGGCTCGTGAGCAAGCCGCTTTATTTCGGCGGCATGATGGTACGGCAAGGCGACGCCGATGCCATGGTGGCCGGTTGTGCCAATCCGACGCGGCGGGTGATCGAAGCCGGGTTGATGACGTGTGGGCTGACGCCGGGGATCGCGCTGCCGTCCAGTTACTTTCTTATGGTCGCTCCGGATTTCCTCGGCGAGGGTCCAAAGCCGCTTGTCTTCGCCGATTGCGCCGTCAATGCCGATCCGACAGCGAGCGAATTGGCCGATATCGCCATCGCCTCGGCACGCAGCGCACATGCACTTCTTGGCGAGACGCCGCGCGTTGCGATGCTGTCGTTCTCAACGAAGGGTAGCGCCCAGCATGCGCGCGTCGACAAGGTGCGCGAGGCGCTGGCCATCGTCCGCCAGCGCCAGCCGACACTTATTATCGACGGTGAATTTCAGGCAGATGCAGCGCTCGTCCCCAGCGTCGCGCAGAAGAAAGTGAAGGAGCAGAGCGCAGTCGCCGGACAAGCCAATGTGCTGATCTTTCCTGACCTCGACTCCGGCAATATCGCCTACAAGCTGACGCAATGGCTGGGCGGCGCTCAGGCCATCGGTCCTTTTCTGCAGGGATTTGCGAAGCCGATCAGTGACCTTTCGCGCGGTGCAAGTGTGGATGACATCGTCACGACCTGCGCCGTGGTGGCGGCGGGGTGATCGTCTCCTCCACATCATCATCCGACAGCACGCGCAGCGCAGCACCTTCTACGTCACTGTACTGGCCGCTCTTCAGAGCCCACAAGAATGCAAACAAGCCGGCCAGGCCGAGCCCGAGCGCCATCGGAACCAGATAGACCAGCACGTTCATGACATTCCACCTCCTGACCGGGCGCGCAGCGCATTGAGCGTCACCAGCAGGGAAGAACCTGACATCGCCAGCGCGGCGATCAATGGCGTCACCGCACCGGCAACGGCGATCGGAACCGCCACGGCGTTGTAGATCGCCGCCAGCCACAGATTTTCCTTCATCAGCCCCCGTGCACGGTGCGCGATCATGACGGCGTCCAGCACCGGCTTGAGCCGTTCGCCGAGGAACACCGCATCGGCCTGCGCCTGCGTGACGTCGGCGGCGCTGATCGGCGACAGCGACACATGCGCGGCCGCAAGCGAAGGCGCATCGTTAAGCCCGTCGCCGACCATCAGCACATGACGGCCTTGCGCCTTCCATTGTTCAATGCGCGCAATCTTTTCTGCCGGTTTAAGTCCGCCCTGCCAGGACGTTATGCCAAGGGTGCGCGCGATAGGCGCGACCGCTTCATCGCGGTCGCCGGACAGAATATGCAAATCGAGCCCGCGTTCGCGCAGCGATTTGATGACATCGACCGCATCGGAGCGGAGTTTCTGGTTGATCGCAATGACACCAAAATGTCTGCCATGGCGGAAACATATCGCAGATGCATCCGAGTCATTTGTTGTTATCACACCGCAAAATTGAGGGCTTCCCAGACGTGCCTCAATGCCATTGACGACCGCGCGTACACCCTGCCCCGGTTCTTCCACGGCGCCATCGAACGGCCTGCGAATCGTGACTTCGCGCGACAATGCGACCGCGAGCGGATGCCGGCTCGACAGCGCCAGCCGCGCGGCTTTTTGCAACAGCTCGGGATCGAGCGTGCTGGCGTTGACGACGCGCGGCTCCGGCAGCGTCAACGTGCCGGTCTTGTCGAAGATGACGGTATTGATTTCAGCAAGGCGCTCGATGGCATCGCCTGAATTGAGAATGACATTGGCGCGGAACATGGCACCGGACGCAACAACCTGCACGGCCGGAATTGCCAGCGCCAGCGCGCACGGGCACGTAATAATGAGCACGGCAATCGCCGTCACCACCGCATCATGCAGGCTCGCACCGGCAATCAGCCAGCCGCCGAACGTCAAGGCAGCGGTCAGGTGCACAACCGGGGCGTAAACGCGGGAGGCACGGTCTGCCAGCCGCATGGTGCGAGATTTCGCGCTCGCCGCCTTCTCCAGCAGTTTCTCGATCTCGTCGATCAGCGCGGCGCCGCCCGCCGCAGTCACTTTCAGAGTGAGTGCGCCGGAATAATTCATGCTGCCGGCATAGATCGTCGCGCCGGAGGAGACCTTACGACGCGCGGTTTCACCGGTG
>DATGDN010000249.1:0-22813 GCA_035310865.1 Pseudolabrys sp. | reverse complement strand
AACGCTCAACTCAACATGCAAGCCCAAACAAATCTCATTGCGCGGGCGGACCTGCACAATGTCCGCGCAAATGATCGAGCTGTTGTGTCCTTTATCGCGTTAGTCGCAGCAACCCCTTAGCCACGGTCTCAGCCGCAGCGTTGCCAACCTCTCGTTATGCGCATCGTCCTAGGTTTCGAAAAATGATGCGCCCAACCGGTGAAGCATCCACACCCGTCTCTGGCGATTTCGTTTGCCGTCTCTTCGAAGCCGGCTCTTCGTCATCCGCCTCGCGCCGCACCTCACAGAGCCTCTTGCTCCGGGGTTCATGGCGATGCAACCGTCACGGGTTGATTCCGTAACCGGAAGCTAGTCGTTTCCGAGCCATAATCCAAGTGCTTTTTTCGATCATAAATGGGGTCTGCATTTTCATCGGGTGGGAATGCGCCGCGATCATGGCGCCACGCTGGCACCGAGCACACGCGGTATTCCTGCCAAATCCTTGCGTGCGGTTCCTGGCACAAATCCGGCCTTGGTAAACAGCGCACAAACCGCCGCTTCTTGACCCACGCCCAGCTCCACAAACAGTCTGCCGCCCGGCGCCACAATGCGCTTGGCCTCATCCGCAATCGCGCGATAGGCAGCCAGGCCGTCCTCGCCTCCGGCGAGTGCAATCTGCGGATCGTAATCGCGCACCTCCGGCGCAAGCGTGCCGATCTCATCACGTGCGATGTAGGGCGGGTTCGACACAACCAGATCAAAAGCGCCTTGAACGCCAGATGCGATGTCGCAGGCAACAAAGCTGCAACGGGTGTCGAGACCACAGCGCGCCGCGTTGGCACGCGCGACCCGCAAGGCGGCGGAACTGATGTCGGTACCGGTCCCGCTTGCGTTCGGCAGCTCACGCAACAGCGCCAGCAAAAGCGCGCCCGAGCCGGTGCCGATGTCGAGGACACGCAGCTTTTCTATGCGCAGGCCGCCGCGCACGACGAAGTCGAGCGCGGCTTCGACAACCGTCTCGGTTTCCGGCCGCGGCACCAGCACGTCCGGCGTCACTGCGATGGGAAGACTCCAGAACTCCTTCTGCCCCAGAATTCGCGATACCGGTTCACGCCGCAGCCGGCGTGCGGCGAGTGCCGATATCACCGTGACCTCGCGTGCTTCGAGGATGCGATCGGATTGCGCGATCAACCGGGCCCGGTCGAGGTGCAGTGCGTGTCCGACCAATATGCGCGCGTCGGGTTCAGCTTCCTCGACGCCGGCGGCACGGAACGATTGCGTCACATGACGGAGCGCCTCGGATACCGAGACACCCGCTTTCAGGCCAGGCGCGACCCTCACCCCGCGCCTTCCGCCGCCAGCAATTCGGCCTGATGCTCCGTCACCAGCGCGTCGATGACCTCATCGAGCGCCTCGCCTTCGATGATCTGCGGCAGCTTGTGCAGCGTGAGATTGATTCGATGGTCCGTGACGCGGCCCTGCGGAAAATTGTAGGTCCGGATGCGCTCCGAACGGTCGCCTGAGCCGACCTGGCCGCGCCGCTCGGCGGCGCGCGCGGAATCGCGTTTGGTCTTTTCGGCGTCATAGAGCTTGGCGCGCAGCATCGTCATTGCCTTGGCCTTGTTCTTGTGCTGCGAGCGTTCTTCCTGCACGAACACAACGATGCCGGTCGGCATATGTGTGATTCGGATGGCAGATTCGGTCTTGTTGACGTGCTGACCGCCGGCGCCTTGTGCGCGCATGGTATCGATTTTCAGATCGGCCTCGTTGATGTGGATGTCGACATCTTCCACCTCCGGAAGCACCGCGACCGTTGCCGCCGAGGTGTGGATGCGGCCCGAAGCTTCGGTATCGGGTACGCGTTGCACCCGGTGCACGCCGGACTCAAATTTAAGCTTTGCGAACACGCCGCGACCGCTAACCTCTGTGACAATTTCCTTGAAGCCGCCCTTGGTGCCTTCGCTTATCGACAGGATTTCCGTCTTCCAGCCCTGCTTTGCAGCATAGCGCTCGTACATGCGGAAGAGATCGCCGGCGAACAGCGCCGCCTCATCGCCACCTGTTCCAGCACGGATTTCCAAGATTGCATTATGGTCGTCCATCGCGTCTTTCGGCAACAACGCGAGGCGGATTTGCTGCTCAAGCTTTTCCTTGCGCTCCTGCAATGCGTGCCGCTCGGTATCGGCCAGCTTGCGCATGTCCGCGTCGGTCGTTGAATCGTCGATCAAGGCCGCAAGGTCGGCGATCTCCTTTTCAGTATCGCGATAGGCTTTGATCGAGTCGACCACTGGGCTGAGCTCGGCAAACTCACGCGAAAGCTTGACATAGGTTTCGGTGCTCAAGCCGCTCGCGAGTTCGCTCTCCACCAGCGCATGGCGGGCAAGTAGCGCGTCCATCTTCTGTTGCGGCAGGGCGATCAAAGCTGCAGTCCCTCGGATGCCGCAAAGCCTTCGAGCTTGTGGCGGATGGATACGCTGCCGACAGGCTCGTTCAGGCTGGGCAATAGCGCGGCTTCGCCCTTGCGGCAGTCGAGCTCAAGCAGCAGCGCCTTTACGGGCCCCACCGCGGAAGGTGATAGCGACAACGTGCGATAGCCGAGAATGGCGAGAGCAAGTGCGCCGATAGGCTGCGAAGCGAGCTCGCCGCACAAAGTCACGGGCTTGCCGTGCTTTTTCGCTTTGTCGGCGATTTCCTTGAACACGCGCAGGACCGGCGCAGACAACGGATCGAACCGATCCGACACGCGCGGGTTGCCGCGGTCGGCCGCAAAGAGAAATTGCATCAGGTCGTTTGAGCCGACCGACAGAAAGTCGACGCGCTCCAGCAATTCGTCGAGCTGAAACAGCAAAGATGGGACTTCGACCATGGTGCCGATCTCGACCCGCTCGGGCAGCTCATGCCCGTGCCGGCGTAGATGGGTGAGTTCCACCTCGACAAGTGACTTTGCCTTGTCGAATTCCTCGACGACCGCGATCATCGGAAACATCAGCTTCAGATCGCGCCCGCCCGCGGCGCGCAACAGCGCCCGCACCTGACTGCGCAGCAGGCCGGGACGATCGAGCCCGAGCCGGATGGCGCGCCAGCCAAGTGCGGGATTTTCCTCTTCAATATTGCGTAGATAGGGCAGCACCTTGTCGCCGCCAATATCGAGCGTACGGAACGTCACCGGCTTCTCTCCGGCCGCATCAAGCACTGATCGGTAGAGAGAAAGTTGCTGGCCCGTCCGCGGCAGCGTGTCCGCTACCATGAACTGTAGTTCCGTCCGGAACAGTCCGATGCCGGCCGCGCCGGTATCCTCGATATGCGGAAGATCGATCGCGAGGCCGGCATTGATCATCAGCGCGATCTTCTGGCCGTCTTTGGTGATACAAGGCCGCTCGCGCAGCGCGCGATACTGCGCCTGCCGGCGAGCGCGCAACTTGACTCGCTCGCCGTAGGACGCCTGGACGTCCTGCGGAGGACGCATGTGAACATGGCCGGTCGAGCCGTCGACGATGATGGCGTCGCCTGCTTCGACAAGGCCCGTAGCATTCTCGAGCTCGCCAACGGTGGGAATTCCGAGCGCGCGCGCGACGATCGAGACGTGCGACGTCGGCCCGCCTTCCTCCAGCACCAGGCCGCGCAATCTCTTGCGGTCATAGTCGAGTAGCGCTGCCGGTCCCATTGACCGCGCTACGACGATGGCGTTTTCCGGCAGTTGCTCCTTGGTCGGCGCATGATCCCGGCCCATCAGGACGCGCATAAGCCGGTTGGCAAGGTCGTCGAGATCGTGCAGGCGGTCGCGCAGATAATGATCGGAGGCACGCAGCATTCGCGCGCGCGTATCGGATTGCACACGCTCGACGCTCGCTTCAGCGGTGAGACCGGTCGTCACCGCTTCGCGGATCCTGTGCAGCCAGCCCTGGTCATAGGAAAACATGCGATAGGCTTCGAGTACGTCGCGGTGTTCGCCGCCATCCGCGACATCTCGATGCTCGACCAGGCGATCGAGGTCCTCGCGCAAGGTCGCGATCGCGGCATCAAGCCGCTTGAGCTCGTGCGGCACGTCGTCGGCGATGACGTTCGTGATGACGACGCGCGGCTCGTGCAGCACAACGTGGCCGAGCGCGATCCCGTCCGACAGCGAACTGCCGACAAGATGCATCGTGTGGCGTGCGGCGGGCTCGGCGCCGGGGCGGGCGAGGGACGACAGCTCGCCCGATGCGATCATCTCAGCGAGCACCATCGCCGTCGTCTGCAGCGCCTCTTCCTCTTCCTCCGTATAGGTGCGGCGCGCGCGATTCTGCACCACCAGCACGCCGAGCGTGTTGCCGGCGCGAAGGATCGGCACGCCCAGGAATGAATGGTAGATTTCTTCGCCGGTTTCCGGGCGGTAGGAGAAGGCCGGATGTGCCTGCGCGTCCGACAGGTTCATCGGATTGGCTTCGCTCGCGACCAGTCCGACCAGGCCTTCATCGGCCTTCAGCACGGTCTGGTGGACGGCCTCGCGCTTGAGGCCTTCGGTGGCGTACAGCTCGAGCGTTCCGTCTACGCGCAGGACGTAGACAGAGCACACCTCCGCCACCATGTTGGCGGCGATCAGCACCACCACCTTGTCGAGACGGTCCTGCGCGCTGACCGGCTCCGCCATAACTTCGCGAAGCCTGCGCAACAGCACGCGCGGACCGCCAAGCGCGCCACGCATTTTCGAGGTCCTTCAGCCACGGCCTGGGCCGCAGCCTCATCTACGGCCTAATCATGTACGAATAGCGACCATCGGCTCCGGATTCCGCGGCCGCTTACGCGTCAGGCTATAGCCAATGGCCTATGCAAGGGGCAAGCCAAAGCACCGAGCCGGGTGCTCAATTGCTCAGTCCCTCTAAGCCTTATCCAGCCCGTAGAGCGTATGCAGGGTGCGGACCGCGAGGTCGCTCTGGGCGGCCTTTATCAGTACCGAAAATTTTATCTCGGACGTCGTAATAGCGAGGATATTGATCTTCTGCCCGGACAAGGCTTTGAAAGCCTTGGCGGCGACCCCGGCATGGCTGCGCATGCCAATGCCGATGACTGAAACCTTGGCGACATCGGTCGCCCCGTCCAGCCGCTCGTAGCCGATCGAGCCCTTGGCCTTCTCGAGGGTGACGCGCGCGCGTTCATAGTCGGCCGAAGGCACCGTGAAGGTGAGATCGGTGGTCGCGCCGTCCCCCGAGACGTTCTGCACGATCATGTCGACGTTGATGTTATTGTCGGCAAGCGGGCCGAAGATCGCGGCGGCAACCCCGGGCTTGTCCTGCACCCGGCGGATCGAAATCTGCGCCTCGTCCTTCGAGAAGGCGATGCCGGTGACGACTTGCTGTTCCACGATGTCTCCTTCGTCGCAAATAAGTGTGCCGGACAGCGGCTTGTTGGGGTCGATATCTTCCGGCTTCTCAAAGCTCGACCGCACTAAGATGGGCACATTGTGCACCATGCCAAGTTCCACTGAGCGCACCTGCATCACCTTCGCGCCGAGCGAAGCGAGCTCAAGCATTTCCTCGTAGGCGATCTTGTCCATGCGGTGCGCCTGCGGCACCACGCGCGGATCGGTCGTGTAGACGCCATCGACGTCGGTGTAGATATCACACCGCTCGGCGCCGATCGCGGCGGCGATCGCCACCGCAGACGTGTCGGAACCGCCGCGGCCGAGCGTCGTCACGCGGCCAGTTTCCTTGTGCATGCCCTGGAATCCAGCGATCACCGCGACCTGGCCGTGCTCCTTGAATCGCTTGACTAGCTCTGCGCCGTTCACGTCCAGGATCCGGGCGGAGGCATGTGCGTTGTCGGTCAGGATCGGCAGTTGCCAGCCCTGCCAGGAACGCGCGTTCACACCCATCCCTTCCAGCACGATCGCGAGCAGTCCGGCGGTGACCTGCTCGCCGGTCGCGACCACCGCGTCATACTCGCGCGCGTCATGCAGCATCGCGGCCTGGCGGCACCATTCGACCAGTTGATTGGTAACGCCGGCCATGGCGGAAACGACGACGGCCACGTCGTAGCCGGCATTGACCTCGCGCTTGACGTGGCGCGCCACATTGCGGATGCGGTCGAGATCGGCGACTGACGTCCCGCCGAATTTCATCACCAGGCGAGCCATGACTTTTTAGAACCCGACGTTCCCGGACGCGCCCAAAGGCGCTAACAAGCGGCCGGCACGAATGTTAAAGCCCCGCGCGCCGGCCCGAAAAGGCGCGTATACATACCGGCGGGTCGGCTCACCTGCAACAACAGCCGACGCCTTTATCGTGAGATCGCCTGAATGGTTACCGGAAAGGCCCGCATGACCAGCGTCGATGCCGCCGAGGTGGAGCGGTTTTCGCGCCATGCCGCCGATTGGTGGAATCCGCGCGGACCCATGGCGGCGCTACACAAGTTCAATCCGGTCCGCCTCGCCTATATCCGCGACCAGGCGGCCGCGTGCTTTGGCCGCGACCCCAAGAAGCTCGACTGCCTGAAAGGGCTCCGTATGCTGGATATCGGCTGCGGCGGCGGCATTCTGTCGGAGCCGCTCGCGCGGCTGGGCGCGCAGATGGTCGGCGCCGATCCCTCGGAAGAAAATATTGCCGCCGCGCAGACCCATGCGGGGGAAGTGGGCGTTGCGGTCGACTACCGGGCGACGACGGCGGAAGAATTGTCTGCCGCCAAAGAGCATTTTGATGTCGTGTTGGCCATGGAAGTGGTCGAGCACGTTACCGATGTCGAAGCTTTCGTCGAGACCTGTGCGGCGATGGTGAAACCCGGCGGCCTGATGATCGCGGCCACGCTCAATCGCACGCTGAAAAGTTTTGCGCTCGCGATTGTCGGGGCCGAATACGTGCTGCGCTGGCTGCCGCGCGGCACGCATCAGTGGGACAAGTTCGTCAAGCCGGAGGAGTTGGAGCGCGCGATCGAGGAAAACGGACTGCAGGTGACCGGCGAGCGCGGGGTGATCTACAATCCCTTCGCCGACCGCTGGCAGTTGTCGTCGGACATGGATGTCAATTACATGCTGGTGGCGAAACGCCCGAAACAACAAGGAGAGGCTGCATGATCCTCGAACTGGTCGAATTCAATTCGCCGAAGGGCTGGAGCCGCCAGCAGGTCGCGGAAGAAGCGCGCAATGTCATTCCGAAATGGCGCGCGAACAAGGAATTGCTGCGCAAGCATTTTTTGCTCGAGCTCAACGGGAAAACTGGCGCCGGCGTCTATATCTGGCCGACGCTCGAGGCCGCGCAGAAGGCGCACAATGAAGGATGGCGGCAATCGGTCATCAATCGTACCGGCGGGGCGCCGACGATCCGGTACTTCGATCTGTTCCTGTTGATCGATAACGAGAAGGATACGGTGACAGAATTTCCCGAGGCGGCAGAGATTCAAGCCAGCGCCGCGTAAATCAGCTTCTGTCATTGCCGGGCTTGACCCGGCAATCCATGAAGCTAGTCAACAGCGTCAAACCTTAAGTGCTATTTGCCGGTCATCATAGATGCGCGGATCAAGCCCGCGCATGACGACGGAGAGGGAATGCTCTGGGCCGTTTTTACGCTGATCGCCGCGGCCGCGCAGACCGCGCGCAATGCCATGCAACGCGAATTGACCGCAACGCTCGGCACGGTTGGCGCCACCCATGTACGCTTCCTTTTTGGATTCCCGTTCGCGCTGATCTTTCTGTTCGGCCTGCTGGCCGTCACCGGCGATCATCTGCCGGCGGTGCCATCCTCGTTCTGGCCTTGGGTGATCGGCGGTGCGCTCGGGCAGATTGCCGCAACGGCGCTGATGCTCTCGGCCATGGGCGAGCGGTCCTTCGTCGTGGCCTACGCCTACATCAAGACAGAGCCGGTGCAGGTTGCGCTGTTCGGCCTCATTTTCCTTGGCGACAGGGTGACGCCCCTGGCCGCGGCAGCGATCCTCATTGCGACCGCCGGCGTTATCGTGATCTCGCTCAAGCCCCGCGCCGGCGGCACCGGCACCGCGCGCTCGACGCTGATCGGGCTTGCCGGTGGCACGATGTTCGCCCTGTCGGCGATCAGCTATCGCGGTGCGATTTTGTCGCTCGGGCTTCCGGATTTCGTGCTGGCGGCGACGTTCACGGTCACGGTCGGGCTGGTGATTCAAGCGGCGCTGCTGTCGACCTATCTTGCGCTGCGCGATCCGGAAGTCCTGCGCGCCATCGCGCGCGCGTGGAAGCCGTCATTGTTTGCCGGATTCATGGGCGCCTTCGCATCGGAATTCTGGTTTCTTGCGTTTGCCATCACCACGGCGGCCAACGTGCGCACTCTGGCATTGGTCGAAGTGCTGTTTGCCCAAGGCGTGACGCGATTTATCTTCAAGCAGCCGACCACAAAGCGCGAGGGCATCGGAATTGTGCTGGTGGTGATCGGCGTCGCGCTATTGGTGTGGGCGTATTAGGAGCCATTCCGCTTGCGCGGCAATGCGCGGAATTTCATTAATTCCGCTCGTCCGGAAGCATCGGCAGCGGATGGAATTCGATACCCTCCTCGGAGAGTTCTTTCGCTTCCTCCGGCGAGGCCACGCCATAAATCGAGCGATGCTCGATTTCCCCATAGTGCATTTTGCGCGCTTCCTCGGGGAATTTCGGCCCGACGTTGTCGGCGTTCTTGGTGAGATGATCACGTAATTCTTTTAGTTTGGCGCGAATTTCCTGCTCCTGCGGCGATATCATTGCGACCGGCGCAGGCGCCGGGGCAGCAGCAGGTGCATCGGTTGCTGTCGCCGGCGCCTCGATGCTCGTGCGCCGCTTTTTTGCGGTCGTGGACAGCCGCGGTGCCATGATCGCTTTTTCGACTTTGGCCGAGCCGCATTGCGGGCAGGTCACGAGCCCGCGCTTGGCCTGTTTGTCGTACGCGGCCGAATCCTGAAACCAGCTTTCAAACTGGTGGCCCTGCTGACAGATGAGTGCGTAGCGGATCATTCCGCCCCCCGCACGACATGGAGGTGCGCCGGCTCCGCCAATGGCTCGACGATTTCAAATCGCCGGCCATGCTGCAGCGATGGAATCCGCGCACGCGCACTGGCGACCTCCGCGGGATTGATCTCGGCCATGAGGACCCCCGGCTCAGTGCCACCTTCGGCAATGATGCGTCCCCAGGGGTCAACGATCAGTGAATGGCCGTATGTATCCCTGCCGTTCTCGTGCCTGCCGCCCTGCGCGGCCGCGAACACGAAGCAGCCGTTTTCGATGGCGCGGCTACGGATAAGAACGTGCCAATGTGCTTCGCCAGTCTGCTTGGTAAACGCGGACGGGATCGCCAGCATGGTGGCGCCGGCTTCGGCCAGGGCACGGTAGAGCGCGGGGAAACGCAGGTCATAGCAAACTGTCAGGCCCAGGCGGCCCCATGGCAGGTCAGCCAAGACCGCCAGTTCGCCGGGCCGGTAATTGCGCGACTCGCGATAGCTTTCGCCATCCGCGAGGTCGACGTCGAACATATGAATTTTGTCGTAGCGCGCGAGGATGTCGCCTTTCGGATCAATCAGGAATGAACGGTTGGCCGCGCGGTCGGGTGAAATTTTGATCGCGAGCGAACCAATATGAACGTAGATGCTGAGCTTGCGCGCAACCTCGCGCAAGGTCACAAGCGAGGCGTCTGATTCTTCCTCAACGATCGCTGCGAAGAGCTGCTCGCGTTTGGCTGCCAGGATATTGGTCATCTCGGGCGTGAGCACGTATTCGGCGCCCGCCGATTTCGCTTCGCCGATATAGCGCACGGCGGCATCGACGTTGGCGCCGGGGTGAAGCCCCGAACGCATCTGGATCATGGCCGCTTTGAAAGCGCCGCCGTTCATGTCGAGGCTCTGTCGCCGGCCAGCAGCGGGTCGAGCTTGCCCGCGCGCTCGAGCGCGTGCAGTTCATCGCTGCCGCCGACATGTATCGTCCCGATGAATATCTGCGGCACGGTCATGCGGCCATTTGCGCGTTGAATCATTTCTCGCCGGCGCTCCCAATCACGGCTGAGGTCGATTTCGCTGTAGCTTACACCTTTTCGTGTCAGCAAGGCCTTGGCTGCGGCGCAAAAGGAACAATAGCGGGTAGTGTAAATTTCGATGGGTGGCATAGCATTATTGCGTGTTTGGATGTCCTTTATATGGGAGTGCGCGCCGGCGCTACAACCCGCGCAAAGACCAGCACATCGCCGGCGTCCAGTAATATTCGCTCGATGCTCGTCAGCCACCCGGAAGGCGCCTTGCACGTTGTCGGCGCTCTCGGCTCTTGAGCGGCCGACCTGCTGGGGCTTGCGCGCATGCGCTTGAGGCCGCCATGTGCAACAGGGACACCACTTAATGTCGAGATGGCGCCTGCAAGCGCACCCGACTGGTTGAAGCGCCGCGCCCATTGCCTCCGCCAATGCAGCGGGACCGGAATGAGCGTATCGGCATCCGCCAGAAGCTCACGGCCGGCGCGTGCCATCCATTGTCCCATCGTCGGTGCGAGATCGAGCCGGTCGCCATACTTGAGGCTATGGACCAGCGCACGCGAGACGTAGTCATAGTGCACGGCCGCGCGCGCCCGGTCATAGGCCGGCGGATTGGCAATCGCTTCCATAGACAGCAGGCCGGAGCCGGGATCGTATGCAAACGGAATCCCGAGCCGCACGCAGTAGGGAGGCTCAATGAGCGACAGCTTGGACCAGCAAAGCGCGCAAAGGCCACTACCGTCGCCGAGCGGTTCGCGGCAGGATGGACACAACCGTGGGAGGGCGAAGTCGAGCGCAAGCCTGAAAGCCGCTCGTACGCCGTTGCGAAGGCTAGGAGCGGTTGATCGCGATGCAGGCAGCCTTGCGGAAACAAGCTCGTTCATGCTGCAACGATAGCACGATCACCTGTGGACATGGCACGATCGCGCATGACGCGATAGGATAAAGCAATGTCGTCAGGCTCCAATATCTTCGACCAGTCCTTGCTGCGCGTGCGTCAAAGGCGCGCTCGGCTTCAAAAGCCCGCGACATTTTTGCTCGATCGCGTTGCCACCGATCTGGGCGAACGCCTTTCGGCGGTGCTGCGGCGGTTCGATGTTGCAGTGGATCTTGGCACGCCGACCGATGCCGTCCGCCGCGTGCTCGCGACAAGCGGAAATGTCGGCACGACCATAACGGCCGGGTTGCGCGATGATGAATCCATCACGCGTGTCGCGGCCGACGAAGAAGCGCTGCCATTTGCCGACGGCTCTCTTGACCTGGTTGTGTCTGCGCTGACGCTGCAATTTGTCAACGACCTGCCCGGCGTGCTGATACAAATCCGCCGTGCGTTGAAGCCGGACGGCCTTTTTCTTGCCGCGCTGGCCGGCGGCGACAGTCTGACCGAACTGCGTTCTGCTTTTGCTGCGGCCGAGAGCGAAGTTGAAGGCGGGGGTTCGCCACGTGTTGCGCCTTTCGCTGACGTGCGGGAACTCGGCGGCCTTCTGCAGCGTGCCGGCTTTGCATTGCCGGTGGTCGATAGCGAGCGGCTTGTCGTGCGTTACGACTCGGCCCTCGCGCTGATGCGCGACCTGCGACGTATGGGCGCGACCAACATCCTGCATGAGCGCCGGCGCAAGCCACTCAGGCGCGGCACCTTGGAACGCGTAACAGAAATCTACGCGGATCGTTTTTCCGATCCCGACGGCCGCGTGCGTGCGACATTCGAAATTATCTGGCTGTCAGCGTGGGCGTCGCACGAAAGCCAGCAGAAGCCGCTCAAGCCCGGCTCGGCGGCGCAGCGCCTCGCCGACGCACTTGGGACCAGCGAAATACCTGCAGGCGAAAAACCTGAGCGGTCCAGCTAGAGCAATGTGGTCAGGTGGGAAATGAGCGGCACATCCGCTGGGGGCATTTCGTAATCGCGCAGCCGGTTCGGCTTTACCCAGGCAAGCTGCTGGCTTTCGGTCGCGGTGACGGTGCCCTCCCAGCGCCGGCAAACATAGAGCGGCATGAGAAGGTGGAAGTCAGGGTAGGTGTGACTTGCAAAGGCGAGCGGGGCAAGACAGGCCTCGGTTACGACTATGCCAAGCTCTTCGTGTAGTTCGCGTATCAACGTCTCCTCGGGCCGCTCGCCATCCTCGACCTTTCCTCCGGGGAATTCCCACAATCCCGCCATCGGTTTCCCTTGCGGCCTTTGCGCGATCAATACCCGGCCATCGGCATCGACGAGGGCACAGGCCGCAACCAACATGATTTTCGTTGCCACAGCCCTTCAACCTCAGGTCGACTTATGACCGATAGTCGCCGTTGATAGCGACATAGTCCTTGGTCAGATCGCAGGTGAGCACGCGATCACGGCCCTTGCCCAGGCCGAGCGCTACTTTCAGGCTGATTTCCGGCTTTTTCATCGCTGCGCTGACGGTGGCCTCATCGTAACCCGGATCGCGGGCGCCCTTGTGCGCAACACGAATTCCGCCGAACCAGATCGAAAGCTTGTCCCTGTCCGCGGGTTCGCCGGCTTTTCCAACGGCCATCACGACACGACCCCAATTGGCGTCTTCACCGGCGATCGCCGTCTTTACCAGCGGCGAATTGGCGATGGACATGGCGATACGACGTGCCGAGATCTTTGACACCGCACCTTCGACGATGATCTCGACCAGCTTGCGTGCGCCTTCACCATCGCGCGCGACCTGTTCGGAAAGGTTGGCAAGTACGGCGTGAAGCGCCTTCTTGAAGTTCCTCAAACGTGGATCGGTGGCGCGCGCGATGCGGGGCGCGCCTTGAGCCTTGCCGGTGCCAAATATCATCAGCGTGTCGGATGTGGACGTATCTCCGTCGATCGTGACGGCGTTGAAGGTATTGTCCACACCATCTTTCAAGAGTGCCTGCAGCGCAGGCGCCGAAATCGCAGCGTCGGTGAACACAAACGAAAGCATTGTCGCCATGTCGGGCGCGATCATGCCGGCGCCTTTGGCGATGCCGTTGATCGTCACAGTGGCCTTGCCGATTTTTGTTGATGCAGTTGCCACCTTGGGAAACGTATCGGTGGTCATTATTGCGCGCGCCGCAGCAGGAAAATCGTCCGGCCGCGCGCGTGCGACCAAGCCCTCCATAACGCCCTCGAAGGCCTGAGCCTTCAGCGGTTCGCCGATCACGCCTGTCGAGGCAAGAAACACATCACCGGGCCTGCAGCCGGCGGCACGTGCAGCAATCTGCGCCGTGAATTTGCAGGCGTCGCGGCCGGTCTTGCCCGTGAATGCGTTGGCGTTGCCGGAATTCACAACCAGCGCACGTACCTTGCTTGTTTTCAGGTGCGCGCGGCACCACTCGACCGGCGCAGAGGGGCACTTCGAGCGCGTGAATACTCCGGCAGCAACAGTACCCGGTTCGAACAGCGCCAGCAGAACATCGGTACGCCCGGCATAGCGGATGCCGGCCTCGGCCGTTGCGAGCCGCACGCCTGGAATTGCCGGCATGTCAGGGACGTGGGTGGGGGCGAGTGGCGAGACTGCAGTGGACATAACATTCTCCGTCGTCATGCCTGGCTTGATGCCGGGCATCCGCGGCTTCGCAGCATCGGCATAAAAGACGCCAATGGCCGGCACAAGGCCGGCCATGACGAAATCATTTGATGGATGTGATCGACGTTACTTCTTCGCCGGTGCCGCCGGCTTTTCGTCGGCCTTGGCCGGCTTGTCCATGCGCTCAATTTTGGCGTCGGCGCGTAGCTTGGTCACCAGTTCGGCCTGGGCCTTGCGTGCGACGAAATTCTCAATTTGCGGCTTTACCTCTTCGAATTTCGGCGCCGGCTTAATACGCTGGTCCTCGACTTTGATGACGTGCCATCCGAACTGGGTTTTCACAGGATCCGAGATCTGTCCTTTGTCCAGTTTGAAGGCGACTTCCGAGAATTCAGGCACCATCTGTTCTTTGGTGAAGTAACCGAGATCGCCGCCATTGGCTTTGCCCGAGGGATCTTCAGTGACTTCGGTGGCCACCTTGGCGAAATCTTCGCCCTTCTTGAGCCGAGCGATCACCGCCTTGATCTTGTCTTCCGCTTCCTTGCCGGCTTTATCGTCGCCTGCCGGCGCCCGGAAGAGAATGTGACGGGCATGAACTTCCTTCTCCTCGCCGACCTGCTTCACGGCCTCGTCGTAGACCTTGTGCATCGCCTCGCCGGTAAGGGCTTGCTTGCCGACCGATTGGAGCAGGCCTTCCATGAGAAGTTTCTTGCGGGAAAATTCCAGCTTGCGCTTGAAGTCGGAGCCTTCGCCAAATTTTTTGTCTTCCGCCGCTTTCGACACGAGAATCATGTCGGCGACGAACTGCACCAGGTAATCCTGCTTGGCTTCCGGCGACATCGGCGGAATCTGACCGGCTTCCTCCTCGGCGACAGCAAGATCGCTCTGGTGGACCTCGACACCATTGACCTTCGCCACAAGAGGGTCCTTGTCCTGGGCGTAGCCCGGTGCCGCCGACATGACGAACAACGCCACGAGTGCGGCAAAAAAGCCGGCCTGGCGTGCTTGGACCGGAGACCCGGCGGGAACTGAAATCGACATAGCGTTGTCCTTGGAAGTGTTTGGAGCCGCCGTTTGGAGCGGATCATGGCCGGACTATTCGCCCAACAACCATGTCTTTGCAATGGCCGAGTGGCGCGCGGCGCCTAACGTCGGCGTGACCGGTCGCAGTTAACGTCCGAATAGGCCGCCAATTGACAACAATCCGACCCCCTCATATCTCTCGCCTAGAATTGGCTGGTCGCTGTTTCCCCGGCGTGTCCGCGTTGAATTTGCCCGAAAAGTGCCGCATTCCGGAGCGCCGGAAGCAAGTCCGGCCGCGGCGGCATGATATAAGCGCCCGGCCTACGTGAGGAGCTTCCAAGGATGATCGGCGCCGTTGCCCGCAAGCTATTCGGTTCCGCCAATGAGCGGCGGATTCGCAGCTATCAACCGCGGGTGCATGAGATCAACGCGCTCGAAAAAGAGCTTGAAGCGCTTTCCGACGATGCACTCAAGGCGCGGACCGAGGAATTCAAGAAGCAAGTCGCCGAAGGCGCGTCGCTTGACGACATTTTGGTTCCGGCCTTTGCGACCGTTCGCGAAGCCGCCAAGCGCACTCTCGGCCAGCGTCATTTCGACGTCCAGCTGATCGGCGGAATGATCCTCCACGAAGGCAAGATTTCCGAAATGAAGACCGGCGAAGGCAAGACGCTGGTTGCGACGCTTCCGGTCTATCTCAACGCGATTTCCGGCCGTGGCGTTCACGTCGTCACCGTCAACGACTATCTGGCGAGGCGCGACGCGGAGTGGATGTGCCAGATCTACAATTTCCTCGGGCTTTCGGTCGGTGTCATCGTGCATGGGCTCGATGACGAGCAGCGCAAGAAGGCCTACGACTGCGACATCACCTACGGCACCAACAACGAACTCGGTTTCGACTATCTGCGCGACAACATGAAGTATCGCATGGAGGACATGGTCCAGCGCGGGCATATCTACGCCATCGTCGACGAAGTCGATTCGATCCTGGTCGACGAGGCGCGCACGCCGCTGATCATTTCCGGTCCGCTCGACGATCGTTCCGAATTTTACAACACGATCGACAGCTATATTCCGCAGCTCGACAAGGCAGACTACGAAATCGACGAGAAGCAGCGCACGGTCACGTTGACCGAAGTCGGCATGGAGAAGCTTGAGCAACGGCTGCGCGCAGCCGGCCAACTCAAGGGAGATTCACTCTACGACGTGGAGAACGTCTCCGTCGTCCACCACGTCAATCAAGCTCTGCGCGCACACAAGCTGTTCCAACGCGACAAGGATTACATCGTCCGCAACGGCGAGGTGGTCATCATCGACGAGTTCACCGGCCGCATGATGCCGGGCCGCCGTTACTCCGAAGGCCTGCACCAGGCCCTCGAGGCGAAAGAGCACCAGCCAATCCAGCCCGAGAACCAGACGCTCGCCTCGATCACGTTCCAGAACTACTTCCGCATGTACGAAAAGCTTGCCGGCATGACCGGCACGGCGCTCACTGAAGCCGAAGAGTTCATGGACATCTACGGCCTCGAAGTGCTCGAAGTGCCGACCAACATGCCGCTCGTCCGCCTCGACGACGACGATGAGGTCTACCGCACGGCGGCCGAGAAATACCGGGCGATCATCACCCTGATCGAGGACTGCAAGAAGCGCGGACAACCGGTCCTGGTCGGCACGACATCGATCGAAAAGTCTGAGCAGCTCGCCGAGATGCTGCGCCAGGCGGGGTGGGAGCAACACGATTTTTCCGACCCCAACGCCTTTGCCGCGCTCTATTCCGGCGACGACGGTGCCACCAAGACCAAGGTATTTGCCATCCTCAACGCCCGCTACCATGAGCAGGAGGCCTATATCGTCTCGCAAGCGGGGGTGCCGGGCGCGATCACGATTGCGACCAATATGGCCGGCCGCGGCACCGACATTCAGCTCGGCGGCAATGCCGACATGCGGATTCGCCAGGAGATCACGGATATTGCGGACCCACGTGAACGCGAGAAAAGCGCGCGGGCGGATGAAATCCGCAAGCAGGTTGCGCGGCTGAAGGAGAAGGCACTCGCCGCTGGCGGCCTCTATGTTCTCGGAACCGAGCGGCACGAAAGCCGCCGCATCGACAACCAGTTGCGCGGACGCTCCGGTCGCCAGGGCGACCCCGGCCATTCGAAATTCTTCCTGTCGCTCGAAGACGACCTCATGCGCATCTTCGGGTCGGACAAGCTCGACGGCATGCTGCAGAAGCTGGGCCTGAAGGAGAACGAGGCGATCGTTCATCCGTGGATCAACAAGGCGCTTGAGAAGGCGCAGCAGAAGGTCGAAGCGCGCAACTTCGACATCCGCAAGAATTTGCTCAAGTTCGACAACGTGATGAACGATCAGCGCAAGGTCATTTTCGAGCAGCGCCTTGAGCTGATGCGCGATGAAACCGTTGACGAAACCATCGCCGATATGCGGCACGCGATGATCGAAGACATGGTCGCCAAGCACATTCCGCAAAATGCCTATCCGGAGCAGTGGGACGTTGCCGGCCTCGACCATGACCTGCGCGAGGTGCTCACGCTAGACTTGCCAGTGCAGGATTGGGCGAAAGAAGAAGGTATCACGGACGAGGACGTGCGCGAGCGCGTCATCCGACGCGCCGACGAGTGGATGGCGGGCAAGGTGGCCAAGTGGAGCCCCGACGTGATGCGCTACGTCGAGAAGTCAGTATTGCTGCAGACACTGGATCACCTTTGGCGCGAGCATCTTGTGATGCTCGAGCATCTGCGACAGGTGATCGGCTTGCGCGGCTACGGTCAGCGTGATCCGCTCAATGAGTACAAGGCGGAGGCCTTCGCGCTTTTCGAGGCGATGGTGGCGCATCTGCGGGAGGCGGTGACGGCGCAGTTGATGCGCGTTGAAGTCGTGCAGTCACCCCCGGCTGAAGAAGCCGCCACGCTTCCTTACATGGAAGCGCATAAGGTCGATCCGACGACCGGAGAAGACGAAATGGCGCCGGCCCTGGCGCCCGCAATGGCCGGAAACGGCAACGGTGCGCAGGCCGAACGCAATTCGAACGATCCGTCGAGCTGGGGCAAGGTGGGCCGCAACGAGCCGTGCCCTTGCGGTTCTGGAAAGAAATTCAAGCATTGCCACGGCAAATTCGCCTAAATTCCGCAACTCCGACTTCTCTCCGCGTTCATCACACCATTGGTTGAAGTGCGGACGTCTCGCAATTGATGGCGTGCTTTTGAGCGAGATCAAGGCCCCGTGGCCGTCAGCAACCAAACTGTCGTTGTCGCATTATCGATTTGATTGGTTCATACCGGGGCGTATCCATGCAAGTGCCGCTCGAAATAACCTTCCGTAACATCGCATCATCCGATTCCGCTGAAGCCGCCATCCGCGACCACGTCCAGCGCCTGGAACGCATTTTCGGCCGCATAACCGCCTGCCGCGTGCGGGTCGATCAGCGGAATCAGAATGCGAACGAAACCATTCCGCCGGTCGTACATATCGAGATCTCGGTGCCCGGCCACAAGGACATTGTCGTCGCGCACGAATCCGATCATCTGCAGCGGAAATTCCAGACACCCGACTTACGCAACGCGATCAACGAAGCCTTCCGCATCGCCGAGCGGCGCCTGAGCAAATACAAGGACAAGCTGACTGATCACGGCGTGGCGGAACGCGGTCACGAAGCGTCGAATGAATTCCGTGGCCAGATTGCCGAGCTGACGCCCGAAAAGGATTTCGGCTATGTGATGACCAAGGAAGGCGGGCTGCTTTATTTTCACCGCAACAGCCTGCTCAGCGGCGACTTCGACCACCTGCGCCGCGGCGACGAAGTTTCATATGTGGAGCAGGCTGGCGACACCGGCCCGACCGCTTCCAAGGTGCGGCCTGTCAACAAGTAAGATGCAAGTCCGGGTCGTTCACTTTCCGAATTGCTTCATTGCAAGTTGCTTGCGGAATGCACGGTCGCGCTTGAGATGCCACTCGCGGCTCATGGCATGCCTCCTGCTTGCGCAACGCTCGGAGTAGAGCAGCATCCATTTGCGGCCGCGCGTCGAACGCGCGCCTTTGCCACCGTTGTGCTGTGTCAGCCGCCGCACAACGTCGGACGTCCAACCGACATAGGTCAGGTGGCGTTTGGCCGTAAGCGCACCGAGGACATAGACGTAGCAGTCCATGCTTCGAACGTTCGTCCCGTTGCGGGGTATTAACGGAAACTGTTGAACGAGCCGACCGGCACGACAGGCTGCGCGCCGGAAAGCAGGCCACCTTTGCTCGCGGGCGGCGTCGAATAGGCGGTCCGGATTTCAGGTTGCTGCGGGGGCGGCGGTTCGGCTCGCGGCGGTTCGGCCGTGGCGGTTTGCTGAACCGGAACAGGTTTTGCTGCCGGTGCGCGTGCGGGCTCCAGCGGTGCTTTTGGTGCAGGTTCGCGCGGCAGCGGCGTAGGCCCAGTCGACGCTGTCCGTACCGGCGCGGAAGCCGTGTGCGCCGGAGCGGCCTGCCTCGGTTTTGCGGCGAGGTCCGTACTGCGCGCTGCAACCGTTTCTTTCGGCGCCGGTGGTGCCGTAGGCGCGGCTTCGGCTTTCGACCCGCCAAACAGATTGCCGATCAAGCCCGCAATCGAGGTCGGTTTTTGTTGTTCGGGTGGAGCTTCGTCTTGCTTGGCCTGCGGCACTGGATGCAGCAGCGGAACGCTCGCCACCACGGCAGGCTCGCTAGGCTCCGGCGACTTTAGCTTGGCCAAAGTAACCGCGCCGCGATTGGGAGTACGCGGTAACGCACCGGGAACAGAGGAGGTGCTGACAGATGTCGCGCTGGCGAGTTCAAAGAGGCGGCCATTGTTGTCGGTGTTGGCGGCAGGCGAAAGCTTCGCCAAGAACACGGGGTTCATACCACCGTCGACGCCGTTGCGGGACGGAACGGTCGACACGCCGTTGGCTATGTACTGCGCCATCTTGAACTGCTCTTGGCGGCGTTCTTCATGCACCGCCTCGGCGATTGTCTTGTCGATCTGGTAAGCGGGACAGGCACCTTTCGGGTTGAATGAGAGCGGCTTGGTTGAATCATCGGGCGCGGCTGCATCGAAGACATAGCGCTTCTCGCAAACGGCGACCTTCGGCTCCTGATGCGTCGCGCTGAAGTGGTCGTAGCCCTCTTTCAACATTTTCCAGAAAGCGAAGTTCGGATTGTTGCGGTGCTTGGCCATGTTCATCGCAGTCATGCGGAACGGATAGGCCTGTAGCTGGAACGCCTTTTGTCCGCCGAAAAACGACTCCCGCGCGAGCGCGTAGATTTCCTGGATCTGCTCGTCGGTCATCGCGTAGCAGCCGCGCGAGGAACAGTCGCCGTGCACCATCAGATCGGAGCCGGTGTAGCCCCAGGCGCGATCATAGGCATTCGGAAAGCCGGTGTTGAAGGAGAGGTAGTAGCTGGAATTCGGATTCATCTGCCCGGGCGTGATGGTGTAGAAGCCTTCGGGCGCCTGCCGGTCGCCTACCTTTTTCTTCGGACCGAGATCGCCCGACCATTTGCAGATCGGGTAGGTCTTCAGGAGTGCGTACTCGCCGTCACGGTTCTTTTTCCAGACCTCCATCTCCGCCTCTTCCTTGAAGATGCGGGCGAGGATCGGAGAATCCTTATCCATATTTTTCGCCGTTATTTCGGCGAGCGTTTTTTCGGAAAGTGGTGCTTGCGCGCGGCCGGTCGGGCTAATGCTATCGGCGTCGCAACCGGCAAGCGCAAGAGCGGCGGCAACAGCCGCGGACGCGAGCAGCGCGCGAGCAAAGGGTCGGTTCAAACGTGATACTCCCCGAAGAGGCGGGCCCCTCATTGAGTAATCGTTATCCTTAAGATGTGGCATCTGCAAGGCGATCTGTGCCTTCCTAGGCTACCGCTAAGCCTATGGTAAAGTAAAAGTAAATAGCCCCATACGCCTAGATGATCGCACGGCCCATTGTGAGAAACTTGTCGCGCCGCTGTTTTCGCACAGACTCGCGGTCTAGCCCCCGCAATTCCGCAAGGGCGCTTGCGACCGCCTCACCGGCGAGGGCTATGGCAGCCTGTGGATCACGGTGGGCACCGCCGGTCGGCTCGGGGACGATGCTGTCGATCACACCGAAGCGCACCATGTCCTCGGCCGTGATCTTCATGCTGGTTGCCGCTTCCTGTGCCTTGGTCGTGTCGCGCCACAGGATCGAGGCAGCACCTTCAGGCGAGATCACGCTGTAGATGGCGTGTTCGAGCATCAGTACGCGATTGGCAGTGGCGATGGCGATGGCACCGCCGGACCCGCCTTCACCCACGATCACGGCAATGTTCGGGACGCCAAGCGACAGGCATGTATCGGTCGAGCGCGCGATTGCTTCCGCCTGACCGCGCTCTTCTGCTCCTATGCCGGGATAAGCGCCGGCGGTGTCGACCAGCGAGATCACCGGGATGCCGAAACGATCGGCCATTTCCATCAGTCGGACGGCCTTTCGATATCCTTCCGGACGCGCCATGCCGAAATTGTGCTTGATCCGGCTTTCGGTGTCGGCGCCTTTTTCATGCCCGATGATGCAGACGCTCTCGCCGCGGAAGCGACCGAAGCCGCCAACGATGGCGGCGTCTTCGCCGAATTTGCGGTCACCGGCGAAAGGAATGAAGTTGGTGACGAGGCTTGCAATATAGTCGAGACAGTGCGGCCGCTGCGGATGACGGGCAACCTGGGTTTTCTGCCAGGGCGTGAGTTCGGCATACAACTCTTTCAACGCCAGAGCCGCTTTCACCTCTAGCCGACTGATTTCTTCGCTGATGGCGACGGCGTTTCCCGTCTCGCCCATCGCGCGCAGTTCCTCGACCTTGGCCTCCAATTCGGCCACCGGCTTTTCGAAATCGAGATAACTGCGCATTGGGTCCGGGCGAGTGTGTTTTTCGGGGCGAACTGACGCGGGGAAAGCCTCTTAGTCAAGCAAGCGGGTTAATTTCACTTTTACGTATGTTTTTGGCTAGTCATCTGCCAAAGGATGGAGATCGCGCACCAGCGTTTTCAGGCGTTCTTCCAGCACGTGCGTATAGATTTGCGTGGTCGAGATATCCGCGTGGCCAAGCAGTGTCTGCACCACGCGCAGGTCTGCGCCGTTGTGCAAGAGGTGACTGGCAAAGGCGTGGCGGAGTACGTGCGGACTTAGCCGCGAAGGCTGAATTCCGCAGGCAACGCCCAGCGCCTTGAGTTCGCGCGCGAAGTGCTGGCGGGTGAGGTGACCCTGCTCGCCGAACGACGGGAATAGCCATTTTGACGGCGTGCCACCAGGCTCGGCCTTGCCTCGCAATTCGAGATATTCGGCCATGGTGCTTTTGGCCTGTTTGTTGAGCGGCACCAGCCGCTCCTTGCCGCCTTTGCCGCGCACCACGAGCATGCGCTGATCGCGCCGGGCGGCGGCGGCCGGCAGCGCTACCAGTTCGGAAACGCGTAGTCCCGTCGCGTAGACCACTTCCAGCAGGCACAGAAGGCGCGCAGCCCGCAGGCGCTGAAGCGGCGGCTGTTCGGTATTCTCCCTGTCGGCGCGCGCCTTTTTTAGCAGCGTATCGACGTCGCCAATAGAAAGTACCTTGGGCAGTGTGCGCGCGCGTTTCGGCCCTTCCAGGACCGCAGCGGGGTCGTCGTTACGTTTTCCCTCTGCATAGAGGAAGCGGTACAGCTGCCGCACCGCCGAAAGCCGGCGCGCCAGCGATGACGACTTGAACCCGCGTTCGGCAAGGCTCGCAAGAAATTCCCGCAAGGCGTCGGTGCTTGCGTCCGTGATCGTCTTGCCGGATGCGCGCAGATGAGCGGACAAATCATCGAGATCGTTGCGATAGGCGGCGAGTGTGTTCTCGCCGGCACCGCGCTCAGCGGCCAGCATATCGAGAAACAGTTCGACCAGCGCTTCGTCGGATGCTCTTGGCCGGCGGCTCATCGCCTTGCCTCGCTCCGGGCGTCAGTGATTTTTGAGAAACTTGTCAGGGGGAATGGTCACAATAATCTCGCGCGGCTTGTATTTGACGAAGGTGGCGAGCGAGAACACAGCGCCATAGGCGAGACCGCCGAGCAGGCCGAAAAGCACCAGAAACCTGAATAGACTCGGCATGATCAATTCCGTTGAGCGCCAGACCGCGGCGGTTTGCGGCGAGTTACGACCACGTTCCGACACCGCAAGACCGCCCGCGCGGTTGCTGATATATGGAACCGAGGATTCGTTTTAGAAGCTTAGCATGGTTAATGGTGCGGTCCAAAAACCTGCGGAAAACGGGCTGGAAGCGGCGGTCGTCCGCGCGCTTGCCAGCCGTTCCATAGTGCTTGTCGGTATGATGGGCGCTGGCAAATCGTCGATCGGCCGCAGACTCGCGGGCCGGCTTGGGATTCCTTTCATCGATGCCGAT
>DATGDN010000248.1:0-4293 GCA_035310865.1 Pseudolabrys sp. | reverse complement strand
ACCTCTGTCGGAGAATCATGCTGCTGGGATATCTGATCGGCGAGATCCTCTGGCTCGCGTTTTGGATCATTGCAGCCGGCGTTCTTGTCGGCATCCTCGCCGGCCTGTTCGGCATAGGCGGCGGCGCCATCATCGTGCCGGTACTCTACGAGGTGTTCCGGGTGCTCGGCGTGCCTGAAGACGTCCGCATTCAGGCGTGTATCGGGACTTCGCTCGCAATCATCGTGCCGACCACCGTGCGATCCTATCTCGGCCACAAGAAGAAGGGGTCAGTGATCCCCGAAGTGGTTCGCATCTGGGCGTTGCCTGCGATTGTCGGGGTTGCGATCGGGTCGCTGACGGCCTCCTTCGCACCCGCGCCTGTGTTCAAGATCGCCTTTCTCGTATTTGTCACCTTCATCGCCATACGCATGCTGTTCGGCGGCGAGCGTTGGAAACTCGGCGACCAGCTGCCGGGCCGCGGCGTGCTGGCGATTTACGGTCTGATCACCGGGCTATTCTCGTCTCTGGTCGGCGTGAGCGGCGGCGCCATTTCGAATGCGGTCCTCACGCTCTACGGACGGCCGATGCATCAGGCCGTCGGGACATCGGCGGGTGTCGGGGTGCCGATCACGATTGCGGGCACAATTGGCTACATGCTGGCGGGTTGGCCGTACATGGCGCAATTGCCGCCTTTGTCGATCGGTTACGTGTCGCTTGTCGGATTCCTGCTGATGGCGCCGGTCTCGAGCTTCACGACGAGCTACGGGGTGCGTCTGGCGCACTGGTTGCCGCGGCGCAAGCTGGAGATTGCCTTCGGGATTTTCCTGATCCTTGTGGCGCTACGCTTTGCCGTCAGCATGATCTAGCCGACTGCGGCTACGGTGTTCCGCGCAGGCGCAACCGGTCGCCGCGCACTTCCCAGCCTTGCAATCGATTGAGGAAACTCATTCCCAACAAGTTGTTCTTGAGGTGGCCGGGCTGAACGACCAAGGCCGGGACTGAGCGCTCCGTCAGCCCGCCGACGGCGAGGCGGTCGAGCGTCACGGCCGCGGCGCGGGTGCGGCCGTTGGCGGTGTCGATATTGACCGTGTAGTTGAGCACCTCGATCGGCAGACCGGCGGCCTTGGCCGCCTCCTGCGTCAAGACGACCGAGGTTGCACCGGTATCCAGCACCATCGGAATCCTGGTGCCATTGATATGGGCGGCGACCGAGAAATCACCGCCGTGCCCGCGAACGACTTCGACGTTGCGGCCATGACCTGCCACATGCCCGGGGATCAATTCGGCGATGACACGGTCGGCAACTTCGCGCAACTCGAACCGATAGCTGTGCCCGACCACGAGCAACAGCCCGATGACGACCCAAAAAAGTGCCGCCTCGATCGCCTTCGACAGCCGTTCGCGAAACAATACCAGCACGAGGCCGCCGACGAAGACCACCAGCACGGTTTTGATGGCGAGCGAACCGACGTCATGCCGCAGCAGATTCGTGATGGCGTCTTGGTCGCTGCTCGCGATCAAGCCCGCCAGCGATAGCGCCACGCCCAGCAGAAGGGACCAGACAAGTCGGCGGCTCATCTCAGCGCCGTAGTCATTTTCGTGACGTCATGAAATGCACGTCGTTCGGGTAATTCACTCATGATCCGGCCGTGCTCCGCGGCGCTCATGTTGGCCCAGCGGCTGATCTCGTCAATAGTTCTTCCGCATCCGAGGCACACGCCGGCGCGAGCGTCGAGGGTGCAGATTTTGACGCAGGGTGTCTCGATCATGAGATTGTCTCGGGGCCGAGTCGAACGTGACCATAAGCACTGCACATGGGAAGGCAATCGCAGGATTGTCGCAAGGCGGAAAACCTATATGCCGGCGCGGAAAAGCGGTCGGCGGCTGAGCTGACGCTTTTCCTCCGGGCTGATGTCCGCGTCGGCCGCCATGCGATGGGCGGGGCGTGTTCAGGCATTGGCCCCAGGGCGGCGACAACTCGCTCAGACGGAAAGGTCACGATCACTTCGGTGCCGATACGGAGTTTGGACTTCAGGGTAAAGGTGCCGCCATGAAGATCGACCAGGCTTTTCGCGATCGGCAGGCCGAGGCCGGCGCCTTGCTCGGCTGATTTGATCGAATTGGAGCCTTGCCCGAAAGAGGCGAGAACGATCGGAATTTCCTCGTCCGGAATGCCCGGCCCGGTGTCCTTGACACTGACGTACTGACCTCCAGAAGTAGTCCATCCAATTTTCAGCCAGATCTCTCCGCCTTGCGGCGTGAACTTGATCGCGTTCGACAAGAGGTTCAAGCAGATTTGGCGGATCGCGCGTTCGTCCGCCCATAGTGGCGGCAATTCCGGTTCAAACATTTCATGGATCGTTATGTTGCGGCTGGTTGCTCGCAACTTCAGCAAATGATGGCAATCCTCAACGACCGCGACGAGAGATACCGACTCCTCATTGATTTCGTAACGTCCCGCTTCGATCCGCGATAGATCGAGGATCTCATTGATCAGCCCAAGGAGATGCACGCCGGAGCTATGGATATCGGAAGCGTATTCCTTGTAGGCGGCGACCGTATGCGCACCAAATACTTCGGTCTTCATGACTTCAGAAAATCCGAGGATGGCATTGAGCGGTGTGCGGAGCTCGTGGCTCATCTGCGCCAGGAACCGAGACTTGGCGATGTTGGTGGCTTCGGCTCGCCGGCGTGCTTCGTCGGAAATCGCTTTTGCTTGCTCGAGCTCGCCGATCAATGCATCTTTTTCGGCGCGTGCCTCCAGCGTCGCCAATGTGCTCGAGTAGAGCTGGTGGGTAAGGGCGGCGAAGTAGCCTTGCGCCGTCAGCGCCATGATAGAGAGCAGATAGTCGCGCAGCCTGCCTTGCAGTGCAAAGTCGAGCGCAATCGCCGTGGTGACAGGAAAGGTCGCCGCAAATACAGCCATCGGCAGGCTCGACGCGAGCATGCTGGAGACTGCGACCACCAGCAGCATGACAAAGAGCATGAAAGTGCCGGAGTTATCATCGACACCGACCGGATGAATCAGGCTGAACATCCAGGCCAGGCCGTAAAACAGGTCGAGCGTGATGAAACGCAGGCGCCAGGTACGCGCCGAAATCTCGCTCATTGGTTTTTCAAGAAATTGCCGGCAC
The DNA here is from genome assembly GCA_035310865.1 of Pseudolabrys sp. Classification (GTDB taxonomy): domain Bacteria; phylum Pseudomonadota; class Alphaproteobacteria; order Rhizobiales; family Xanthobacteraceae; genus Pseudolabrys. The sequence goes on along the minus strand of DATGDN010000248.1, from coordinate 1,177 downwards.
TTCGCAACGATGACGGCGTGAATGACAAGCACTGCTGCGGTCCAGGCGCCGGCAGCCAGCGCGCCACTCCAGACGCTCGACATAATGCCGACTGTTGCGACGAGAAGCAGGATCACCAGTGATGCAGAAATCCGGTTCTGGGCGTACTGCCGCAGGAGCTCATAGTCGAAAGCCGGCCTTGTCCCGCTGGACGAGGTCAGACGGTCGCGCGCCTCGCGCACGTGCTGGGCGGCAAGACGCCGTCTCACCGGCGAGCTTTCCGGTGGCAGCGCGTTGAGATCTGGCTGTTCGCCTGGAATCGGCATTTACGGACGCCGGCACTCACAAAAAACAGTCGGCAGCGTTACGCAAAATCCTTAAGACCAGGCTTAAGAGTCACCTAAAAACTCTGGTTAACGATTGCTTAAAAGAGCTTTGACAGCCGATTGGGCGCATGTTCGGCTGATACGGGACAAAATACCGGTGAGGGAGCTGGATGAAATTCTACGATAGCCGCGTGGCGCCAAATCCCCGGCGCACCCGCATTTTTCTTGCCGAGAAGGGCATTACGGTGCCGATGGAGCAGGTCGACATCGTGACGATGCAGCATAAGACGCCGGAATATGCGGCAATCAACCCGTTGCAGCGGATGCCGGCACTGGTTCTGGACGACGGCACCATCATCACGGAATCGATCGCGATCTGCCGCTATTTTGAAATGCTGCATCCCGAGCCATCACTATTCGGAGTAGGACCGAAGGATGCTGCGATCGTCGAGATGTGGAACAGGCGCGCCGAGATCAATTTTTTCGCCAATGTGGCGGCGGTGTTCCGGCACACCCATCCTGCAATGAAGGAACTGGAGGTGCCGCAAGTGCCGGCCTGGGCGGAAGCCAACAGGCCACGGGTAACCTGGTTTCTTGAACTGATCGACCGCGAGCTTGCCACGCGCGAATTCATTGCCGGCGATCGCTACACGGTTGCGGATATCACCACCCAGGTCGCGGTCGACTTCATGAAACCTGCGCGGCTCACGGTGCCCGAAAACGCCAGCAATGTGAAACGCTGGCACGCGGCAGTGTCGGCACGTCCAAGCGCCAAGGCCTGATTTTGAAACTGCAGCCGTCAGACGATAGAAGACGTCTTTTAAAATGTGGTCAGCGATCGAGCAATGCGATCAGACTCGAAGTATCCCACC
>DATGDN010000247.1:0-18099 GCA_035310865.1 Pseudolabrys sp. | reverse complement strand
CGATATGCGCACGTACTGGGTTGCGTTCTTTTGCACGCGGGAGCTTGGTTTTCCTGCTATTTTTGCAGCGCAGCAAGTAACGTGTTCCTTGTCTGCAACCGGCTGATGGCTGGATCCTCGTCAGATCCTGAGCATCGCTGCGCGCCTAAAAAAGAGGCAGCGTCCGCCAGGACTCAAACATAAACGCCGCCCGCAGAAACTGAGGGCGGCGTATTTGGTTGCGGGGGCTCGCAACCAGCGTTGTTTGCACCTAGACCGCGCGGTCCTTTAGGCTGAGCGGAAAGGTTGCTGCGGCTGAGCGGGTCTCTGGGCTTTAGTCGTCCGACCACAGGCCCAAAAGTGGACCTTTCACGAAGCCAGCAATTTAAAGGACGTTGGGTTTAGGACCACGTTTTCACGTCCCCCGACCTATATGACTTCGCACTCCGAACACTCCAATGAAGAGGATCACGCCGAAGGCTTTGGCCGGACGATGCGGCGGCAAGCGTACGGACCCGCGCCGCGCGAAAGGCTGTGGTCGATGCCGCATGACGAGCGGTGCGCAATGTTGGTCTGCTCGATCATCGAGCGCGATCCGCGTGGCTTCGATACCCCGTGTAATTTGCTCGATCTCCTGATGCGGCTGTCGCAAGCAATGGGTCATCTTGGAATTCGCTCAGGAACAGGCCGAGTGCTTTCCTCCCGGCGCGATTAGCTTCAGTAACAGTGCTGAAGGAGACCTCTGACTGTTTGACCGCGCTTTTCCTACCGGCGCGATAAATCTCCCACTTCCATGCGCTTGGAGGCCGCCCCCGGTCTTTCACGACAATGGAAAAATCTGGATGATCTGTCATTGATCTCTCGACGCTGAATCGCACGACGCCCGTTTATGGCTTGATGTTGAACTCGGCGGTGAATTGCGTGTAGGTGCGATGCTCCTGCGCCAGGAATTTGCCGAAGTCCGCACCGCAGAACAGATTGATGAACATCCCCTGGCTCTTGAGCCGGTCAACGACGGCAGGAGAAGTGACCGCGTCCAAAATGTACTGCGAGAGTTGGGCGACCACGTCCTTTGGGGTCTTTGCCGGCACGACAAAGCCGAACCAGACGGCGGCATCGACGTCGTTAAATCCGCTTTCTGCAACTGTCGGGACGTTCGGCAGCGCCACGCTCCGCTTCTTGGCAGGAACCGCGATTGGCCGCAACGCGCCAGAATCGATTTGACCCTTCAAATCGGAATAGTTGGCCATGACGGCGGTGATGGTGCCGGCCAGCGTCGCATTCATCGCCGGCGGCGATCCCGGGTAGGGTACGTAGGTGATCTCCGCCTTGGCATCCCGCTTGAGCAGCTCGCCCGCTATGTGGGCGATGGACGCCGGGCCGGTGCTGCCATAAGAGACGGCTCCAGGCTTCGATTTCGCCAATGCCACGAAATCCGCCAGCGTCTGAATGTCGGACTTGCTGCTCACGGCGAGCACGGCTGGCGTTGCCGCGATGTAGCATAAAGGTTCGAAAGCCGTCAGCGCGTCGTAGTGGCCCGGAAAGATGATCGCGCTTAGGATAAACGGATTTTCGACTAGCAAGACCGTCGTGCCGTCCGGAGTCGCGCGCGCAGCGTATTCCGTTCCGACGATCGAGCTCGCGCCCGGGCGATCTTCCACGATGATCGCCTGGCCGGTCTTCTGCATGACGGCCTGCGCAAGGACTCGCGCAACCACATCGCCGGTGCCGCCTGCGGCGTAAGGCACCACGATCTTGACGGTCTTGCCCGTAAGACCTTGCGCAAAAGCGGGCTGTACGGCCAGTGCGAGCGCAATGGCCGCGAGGCAAAATCCGGTTTTGATCTTGCTCATGTCACTCCCCGATTTCTGTCGATCTACGTCGACGCTTTGCTGTGAATTGCCTGCCAAATGCGGTACGGCGTGACCGGCATTTTTATATCCTCGATTCCATAGGCGGCGAGAGCATCGACGACCGCGCTGACAATCACCGCCGGTGCGGCCGTTGTTCCGCCTTCGCCGCCCGCCTTGATCCCGAGCGGATTTGTCGGTGAAAGCACCTCAACGATCTTGGTAACAAGAGAAGGCACGCCGTCCGAACGCGGCATGCCGTAGTCCATGAACGAGCCGGAAAGCGGCTGTCCGGAACCGGGAACGACCACACATTGTTCCCAGAGGGCCTGACCCACGCCCTGCACGACGGCCCCCTGCGTCTGCCCATGGACAATCAGCGGATTGATGCAACGGCCGACATCATCGACCGAAATGTAACGCACGAGCTGTAAGCCGCAACTTTCCGCGTCGATCTCGATTTCGCAAATCGCGCAGCCATTCGGGAAAACCGGCTCATGCATTTCGTTGTCGGCGACAACCGCGAGTCCGGCCGACAGGTCGTCGGGCATGGGGTGGCGTGGCATTTCCTTGGCGAGCTCAAAAAAGTCAAAGCTGCGATTGCTGTCGCGGGCCGAAAATCGGCCGTCGTTGAACTCAACCCGATCCGCCGACGCGCCGAGGATGACCGCAACCGCGCGCTTCGCCTTTGCTATGAGCTCTGTGGCTGCCAGCGAAAACACAGTCGCTGCGTGCCGCATTGAGCGGCCGGAATGGGTGCCGCCACCGGCCTTCACCACGTCGGTGTCGCCGAGGATGATGCGCACCTTCTCGACCGAGACCGCGAGCAGATCGGCGACCACCTGCGCGAAACTGGTTTCATGGCCTTGTCCTGCCGGCTGCGTGCCGATGACGACACTGATGCCGTCGGCCGACACCGTCATGCGTGTCTGTTCCTTTGGCGCTCCGATCGAGGACTCGACGTAATTCGCCAGACCGCGTCCAAGAAGCTTGCCTCTTTTCCTGGCGTCCCGCTGGCGCGACGTGAAGCCGTCCCAGTCGGCGAGGCGCAAGGCATGGTCCATATTCTCTTCGTATCGACCGCTGTCGTAGATCATGCCGACTGCATTTCGGTATGGCATCGCTTTCGGCCGGACCAAATTGCGCCGGCGCAGCGCGATGCGATCGATGTCGAGCCGGCTGGCGGCGATGTCGATCAATCGTTCGATCGCGAAGGTGATCTCCGGACGTCCGGAGCTGCGATAGGCCTGAGTGGGGATGGTGTTGGTAAAAACGGCCATGGCCTGCAGTGAGGCCACCGGAATATCATAGCTTCCGGTGATCAAGCCCGCGCCCTTGCTCAGGGGCGAAAGCGAAACACATCGGGCGCCGACATTGCTGACGTTGGTTGCACGCAGCGCCAGAAACCAGCCCCGCGCGTCGAGCGCCAACTCGAACTTTGCCACCAGATCGCGGCCCTGGTAGTCGCTGATGAAACAATCCGAGCGCGTTGCAGTGTATTTTACCGGGCGTCCGAGCTTGCGCGCGGCCCACAACACAAGTCCGAATTCGACATAAACACGATTGCGTGTGCCGAAATTACCGCCGACATCGTAAGACAGCACGCGGATTTTCTCGGGCTCGACCCCGAGCACAGCTGCGAGCTCACGCTTTTGCCTGACCGCTCCGCCGCTGCCGGCATAAATCGTGTAGCGGCCCTCGGTCTCGTCGTAGTGGGCGACAGCTGCGCGCGGCTCCATCGGCGCGCCGGTCACCCGGCCGACGTGGAAATCTTTCGCGACGATATGAGTGGCCCGCCGGAAAGCTCGTTCCGTTTCGGCCGCGTTTCCAAAGCGGGTGTCGACGAGGATATTGTTCGGAACTTCGTCCCAGACTGCAGGTGCGCCGGCCTGCATCGCCTCTTCGGCGCTCGTTACGCATGACAACAGCTCGTATGAGATGGTCACGGCTTCGGCTGCATCGAGCGCCTGGTTTTGCGATTCTGCGACAACCATGGCCACAGCTTCTCCAACGTGACGCGCCTTGTCGGCGGGCAGGAGGAGGTGAGGTCCGATAAAGACCTCGCCACCGCCTGGCCCGTGAAGCTTCATGTCGAACTTGGTTTTTGGAAGCGGATCGTGCGGGATCGGCCCGAGCTTGTCGGCCAGGCAGTCTTCTCCGGTGAAGACGCCGAGAACGCCCGGCATCTTTTTTGCGGCGCTGACGTCGATGCGTACGATACGCGCGTGCGCGTGCGGTGAACGAACGATCGCCGCGTAGGTCTGGCCGGGAAAACAGAAATCATCGCTGAATTGTCCGCGCCCCGTGAGCAGGCGAGCGTCTTCCGTACGCGGGATGGGCTGGCCGATAAAGCGGAATTTCGGAGGTTGCTCGGTCATCAGTTCGCGTAGACGCCCCCGCGACGAGACCCGCAGTTGATAGCAAAATGCAAGGAAATCCAACCGCCTTGCGTGCGATGGAGGTTTGGGTCAAATGCCTTGCTGGGCCGCCGGGCATGGGAAATACTGCGGCCCAAACCATGCGGAAGCCGGATGAAACACGTCTCGATAAAGACTTCAGGCCCCCTGATCGTCGGCATCACCGGCGCATCGGGCGTGATCTACGGGGTCAGGCTGCTCGAGCTGCTGCGCGATTGGAACATTGAAACCCATCTGATCGTCTCGCGCGCCGCGCAGATGACGCTCGCCAGCGAAACCGACCTGAAGCTTGCCGACGTCGAGCGTCTGGCAAGTGTGACCCACTCCAACAGCGATGTAGGCGCCGTCTGCGCCAGCGGCTCCTTCCGGACGCGTGGCATGATCATCGCACCATGCTCGATCAAGACCATGGCGGAGATCGCGACCGGCAATACTGCAAATCTGGTTTCTCGCGCCGCTGACGTTGTTCTGAAGGAACGGCGGCGCCTGGTGCTCATGCTTCGCGAAACGCCTCTGCATATCGGACACATCCGCAATATGGCCGCCGTGACCGAAGCCGGCGCCATTGTGTATCCGCCCGTCCCCGCATTTTACGCCTTGCCCAATTCGATCGAGGAGATGGTCGATCACACGCTCGCGCGCGTTCTCGATCTTTTCGATATCGATGTCGGCAAGGTTCGCCGGTGGACCGGCGACCGCGCACGTCCGAAAAGCCGCGAACGGGCCGATCATTCGTGACCGCCGGGCAGGATCCATGCCACGCATCATCGCGTCCTGGCACGACCACGTCCGGACTACAGGACAAATTCGGACTCAACATCAATCTTCTGCTGTTCTGACCGTGGCTTGGACGTCGTGGAATCGTCATTACGCGTGATGATCTCGAGGAGGCAGTATCAGAACGATTTTTGCCGGTTTTCTCTCGCCGTCTATAGGCAGCGTGGCGTCGCTGAGGAGTGCCCTCGCGTCTCGGCATTGAGGTCGCAGGTCCAGCGTGTCGAGATTGAAGCCGAGCAGGTCGAGCAAGCGATGCTATTCGCCTACGCACAAAGCATTGCGCCTCGCGTCGAAGGAGACGCGGTGGCTTGCAATGTGTCAACGGATACTTCGTGATGACGTCCGGGAGGGGGTCCGGCCCGACTGCGCCGGTACTTATCGCTGTGGCAAGGACTCAGAAACCGTAGGTGACAGGTCTACTGCGCCTGCGGTGCGGACGCCTTGTTCGCTTTCGCCGCTTCCATGTCGTGCAGGATCCGGGCCCACCGTTCTGACTCGCTCTTTATGTAGCGGGCAAAATCCTCGGGGCTTCCACCCAGGGCGTTCAACCCTTGAGTCTCCAGCTGTTTGAGCACATCGGGGTCTTTCAGGGTCTTGTTGGTCGCTTTGGAAATCCTGTCGATGATCGGTCTCGGCGTACCCGCGGGACCGAGAATGCCGAACCAAAGTCCGGTCGCATAACCGGGCAGCGCCGCTTCAGCGATCGTCGGCAGGTCGGGCGCAGCACTTGTGCGCTGGGCTTCGCTTGTCGCCAAAGCTTTCACCCGTCCATCCTTGATAAATCCAAGCACTGTCGACGCGGGGGAAAACATCACCTGGATGCGGCCGGATACAAGATCCATGACGGTTTGCGCGCTGCCGGGATACAGAACGCCGGTCATCTTGATTCCGGCCATCTGCTTGAACAACTCGGTCGCCATTTGCGGCCCGCTACCCAGGCCAGCCGCGCCATAAAGCAGCTCATCCGGCTTCTGCTTGGCTAGAGCGATGAGCTCTTTCACGCTCGAGACATTGAGGTTTTTGCTGACCACCAGAATGTTCGGGACCGAGCCTACAAGTACGATCGGCGCCAGGTCCTTCTCGACATCGGGTGCCTTGGTCGGCATCAGAATCGGATTGATGGTCAGCGCGATCGTGCCGAACAGCAGCGTGTATCCGTCCTTGGGACTGCGCGCTACGTAGTCGGTTGCAATCATGCTGCTGGCCCCCGGGCGATTTTCGACGACAACTTGCTGTTCGAGCAGCTCGCCGAGCTTATGGCCGACGATGCGTGCCGCGACGTCGCCGCTCGATCCTGCAGCAAATCCGACAATCAAACGGATCGGGCGTACGGGGTAGTTGTTCTGTGCGGATGCGTCACGCGGCACGGAAAACGTCAGGGCAATGACGAGAGAGGCGACAGACTTCAACAAGGACATGGGGCTCAGGATCTCTTCTTGGTTTCCTCGACGTTGCGCACCGGGGTTTCGGGTATCAGGCCGCCGCGCCGGCGCTTGATCGTTTCCTCGCCGCTTTGCGCCCACCGGCCTTCGACCGCGCGCTCGGCGTAGACGTCGTACCGTTCATCCCAGTCGCCGAGCGAATAGCCGTGCCATGGCGGTTGCGGGGAAATCGCCGGTAAGCCCAATTCGTTCCAGATCTTTCGGGCGTGCTCCATATATTCGCGGCCGGGCAAAGCGAGCGGGGGCATGTCACGCTTGAGCGTCGCGTCGATCAGAATGGTGGACTCTTCCCGCGCGCCGGATTTTGGTCCGTGCCCGGCAGCGCGGTAAGGCGCGACGTGCACGTCGGTGCCGGGATCCGAGCGGTAGGCCAGCGACCAGAAGACGGCATCGGTGTTGGCCGGATCGATATCTTCGCTGACCGCGATGCAGATTTTCCCGCAGTCGGCGCGTAGCGACGCCGCGCCCTGCAGGCCGCGCCAGACTTCTGTCCGCGCGGTTCCCTTCGCAAACTGCAGAAAGACGACCTTGCGCAGATTAGTGAATGGCTCATGCATCACAAGCTTCTTGATGTCGCGGACGCCGAGCTGGTCGCGCAAATGCGCGAGGAACATGGGTTCGAAGGCGACTTTCTTGATTACGCTCGATTCGCTGGGCGTCACCTGGCTGATGATCGAGACGAAAACCGGATTGCGCTTGTGCGTGATCGCGGTCACCTGCATCGACATGTTGAAATCCTCGAGCGCCACATGCCCGTGGCTTTCGCCAAACGGCCCTTCTGGCTCGAGCAACTCGCTGTCGATCAGGCCTTCGATGACAATTTCAGCGTCGGCGGGAACATTGAGATCCACACTCACCGCCTTGACGTTGCGAATCGGAGCGCCGGCAAGGCCGCCCGCAACGGCCATCTCGTCCTGATCAATGGGTAGTTTCTGCGGACCGGTGAACAGCACGACCGGCGCGCAGCCGATGACGATCGCACAGGGCATCGGCTGCTTGCGCTTCTGGTATTTTCGCCAATGCACATAGCCACCCGCGCCGCCCGGACGTGAGGACATGCGCACGCCCAGCCGGTCCTGCGCCTTCAGCGCCCCGCGGTAGGTCCCCATGTTTTGGACGCCGCTTTCGGGATCGCGGGTGATGCACAGTGTTGCGGTGAGGTAGGGTGCAGAGTCGAAACCCGGCGTTGAAATCGGCACGGGCAGTTGAGCAAGACCACCGCCCGGCCGCAGAAGATCCTGTCCTCGGATGACGACTTCCTGGCAGGGACCCGATGACACGAGAACGGGTGCTATTGGTTTAGCGATGGCCTGTGTCCAGGCATCGCCGATGTCCGCAACCGGCTTGCCCATGCCAAGCGCATAGATTTCGGGTGATGCGCCCAACGCGCCAACAGCAACCGGAATGTCGTAGCGCCGGCCGGAACCATCCACGACATTCGTAAAGAGGAAGGCCCGGCGCTGCTCCTCGGCAAGGCCCCCCTGAAACTGCCAGCGCACGAGCGGGTGGAGCTCGCGGTCCTTATCGATGGCTCTGTCAATGCGCGTGAGAAGGCCATGCGCCTCGAGCCGACGCAGGTGTTCTTGGAAATCGAGTGGGGGGCCGGAAAATTTTTCTCCATATGACTCTTTCGCCATGTTGGCGGCCTCGAGCATGCACTTCCCCCGCAAAAACTCTTCCGGGTGCTAGATTATGGCAGCGTGTCGGCCTAGGTAAAATCAATCCGTGGCGTAAGCCGCACCCTACGTCAATTTGACCTAATCCGGCTCCGTCGTCACAGCCACAAAATCAAAGGGAGTTGTTTATACGCAGTGTTTCAACTAGCAGGACCATGAGAGTCACCTCGAAGGTCAAGAGCCGGAAAAACACAAGAGAATCCGGCGCCTCAAAAAGTAATTGAGGAGGTATTGGCGCACCTGACAGCATAAATTTCGCAGCGCAACCAGCGATGTCCGCTGAGGGTCAAAAGCGGGCATATGCGTTGCGCTCATGCGTCCTGATCGCCCTAAATTTGCTTCGAACAACTTATTGGAAGCTACACCGGAGGAAATTAAAGCCGGCTTTGTGGGATATATGGGCTAGTGCGGCTCCTACGAGGTCAACCAACGGGAGCGTTTCATCATTCATCACCTCCAGCTCAGCTGGTTTCCGAATTGGGTTGGAACGGACCAGAAGCGGTACTTTGAGTTCACTAGAAATCGGCTAACGCTAAAGTCGCCACCTGTAACATTTCTGGGCGCGGCTCAAGTTCATCGCCTCATCTGGGAGCGTCTCCAATAAATCTATCCATCAGCGAATGTCCGCTTGTGGCCCTTAACAGACATCTCAAGTTGCGCCGCACATGTCTGCTTTCGGGGGTAAAGCGGACATGACTTTTTGCGAGAATTCGCTTTCGCGGTCGCTATTGGGGGTAAAGCGGACATCGCTTATTGCACTGCACATGTCCGCTAATGACCCAAAGCGGGCATTCATCTTGTATTGCCCGAATGTCTGCTGTCGGCGCGGTGATCGGCCAACCGTCGCTTGAAGGCGCCAAGAGGGGGCCGTTCGTCCCCTTAACGGGCTTCGTTTGAACCAGTACGATTGCTCGATCCTGAGCCTAGGAGGGTAAATTCAATGCCGACGACTAGTCCTCACGCAGAAACCATAGTCCTGCATGCCGGGTACCGGTCGGATCCGGCGACCACGGCCGTTGCGGTGCCGATCTACCAGACCACGTCCTATCAGTTCAATTCGGCCGAACATGCCGGCAATCTGTTCGCGCTCAAAGAGCTTGGCAACATCTACACGCGCATCATGAATCCAACGCAAGCTGTGCTGGAAGAACGCGTGGCTGCGCTCGAGGGCGGAGTCGCTGCGTTGGCGGTTGCCTCGGGCCAAGCCGCCTCTCTGTTCGCGGTGCAAAATATCTGTCATGCCGGCGATAATTTTGTCTGCTCGACCGACATTTATGGCGGCACCTGGAATCTTTTCCAGAACACCATGGGCACCATGGGAATCGAATGTCGCTTTGTCGATCCCGCAGACCCCGAAAACTTCCGCAAGGCGAGCGATGCGCGCACTCGCTGCTGGTATGGCGAGACGTTGCCGAACCCAAAGCTTGCGGTTTTCCCAATTGCCGAAGTCGCCAAGATCGGTCGCACGATGGGAATCCCGCTCATCATGGACAACACCGCCTGCCCGGTACTCTGCAAGCCGATAGAGCACGGCGCCGCTATCGTCATGCATTCGACCACCAAATACATCGGCGGTCACGGCACGTCGATCGGCGGCGTCATCGTCGACAGCGGCAATTTTGACTGGGAGAAGCACGCGGATCGCTTTCCGATGTTGAATACGCCGGACCCGAGCTATCACGGTGCAATATGGACCCAAGCCGTCAAACCTCTCGGGCCAATTGCCTATATCATCAAGGCGCGTGTGACGTTGCTGCGCGACATCGGTGCCGCCATGTCGCCGTTCAATGCGTTTATGTTCATCCAGGGCTTGGAGACCGTGGCGTTGCGCATGCGCCAGCATTGCAGCAATGCAGTGGCGGTGGCGAGCTATCTCGCCAAACATCCCAAGGTGAGTAAGGTTATTTTTCCCGGTCTAATGGAAGGCGAGAACAAACGCCGTGCCGACGCTTACTTGAAGGGTGGGTATGGCGCGCTGCTCGGCTTCGAGCTCAAGAGCGGTAAGGAGGCGGGCCGCAAGTTCATCGACAACCTGAAGATGCTTTATCATGTCGCCAACATTGGCGATGCCCGCTCGCTCGCCATCCATCCGGCAACCACAACGCACTCGCAATTGTCGCCGGAAGAGCAACTCCAAACCGGCGTCACGGAGGGATACGTCCGGCTTTCGGTCGGCATCGAGCACCCGGACGACATCATTGCCGACATCGATCAGGCGCTCGCGGCTGCGTAAATCGCCTGTCCCGCGCTGGTTAGGCTTATTGGTGGTAGAGGCCGCTCGTAACCGCCTCGCATGTCCTTTTCTATTGCGCGTTCACCCAGCTGTCTGATCCGGTGAGCTTAACTGAGACATTCGATAAGGAAACGCGCACCGGGCTGCCGTCCGCGGTACCTCGGTGATCTGTTGAGATCAGGAGCGGGCCCGCCTTCTTGTGGTCGCCCCACGTCGCCATCAGGAGCTTGGGCCTTTTTTGGGCGCCTGGTCCACCCCCGTGATAGACAAATTCCTCAATTCGGTTGTCGGCGCCGACATAGAGCTCCCAGGTGTCGCCCGGTGCGTAGCCGCCTTCCGATGGATATTTCACCACGACCCGCTTCGCGGAACCGTTCCCCAGCGGCAGTTTTTGCGTGCCCTCATCGGTGACTGTGGCGCTGCCGTCCCAATAAAAATGCAGCACGAGGAGCAGCCAATAATTGTCGTTGCTGAAAGCCGGATCGATTTCATTCTTCACGACGTCGGATTGGCTGCCGAGCTGCGAACGCGCATACGTCATCTTCACCGGCTTGCCGTCTTTATCTTTGCCTTCGTAGGAAATCAGATCCGTCTTCGGTTCCCATTCCCAGCTACGGGAAAGATTCAATCCCGGGGTTTCGAGGTTAAAGGTGTAGCGGATTTTCTCAACCTGGCCGAAGGACTCAAACCCATAGGCCTTGAACATTTGTTGGAAAATCGGCGGACGCTCCTGCGCATGGGAGGTCGCCGCAAGGACCAGTACCGACACCGTGAAAGCCAAAAGGCGGATCATGTTGAGACGAACGGATCCGACAAAACGGCGGCAAGCATGGTTGAACTCATCGGACTTTTTGATCGGAACCATTGTTGAAATCTCCTTTTACGCGTTCGCTTACGGAACCCATCCAAGGGTTTGCTGTTGCGACAGATGAATTAGCCCGCCAGCGCCGCCAGGCGCGTAATCGCATTGCCTGGCGCGCGACGGCGGATCAGTTCATCGAGGCCAAGGCTGCGGCCGGCGGCATAGACCGCGAACTGCACATGCACGATCGCAAGAAACATGTAGTTCCACGGCCATTCGGCCGGATGGCGGTAGAGGCCGAGCCAGAGATGCAGCGAGTAGACTGCGGCGACAATCGCCACGAGGCGCACGCTGAGGCCGAGCATGAGCGACACCGCGAACGCAAGCTCGGCCAGGAACACAAGCGGATCGATGATGTTGATGAACGGCAGATATACGCTCTTGACGAGCTCGCGGTGAAAGGCGAATGCCGCATGCTCGCCCATCTGCCCGGTCCAATACTGGAATCCGCCCGAGACCGGTAACGGCAGCTTCCACAGGCAGCCCTGAAACCACTGCGCGCCGATCAGCAGACGGCAAATCCAAATGATCGCGTGGCTGGCGCGGCGCTGCTCCAAATTTTCTGACCAATTCTTGAAGGCGATCCACACGCTCGCGAAGAGCAATGCCCAGAACAGCGCCACCATGACATATTGGAAGATGCCCAGTGCACGATGATCGTCTGTCGCCCCGATCAGAAACAGCCACGCGTCGAAGAACGGGTTCGTGCGCATCGTTCTCTCCCCGCTAACAGGAGATCATTGCAGCCCTGTAGTGCGGCGTGCAGCTTATTTGCTCCTGCCATGTTGGCCAAGCGCTCATGCCCGGCCGGCGATCCGGCACACTCGATCGTGAACAGGGCTTTGGATCAAAGGGCGGATAACGCCTCTGTCAGCGTAGTTCGTTAGCCGGGCTTGTCGGACGTCGATGAGAACCGCTACCAATATCGGCAAATTGCAATGGTTCAACAGGTCGGGCGCTGATGTCAGCTAACCACGGTGGAGTCCCGCCGATTCTCGCGCAAAAACATTACACTACGCCGTCGGCATTTACGCCGGAAAATCTGCTGCGCGAGGCGCGCCGGCAGAAGCGAATTGCCGATACCAGCATTCCCGCCATCTCAATTCTGGACCCCGACGGCGACATGCTGCGCCATTTGCTTGCCTGCGGTGAGGCTCGGCTTGAGCCGGCATGGGCGTGCTATCACACACAATTATTTTCCTTCAGTCGCGGCGGGATCGATTTCGGAATTGTAGGCTGCGCCGTCGGCGCCTCATTTGCCGTGCTTATCGCCGAAGAAATGTTCGCATCGGGCTGTAAACTGCTGATCAGCGTGACGTCCTCCGGGCAAATCGTGCCAATACGTCCGCCGCCTTATTTCATCTTGATAGAACGCGCACTGCGTGATGAAGGCACGAGCTATCACTATGTGGCAGCATCTGAGTATTCCCATGCCGATGGCGGATTGATCGCGGCGCTCGATGGCGCATTCGACGCGTCGCCGGTGCCGGTTCTTACCGGCGCCACCTGGACAACCGATGCTCCATTCCGCGAGACCCAGCCGGCGATCGACGCTATGCGCGAAAAAAATCTAATGGCGGTCGAGATGGAAGCGGCGGCACTCTATGCTTTTGCGCAAGTACGACAAAAGCCTGTGCTGTGCTTTGCCCACGTCACAAATCAGATGGGTCGCATCGATGGCGATTTCGAGAAGGGCGAAGCAGACGGCAGCAAAGATGCGCTGGACCTGATTGCGGTCGCAGCCGATCGCCTGCGGTCGCGGCTCCGGCTGTGAGCGACGCCGCCATCGGAATTATGTGCAAGGCGCCCCAGCCGGGCCACGCAAAAACACGACTCGCAAAGGCTGTCGGGGCGTTTGCCGCCTCAGAATTGTCCGCCTGCTTTTTGCGCGATGTGGCCGCAGCGATTGAAGCGGTGCCCAAAACTCTGGGCAGGCGCGGCTACGGCGTCTATGCCCCGGCAGGAACTGAACAAGTGCTGCGTGAGTTGTTTCCGGAACAGTTTGGACTATTGCTGCAGGCGGGCCAAGATCTTGGAGAAGCGCTATTCGGCGCCACGCGCGACCTGTTACTTGCGGGGCACGACTGTGTGCTGTTGATCAACGGTGACAGCCCAACGCTGCCTTCCACTTTCCTGGTTCAAGCAATTGAAGCATTGCGCAATTCGGGCGATCGGATGGTCCTTGGGCCCGCGAGCGACGGCGGCTACTACCTCATCGGCTTGAAACGTCCGCACAAGGAACTGTTCACGCAAATTGAATGGGGAACTGAAACCGTATTTGGCCGCACGCGCGAGCGCGCCGCAGAAATTGGACTTTCGACCACCGTGCTTCCGGAATGGTACGACATCGATGATTATGAAACACTGGGTTGGCTGCGGGACGAACTCGCAGGCAATTCGACGCGATTTCGCGGCGGCAGTCCTGCTTCAGCCACTCGAGCGTTTCTTACGACCGCGCCGCCGGCGCGTGCGTGATCCCATGTCGCGATTCTTTATGGGTCAGCTCGCACCATCCCCTGGAAAAGAGCGGCCGCTTTATCCATTGGCCGGTATCGGTGTGGCCTTCGCAGGTCTGACCCTGGTGACACCGCTCGCCTTTCAAACCGGCGGCGATAATGCGTTTATTGCCCTCGCCATTCCCGCGAGCCTGTTGACGCTTGCGGCAACGCAAGCAGCTGACCGTACACCGACAAGACGCGCCCTTTGGCTAATTTTCGGCGTCGGGATTATGCTCCGGATCTACGTGCTGCTGTTTGACCCGCTCCTGTCCACCGACATTTTTCGTTACATTTGGGATGGCAGGGTTCAAGCGGCCGGCATCAACCCTTACCGCTATTTTCCCGCCCACGATGCGCTGGCGCATCTCCGCGACGCGGTGATCTTTCCCAGGATCAATCGGGCCGATTATGCCGTCACGATCTATCCACCAGTCGCCGAATTCTTCTTTCTGATCGTCACGCGCATCGGCGAAAACGTCAACGTCATGCGTCTGGCCTTGCTCAATTGCGAGGCAGTGAGCGTAACTTTGATCGTGCTGTTTTTACGTCGCATGGAACGGCCGATCACCCGGGTGGTCGCATATTTCTGGCATCCCCTTCCGATTTGGGAGATTGCCAATAACGGCCATGTTGATGCGTTGGCGGTCGCGCTGATGCTGCTCGGACTGTGGGTCGCTCTGACCGGTCATGCGATGCGCGGGGTGGTCTCGATCGCGCTGGGAGCGCTGGTGAAGCCATATGTGGCGCCGGCGTTAGCTTCGATCTGGCGCCCGTGGGACTGGAAGGTGCCGCTCGTTGTGATCGCCGCGATCGCACTTTGCTATCTTCCGTATTTTTCCGTGGGCTGGGGAGTCTTCGGCTTCCTGACCAAAGGCTATCTGGCGGAAGAGGATATTGTTTCCGGTAACGATCTCTGGGTGCTTTCCGTCTGGCGTCTCGTTTTTGGCGCACATCGCGGCGACGTTGGTGTCTACGCGGGAGTGGCAGTGTCGATCGTGCTGTTTATGATGCTTTCCACCGCGCGCCGCCCGAACAGGACAATCGCATCCAGCCTTGCGGACACAAACATGCTGTTACTGGTCGTCTTGCTGTTTTTGTCGCCAAACCGCCCCTGGTACTTTCTGCCCATCATGCCGTTCGTCGCACTTTGCGGTAATGCGCCAACCTGGGCAGTTTCAATTGGAGCGCTCCTGTTGACCAACGAGCTGTATTGGGAATTCCACATGCCAAAGCCGATCATCAAGTCTATTTTATTTGGAAGTTTTCTTCTGGCGTGCATTTGGTCAGCCCGGGAGACATATCTGAAGAAGGCCGCGAGCACAGGACGATCACAATGAGCGCTTCCGGCGGCAATCCCGTTGTTGACGCGCGCGTCGATCCGCGCCGCTATCACGAATCGGTCCGGGGCGAGCGCACTGAAGTCGCCGTCCGTCCACCGGTCTGCGTCTATCTGGAAGTCACCAATCGCTGCAATTTGCTGTGCACCACCTGTCCGCGCACTTACGAGGACCTCGAGCCTCCGGCGGATATGAGCTGGGAGCTGTTCACATCGGTTGTCGATCAGGTACCTGATCTTGCGCGGGCCGTGCTGCATGGCGTCGGCGAGCCAATGCTGGTCGCAAACCTGCCGCGCATGGTGAGATATCTGAAGGATCGCGGCGCCTACGTGCTATTCAACACCAACGCGACGGTCCTCAGCGAACGCAACGGCCGCGCGCTGATCGCCGCCGAACTCGATGAGCTGCGCGTATCGATTGATGCGTCGAACCGAGAAAGTTTCAAGGCCGTTCGTGGCCGGGATTATTTTGGCCGCATTGTGCGCAATGTTCGCGCGTTTCGCGAGCTGCAGGACCGGGAGGGACATCCAAAGCCACAAGTTTCCATCTGGCTTACAGGCCTGAAGGAGACGGTCGTGGAATTGCCCGCATTCGTGCAGCTGGCGGCGGAAATCGGCGTCAAGGAAGTCTATCTGCAGAGACTTGTGTTCTTCAACCAATCAGCGATCGGCAAAGCCCGGCCGGATCAAGCGCTGTTCGAGCGCCTGACGCGCGAAGAAGCGGCCTACCTCAAGCAAGCCCAGGATCTTGCGCGCTCGCTTGGCATCACTTTCAGCGCGTCGGGTGCGGCATCCGAGCCAGGTCTGAGCCTGAAAAGAATGGAAGATGGCTCGCCCTGGTCACTCTGCCGGCGGCCGTGGTCCCTGATGTATTTTACGGCCAACGGCCGGGCGTTACCTTGCTGCATCGCGCCGTTTTCGCAGCATGGCTACGACAACTACACGTTGGGCGACGCGACGCAGCAAACCTTGCGGGAAATCTGGAACGGGCCCGCGTATCGAGAATTTAGGAAAGCTCTGCTTTCCGATCAGCCGCCCATGGCCTGCGCCAATTGCGGACTGCGCTGGAGTCTGTGAACGACGTCGCGCACGAGCGTAGCGCGCCGCGGCTCGCGGACCGCCGCCCCGCGGTTGTCTCAGCAATCATTCCGTGTCTCGACGAGGAGGCGGCAATTGCACGGGTCGTTGTCTCTGTGCTTGCGCAGAATGTGAGCGAAGTCGTTGTCGTGGATGGCGGCTCGCGGGATAGAACGGCTGACCAGGCGACCGCCGCCGGCGCGCGTGTCGTTGTCGAGCCGCGACGCGGCTACGGGCGCGCCATCCAAGCTGGTATAGCCGCGGTGCGGAAGGACGCGGAAATCCTGGTCTTTCTCGATGGCGATGGCAGCGACCCAGTAGAATTTATTCCCGATTTGGTGTCGCCAATCATCGCTGGGCAAGCCACCTTCGTTCTCGGCTCGCGCGTCCGCGGTGCGCGCGAGCGCGGCAGCCTGACGCCACAGCAGGTCATCGCCGCCCATGTCGGGCACCTGCTCTTGCGTCTTTTTTATGGAGCACGTTTCAGCGATCTATCGCCATTTCGCGCGATCCGGCGCGATGTGCTGGATCGCCTTGGCATGAGTGAAATGACATATGGCTGGAATTTGGAAATGTTAATGCGGGTCGCCGCCGCCAATCTCCCCGCGCTCGAGATCGCTGTCGGCCAACGCCGCCGGATTGGCGGCGTCTCGAAAGTTTCCGGCAATTTCGTTGCAGGCATGAAAGCTGCCCATTCTATGATGATGACTTTCGTCCGAATCGCCTTTCGGCTCCGCCGAAAGACCACCTTTGACACTAATTAATATCCGCTATTGGCCCTTAGCGGACACTCGGCGTGCCCTGATCAATGTCTGCTTTCGGGGATAAAGCGGACGTCGCGATGCCCAAGAATGTTAGCTAACGACCCTTAACGTCAGCAAAGTTGGCCGGAAAGCAAAGAGATTGAGGATAGTTACTGGGTGCACGCGGTCGTTGCGTCCGGCCGTTTCCGGCTTTCCTCGGAAGGCGGCGCGAAGATCGCGAGATATGCGTTGCTGCCCGTAAGCGGATGGAAGGCGATCTCGCGATACCCGACGGCCGCAAGCTCGCAACGCAGAAGACTTGGCGGGGTACCATGCTCCGAGGTCGGTCCGAAAGCGTCAACGATCCCGACGCGAGCGCCGGGCTTGAACGCTGGCGCCAGATTATACAGAAGACCGTAAGGTTGTGCGATTTCGTGATACATGTGCACCAAGATAGCAGTGTCGAGCGAATGAGCCGGCAATCTCGGATCGTGCGGCTCACCGAGACTGATGGTGACGTTCCGCAATCCAAGATCACGCACCCGACCGCGCAACCTCCGCAGATATTCCAGCACGATATCTTGTGCAATGATGCGGCCGTTGGGTCCGACGATGGGCGCTAGCCGCACTACGTAGTAGCCGCTGCCTGCGCCGATGTCCGCGATGGTCATGCCTGGCTTGATGCCGAGGAGACGCACGAGCTGGCGGGGTTCGCCGGCGGCGTCCCGCTCACTTTCGCTATGCCAGATCGGGCTGACGATATGCGCTACAGGGCGTTTGGGTTTCGGAAAGGCCTCGGCTGGTGTGCCCGGCGGCGCCATGAACTCCTGGGCGGCGCCCCGCATGATAAATGCGGCGGTGAATGCAAGCGCAATTGTAATTTGCGCCGTGCCTCCAAGCGCGGACATGAATTGCCGCCGTCCAAGCCCGCTTGCCATTTGCTGCGCCTCATCAGGATCCCCCCAGCACTGTGGGGGTATCACGCCCGAAGGTAGACCTTTAACCGAATTGATGTTGGTCCAAGTAACGGAACGTGAGCGCGCTCGGAGAGCCCCATTCTATGTCGGCTATGGCCCTTAGCGGACATCAGCTATTGCGCTGCACATGTCCGCTTCTCTAATCGGCCGGTTTGGGTCAAGCGCTTTCAGACCTTCCATCACTGCGGTGTCGATGTCGCTCACGGGCTCGTGCTTCTCTTCGGAATCGGCA
>DATGDN010000246.1:0-13112 GCA_035310865.1 Pseudolabrys sp. | reverse complement strand
CGGAACAATATCTGCCCTGCTTCGGCGATCTCGCCGATTTCGCCATCGCGGCGCAGCACGATGCCATCCATCGGCGCCACGATTGTGTAATCGGAAATTTTTTCGGTTTGAACTGCGATCAATCCCTGCACAGTCTGCAGGTCCATAGCGGCGCGCTCATATGCTTGCGTCGTGGCAGACCCGCGCACGATCAGATCGCTGACCCGCGACATCTCGCGCTTGAGAAAGTCTTCGCGCGCCTTGAGTTCTTTCAGTCCGGCTTGCACCTCACTGCTGTTGAGTCGCGCCAGGACGTCACCTTTTGTTACGGACTTGCCTTCGCAATCGCAGATCTCGACGATGCGGTCATGGATGACGCTTGCGACCTTCGCCCAGCGGACGGGCTCGACGCCACCGGTCGCGTAGACGATTTCGACCGCCGTTCCTCGCGTCGCGGGCATCGCCGCAACTTGCGGCGCCCGCGCAAGTGTCCACCAACCAGCGCCGGTAGCCAGCAAGACGATTAGCAGAACGATAAGAAGGCGATGTCGTTTCACGCCGGCAAGTTAGTAATCAAAGGGGACATCATATTGACATACCGCAACATCATGTGGCGGGTTCAGGCCACCGCCTTGATGATGCGGGCGAGCTTGTCGAACATTTCGCCGATCTGGCTTTCGTTCACGATCAACGGCGGACTGAGCGCCAGCGTATCGCCGACGGCGCGGAACATGACGTCGTGCTCGAAGAAGCCGAGGTCCAAGGCGTCCATTCCGCGTTTTCCGGCGGCGTCGGGCCGGCTTGCGAGGTCAATGCCGACCGTGAGACCGACGGGGCGGATGTCGAGCACGTTCGGCAGTCCTTTAAGCGCCATCGCAGCCTCCGCCCACGGCTTTTCCAGTTTGCGCGCACGCTCGAACAGTCCTTCGTCGCGGTAGATATCGAGCGTCGCGAGCCCGGCCGCGCAGGCGAGCGGATGCGCCGAATAAGTATAGCCATGGAACAGTTCGATTACGTGTTCGGGTCCTTTCATAAACGCGTCATAGATTCCCTTGCGCACGAGTACGCCGCCCATGGGCACGGCACCTGAGGTAATGCCCTTGGCAAACGTGATCATGTCGGGAACGACGCCGTAGCGCTCGGCGGCGAAAGCATGGCCGAGACGGCCGTAGCCGGTGATCACCTCATCGAAGATCAGAAGAATTCCGTGCTTGTCGCAGATAGTGCGCAGCCTTTCGAGATATCCCTTCGGCGGCGGCAGCACGCCGGTGGACGCCGCCACCGGCTCGACGATCACGGCTGCGATTGTCGATGCGTCGTGCAATGCAACAATGCGATCGAGTTCGTCGGCGAGATGCGTGCCCCATTCCGGCTCGCCGGTCGTGAACGCCTGCTTTTCGCGATTGTATGTCATCGGCAGATGGTCGACACCCGCGAGCAGCGCGCCGAATTGCTTGCGATTGTTGACGATGCCGCCCACCGCAATGCCGCCGAACCCGACGCCGTGATAGCCGCGCTCGCGCCCGATTAGCCGCACGCGCGAGGCGTTCCCCCGTACGTTGTGATAGGCGAGCGCAATCTTGAGCGCGGTGTCGACGGCTTCCGAGCCTGAATTGCAGAAGAACACGTGGTCGAGATCGCCAGGCGCGAGCGCCGCAACGCGGCTTGCCAGCTCGAAGGCTTTCGGGTGGCCGAACTGGAACGCCGGCGCATAATCGAGCGTGGCTGCTTCGCGCTGGATGGCTGCAACAATCGGCTCACGGTTGTGGCCAGCATTCGTACACCAGAGGCCGGCGGCCCCGTCGATCAGCTTGCGCCCGTCGCTGGCGACGTAGTGCATGTCCTTGGCGCCGACGATCAGCCGCGGGCGTTTCTTGAAGGCCCTGTTGGCCGTGAATGGCATCCAATAAGGTTCGAGGTCATTGGGGACCGACGACGCTGCCAGAGCCATGTGACGCCTCGCTGTAAACTGGAAAGGGGGCCATCGCAGGCTTATCCGCTTTCGCCGATAATGACAAAGTGGGAAACGGCTGCTACCACGCGGCGATTGTCAATTGCGCGACTCGCCGATGGCCAAGCCGACCAAGCTCAAAGCCCGCCTGCCCCGCGGCCTCGCCGATCGCGGGCCCGCCGAAATCGCCGCCACCCGCCACATGGTGGAAGCGATCCGCGTGGTATTCGAGCGCTACGGCTTCGAGCCGGTAGAGACGCCGGCAATCGAATATACCGACGCGCTCGGCAAGTTCCTCCCCGACCAGGATCGGCCGAACGAAGGCGTGTTCTCGTTCCAGGATGACGACGAGCAGTGGCTGTCGCTGCGTTACGACCTGACCGCGCCGCTTGCGCGATATGTGGCGGAAAACTTTCAGAACCTGGCGCTGCCCTATCGCTCGTACCGCTATGGCTGGGTGTTCAGGAATGAAAAGCCCGGGCCCGGGCGCTATCGCCAGTTCATGCAATTCGATGCCGACACCGTCGGTGCGCCATCGATGGCCGCCGACGCAGAGATGTGCCTGCTCGCCGCGGATACGATGGAAGCGCTCGGCATCCCGCGCGGCAGTTATGTCGTAAAGGTGAACAACCGCAAGGTTCTGGACGGTGCGATGGACGCCCTGCAGATCCCTGCCGAAAAGCATCTCACCACCATGCGCGCCGTCGACAAGCTCGACCGGCTGGGCATCGACGGCGTCAAGATGCTGCTCGGCAAAGGGCGCAAGGACGACAGCGGCGATTTCACCAAAGGCGCCGAGCTTACGGATACCCAGATCGCGGGCGTCGTCGCGGCGATCACCGGCGCGCCAGGCGCAACGGGTGGCGCGGCAACTGCAGGTGATCAGGAGCTTTCGGACATTGCTGCGCTCGTCAATGCCGCGGGATATGGCGATCGCGTTCGCATCGACAAGACGGTCGTCCGCGGCCTCGAGTACTACACTGGCCCGGTTTACGAAGTTGAGCTCATCTTCGAGATCAAGGACGAGAAAGGCCGCCCGGTCCGCTTCGGTTCGGTCGGCGGCGGCGGACGATACGACGGGCTAGTGTCGCGCTTCCGCGGAGAGCCGGTTCCCGCGACCGGCTTTTCCATCGGCGTCTCTCGGCTGCAGGCCGCCCTCACCCATCTCGGCAAGATCAGCGAAAAGCCTGCGCCCGGTCCGGTGGTCGTAACGGTATTCGACCGCGATCGCATTGCGGACTATCAGCGCATGGTATCCATATTGCGTGGTGCGAACATCCGTGCCGAGCTTTACCTCGGCAATCCGAAAAACAATATCGGCGCGCAGCTTAAATATGCGGACAAGCGAGGCTCGCCTTGTGCGGTCATTCAAGGCGGCGATGAGAAAGCCCGCGGTGAAGTCCAGATCAAGGATCTGATCCTCGGCGCTGGGCTTGCCGCAACGAAAGACCGGGACGAGTACCTAAAGAAACAGGCCGAGGCGCAATTCGCCGTCAAGGAAGCCGCGCTTGTAGAGGCCGTGCGCAACCTGCTCGCAAAGCACAAGTTGACCTGAGCATTCGTGCTTATTGCCGGCCGGGCGGACCGCCCATTCGTTGCAGATCGAGCACGTTCATCTTCATGCCGTTGCCCATCATGACGTCGCCGGGTTTCTGACCGGCCACGCACGGCCCGAGCCATTTCGCCGCGATCGTCATGTGCGATTCGCCGCCGGGCGCCGCCCCCGGAATTGGCCGCCCGCCCTGCCGCGTTGAATTGACCTGCACCGTATAGGCAGAGTTGAAGTCGCCACTGACCACCGCATGCGAGGTGGTGGTCGCTTCGCCAAACGTGCACACCGAATCGACCGTGATCGTGCCGCCGGTGTTGCGCACATCGCGCTTTTGACAGTTTCGTTCGGAGACGCCGCCGAAATTGAGGTTCATCAGCTTGTCAGATGCGGCGTCGGTGCACTGCTGCATGAGCTGGGTCGGAAGATTGCGGCCCTGGAACTCCATCTTGAGCTCCCATAGCCCCGCTTTGCGTGTCGGCAGGTCGAGAGCGGCGACAGGGGAAGCGGACAAAAGCAACACGACGCCAACAGCAAAATAGCGGCGCATGATCAATGCTCCAAAGGCGGGTCAGACTGCCTGCAAGGGTACGATACGTCGCGGAGGGCAACTGTGCTGTGACGGGTGTCACAGGCCGTTCATACTGTGACTATGTCACCTTCAACCCGATAGCCGTCACAGGCATCGAGATTGTAGCCGAGCATTTGCTCAACGGCATCGAAACTGTCAATGATTGACACGTACTCGACGACCTTTTCGTCGCGGAACTTTATGAAGTGCGCAATTCGATAGCTGATGGCGTGGCCGTCATCGCGCTTGGTCGCGTTGAGCCTGCCAAGCACGGCGGCGCGATCGCCGTCCACCAGCATGGTATTCGGCACGAAACGCCGATCCGACAGAAACGTCGGAATGTCGCGCACGAGCAGCTTCATCACGACAGCCTTGCCGATGCGCTGGCCGCAGAACGGCAGCATGTCGACCGGACCGCTGATGGTCCAGACCACCTGCTCGTCGAGAAAGGTCGCAAGCGTGCCCATGTCTCGGTTTGCCAGGGCATGGTAAAACGCCTCGACGACCGCGCGCGGCACCGGACCGGTCTTTGTTTTTGTCTCCATTAACAGCTAGTGAACTCCGGTTGTATTGAAATTCCCTTACCCGTTCTGCGACATGTGGTTTGGCGCCCGAAAACGGGTGCGCGTGGCAGGCGAAAATCGCGGCAAAATTTATTAACGACGACAAACATTTGACCTGCCGAGCCGTTAATGCCAGCAGCCAAACATCGTCGAATCCTTAAGGCCGCCATGCTAGAGGCCGGGCCGCGATCGCCGGATTTGCAGTTGTTTCTGGAAGACGAATGGACACGAGCGTGACGACGCAAAAGCAATCATCTGACGCGCGGGCAGAGGCACTGGTCGCCTCCTACGAGCGCGCGGGATATGCACGCGTTGCGCCCGCCATGTTGCAGCCGGCGGAGCCGTTTCTCGACCTCTCCGGAGAGGATATTCGGCGGCGCATGTACTTGACCACGGCGCCGGACGGACGCGAACTCTGCCTGCGTCCCGATCTCACCATTCCGGTGTCGCGCGGTTATCTTGCCTCGCCTTCGGCCGGGAAGCCGGCAGGCTATTGCTATCTCGGGCCGGTCTTCCGTCACCGCAGCGACGCCCCCGCCGAATTTCTGCAAGCGGGCATTGAATCGTTCGGCCGATCGGACAAAGCCGCCGCCGACGCCGAGATGCTGTCGCTCGGGCTCGAGGCAACGGCTCATTACGGCGTCGCCTCCCCCGATATCGTGATCGGCGATGTCGCGCTGTTTTCCAGCCTCATCGCCAGCCTCGAGCTGCCGCCGGCGTGGAAGCGGCGGCTGGTAAAGGATTTCAACCGCAAGGCCAACCTGGCGCAGGACCTCGACCGGCTCGTGCTCGGCGGCAACAACGCGCGTCCGGAATATCAGGGCGTGCTGGCGGCTCTTGCCGGATCGGATCCACAGGGCGCACATGCCCTGGTGACCGATCTTTTGTCGATTGCCGGCATCAACGCGGTCGGCGGCCGCTCGATCGGCGAAATTGCCGATCGCTTTCTCGAGCAGTCGGCGCTCGGCGCGAGTGCCAAGCTGCCGCGCGATGTGCGGGGGTTGATCGAGCGTTTTCTCGCTATTCAGGGCAACCCGGACGAAGCGGCAGCCGCTTTGCGCGCGCTCGCGGCCGACGCAAAATTGACCCCGATGCTCGCGCCGGCGCTCGATCACTTCGAGAGCCGCACCGGGTTCCTGGAAGCGCGCGGAGTCGACGTCAAACGCGTGCAGTTCTCGACCGCCTTCGGCCGCGGTTTCGACTATTACACGGGCCTGGTCTTCGAGCTGACCGACCCCAGACGCACCGGCGATCCTCTCGTTGCCGGTGGCCGCTATGACGGTCTGCTCGCGCGCCTTGGCGCCGCTGACATTCCTGCAGTCGGCTTCGCCGTCTGGATCGAACGGCTCGGCGTCTACGGAGGCGCATCATGAGCGGTCCTCTCGTCCTTGCAGTTCCGGCAAAGGGGCGGCTGCAGGAGAACGCCGAAGCATTCTTCGCACGCGCCGGTCTGACCCTGATCAAGCCGCGCGGCGCGCGTGATTATCGCGGCACGATTCGTGATCTCGACGGGGTCGAGGTCGCCTACCTGTCTGCATCGGAAATCACCAGCCAGCTCGCGGCCGGCGCGGTCCACCTCGGTGTGACCGGTGAGGATCTCGTTCGCGAGATGATCCCTGACGCGGACAAGCGGGTGATACTCATCGACGGCTTGGGATTTGGGTACGCGAACGTGGTGGTCGCCGTGCCGCAGGCGTGGATAGACGTTCGCGACATGGCCGACATCGATGACGTGGCGACGGCCTTTCGTCATCATCACGACCGCAAGATGCGGGTGGCCACCAAATATATCAACCTGACGCGCGATTTCTTTTCCGCGCACGGCATCATCGACTATCGAATCGTCGAAAGCTCGGGCGCGACCGAAGGTGCACCCGCGGCCGGCACGGCCGAGATGATCGTCGATATCACAACGACCGGCACGACCCTCGCGGCCAATGGCCTGAAGATTATCGAGGACGGCATCATTCTGCGCTCGCAGGCGAATCTGGTGGCAGCGCGCCGAGCCACCTGGGGAAAGAAAGAGCGTGACCTCGCCCGAGTCATCCTCGACAGACTGGCGGCGCAGGCGCGTGCGCGTGCTTATCGCGAGGTGCGGGCGCGTTTTGCAGCGGGCACTGAAATGCTGGTCGAGAATGCCAAACGGAAATTCGGTGTTGAAACGCCGTTCGGGGGTCCGACCTCCGCAGGCATGCTGACGCTCCACTGCCCGCCGGATCAAGTCTACGCGCTCACGAATTTCTTGCGAGAAAACGGCGCTGAAGCGGTTGCCGTCGCTGAGCTGGGCTACGTGTTTTCGCGCGAGAATCCACTGTTCGCGAAACTCGAGGCCGGCCTCTAAAGCTTCGCAAAATCGATCGGCATGTGCCGATCCAAGGTGCGATGCATCGGCGGTAAGGGATATTTCAGGCCGCTCGCGCAATTGAACAGCACAACCTCATCGGTGCGTTTCACGCGACCGTCTGCAAGACTTTGCTCGTATGCCGCATAAGTCGCCGCCCCTTCGGGGCATAGCAGCAGGCCCTCCTCGCGCGCCATTTCGTCGAGCGCCGCACTGATTGCCTCATCCGGCACTGCGATCGCGAAGCCCCCGCTCTCGCGCACGGCACGCAAAATGAGAAAGTCGCCGATTGCCTGCGGCACCCGGATGCCCGATGCGATCGTGTGGGCGTTTTCCCAGCGCGGCGCGTGCTCCTCGCCGGCCTCGAAGGCCTTTACCATCGGCGCGCAGCCCGACGCCTGCACAGCGATCATCCGCGGCCGTTTCGCGTCAATAAAACCGATTGCTTCGAGCTCCGCGAACGCCTTCCACATTCCGATCAAGCCTGTGCCGCCGCCGGTCGGATAGAAGATCGCGTCCGGAACCCGCCAACCGAGCTGCTCGGCAAGCTCAAGACCCATCGTTTTCTTGCCCTCAATCCGATACGGCTCTTTCAAAGTCGAGGTATCGAACCAGCCGACTTTCGCTTTTCCCTCCCCGACGATCTTGCCGCAGTCGTCGATCAGACCGTTGACGCGATAGACGGCCGCGCCCTGCAGCGCGATCTCGCTCACGTTCACTTCGGGCGTGTCTTCCGGACAGAAGATTGTGGTTTTGATGCCGGCACGAGAGGCGTAGGCGGCGAGCGCAGCTCCCGCATTGCCGTTCGTCGGCATCGCCATGTGCTTGATGCCGAGTGCCTTGGCCATGGAGACCGCCATCACCAGCCCGCGCGCCTTGAACGAGCCGGTCGGCAGGCGGCCCTCATCCTTCACCAGGATTTCGCCGCCACCAAGCTTTGTAGAAAGGCGCGGCATGCGCATGATCGGCGTCATGACTTCGCCGAGGCTGACAATATCTTCGGGCTTGCGGACCGGCAGCAGTTCCCTGTAGCGCCACAGGTCGGGCGCACGTGACGCGAGCTTTTCCTTGCTCAGGGCTCCGCGAACGCCATCAAGGTCGTAGCGGACCAACAATGGCTTGCCGGCGCGCGACAGGTTGTGTACCTGGTCGGCCGTGTGCCGCTCGCCCGTCATTGCGCATTCGAGATGGGTGACAAAAGTAGGAAGTTTCGCGATCAGATTGTCGTCGTGCTGCATGGAGGAAATCAATTCACCTTATGCGGCCATACGTCAACCGCCGTCGCTGTCCTTCCGGCGCGGACGAAACACCACGAAATGAGAGAGCGAGAAGTTAACGGCAAAGCTGACCAGGATCGACAGCAGCTTCGCCATCAGCAACGGCAGGACATAGGAAAGCGCGAACAGCGTTGCGGTGCTCGACACCATGCCGGCAATGCCTGAGGCGGCAAACGTCGCGTAGTCGCGCCAACGTAAGATACGTCCCGATTCCGGGCCGAAGGTAATAAACGAATTCATTACGTAAGAGCATGTCACGGCGATGAGCCACGCCGTTACGTTTGCCGGCACCAGCGGCCAAAGCAGATAGGTCGCAGTCGCCCAGAAAATGCTGAAGTCGATCGCCGTATTGACGACGCCGACGAGCGCGAAACTGGCCGCCTTGAGGGCGACGGCACGCTCGTGCCAAGCCACCGTCAGACGATCGAGGATATCTTGGATGGGCGGCGGGATCATCGTCCGCGCCCGCATAGCACGACAAATCACGGCCCGGTAGGGCGGACGCGACAGCGCCCGCCCGGTGCGGTATAGATCGCGATCAAAATGGGAGTGGCAGGTTAACCAACTATGGCGGCGAAACCGACCAAACCAGGCGGTCGTGCGCGGGCGCCCTCATCCGCGCAGCTACTGTCGATCGTCGTGCCGTTGTTCAATGAAGCGCGGGGCCTTGCCGGCCTGCATGAGCGCATCTCCGAAGTCGCGCGTTATCTGCAGATCAAGCGCGGATTGAGCCTGGAGCTCATTTACGTCGACGACGGCAGCTCCGACGGCACCAGCGATGTCGCCAAGTCATTGCCGGCAATACCGGTCGATATCCAGATCGTTACTTTGTCGCGGAATTTCGGCAAGGAGGCGGCGCTGCTCGCGGGCCTCGACCATGCACGTCCCGGCGCCATATTGTTCATGGACGGCGACGGCCAGCATCCGCCGAGCATGATTGAGACGCTTGTCGCACGCTGGCTCGACGACGGATACGACGTGGTCTACACGGCCAAAGCTCATCGAGAAAACGAGCCGTGGACGCGAAGAACCGGTGTTCGATGGTTCTATGCGCTGCTGAATTGGGGCGCGCGTCATAAAATTCCGGAAGACGCCGGCGACTTCCGCTTGTTGTCGGCGCGCGCCGCGGAAGCCCTCCGTCAGATGCCGGAGCGCAATCGATTTTTCAAAGGACTATCGAGTTGGATCGGCTTTCGGCAGGTGCGGGTCGACTACGAGCCGGCGGTCCGCGAGCATGGCACAACGACTTGGAATTTATGGACGTTGATCGGATTGTCGATCGAGGGACTAACCTCTTTCTCGGTAGCGCCGCTGCGCGTTGCCAGCCTTCTAGGTGTCCTGCTGGCAGTCACCGCTCTGTTTTTCGGCAGCTGGATCGTGCTGGAGACTCTACTTTTCGGCAAGGACGTGCCTGGATATCCCTCACTCGTGGTCAGCGTGATGGTGATAGGCGGCGTGCAGCTGATCCTGATCGGCGTGCTGGGCGAATACGTCGGCAAGATGCTGTCAGAGGTCAAGGGCCGGCCGGTCTATTTCGTCGCTGAACACAGTGTGAAGCGATCGAGCGAGTCGGCCAAAACGCGGCCGATTGCTTCGCGCGCAGCTGAATAAACAGACGCGGCATGACCTCGCACACCCGGCGTATCTGGCTATGCGCAGATGACTATGGCGCCTCTCCAGGTGTCAACACCGCCATCCGTGACCTGATCCTGCGCGGTCGAATCAATGCCACGTCAATCATGGTGACAGCTCCACATTTCAACAGCGACGAAGCGGCGGCGCTCGACACTCTCAATTCGAGCGAAAAGCGTGCCGCACTTGGTCTCCACGTAACGCTCACCGCGCCGCTAAAACCGTTGAGCCCGCATTTCGCTCCGCTGCACAGCGGCCGATTTTTGTCCCTCAACAAAATGATGCGAGCCACAGCCGCGCGCCGCCTGCCCTCAGAGTCGCTCGTAACCGAAATTGAGGCGCAGCTTCGCAAATTTATCGACACATTTGGCCGGCCGCCGGACTTTTTCGATGGCCATCAGCATGTGCACCTGTTCCCACAGGTGCGGGATGCCTTTCTCAAGGTCGTCGCTGTACGCGCGCCTGAAGCGTGGGTAAGGCAATGCGGGCGCGCCCGGCGCGGAATGCGCCTCCGAGATCACAAGGCGCTGGTGCTCGACACTTTGAGCGTCGGCTTTCGCCGGAAGGCAAAGCGACTGGGCATTGCGTTCAACCCGGCTTTCGCCGGAACTTACGCTTTCAAGGCAACCGCCAATTTCGCCAGGATATTTCCGCGTTTCTTGTCCGGACTACCCGGAGGCGGCCTGATTATGTGTCATCCGGGCGTGGGCGACAGTGAATTAGAAGGACTCGATTCGCTGACAACTCTGCGCGAGCACGAATTTGCCTTTTTTAGTTCAGATGCTTTTCCGAAATTGCTTGCGGCACACAATGTCGTGCTTGCGCGCCCCCACTAGCAATAGCGGCCGCTTTGCCTAAGTAACGCAGCGAATGGTTATGGGAGGACGTAATGACCCCACAGGAACGTCAATTGGTTGAGGATCTTTTCGACCGGCTCGCGCGGCTCGAAACGGCCGCGCGCGATCCCGAAGCCGAGCGCGTGATTGCGGATGGGCTTGCGCGCGCGCCGCACGCTATCTATCCGCTGGTGCAAACCGTGCTCGTTCAGGACGAAGCGCTCAAGCGCGCTGATGCCCGCATTCGCGAACTCTCAGGGGGTGGTGTCGAACCACCAACGGGCAGTGGTTTTCTCGATAGCATGCGACAGGCGCTGACGGGTCGCTCAGGTGCCACCTCTGTACCGAGCGTGCGATCTGGCGCACCGGCAACACCCGATTCGCGCTGGAATAGCGGTGGCGCGCTGCCAAATGCGTATGCGGAGCCCGCGCAGAACTCGGGCTTCGGCGGCGGATCCTTCCTCGGTACGGCTGCAGCATCAGCCGCCGGCGTGATCGGCGGCGCGCTCTTGCTCAATTCCATAAGCTCGATGTTCGGTCATCATGGCACCAGCGCGTTTGCAGCTGCGCCGCCTGCCGCCTCGCCGTGGGATAATAATGCCGCCGGCAGCGACCTCGCGCGAGACGCAGGGATCAATGATATCGGACGCGGCGGGCAGACTGATGCGCGCTCGGCCGGACTATTCGACAATGACGACGCGCCTGACTCATCCGATCTCGTTGATGATTTCGGTGGCGATGCGGGTGGAGATTTCGGCGGGGACTTCGGTGGCGGCGATAGCGCCTGAGCCTACAACACCACAACCTAGGTGACGCGGCACGAACAGCGGCCACGCCGGTCAGCAGGACCATCGATATGATGTTTGCTTAAGCCGGCCGTCGAATTGAAATAAAACAGATCAGCGCGACCGACGCGAAGGCAGCCGCAAGCGCCAGTGCCCCCCAATCAGATGTTCGCTCGATGACCATAGCCATAACGAACGGCGCTGCCGCCTGCACCAGCAGAAATGGACCGGCCAGCCGTCCCATCAGACGTCCGTAGCCGGCAGCGCCGAACAACGCCAAAGGCACTGCGCCGCGCGTAATGGTGACGAGGCCGTTGGCACCACCAAACATCAATGCAAACGCCGCTGCCGTATTGGTCGACACGCCCAGCAGCGTCAGCATCAGGAACGCACACAAAAAAGTAGTAAGCGCAAACCTCGCGATCCACAGCGGATGCAAATTGCGCCCGAAAGAAAATTCGATCAGACGCGCCCCCACCTGTGCCGGTCCGAACAAAGCTCCGATCCAGACCACCGTCCCCGCGTCGATACCCTCCCGCGCAAAGATCGCGAGAAGGTGTGCCGAAAGGCCTGATGGAACGAAGGCATACAACGCAAATGCCGATGCCACCAGGACGAATGGCAATCCGTAAGGCGGAAGCATTTTCAGAGGTGGGCCCGTTTCGTTGGAAACGGCAACATCGGCCTCGAAACGGCTGCGAGGCAACGCCAGGGCGTGAAGCGGCGCCGCAACGCAAGCGAGCAGCGCTGCATAGACGAGATAGGTGCCGCGCCAGTCTACGCGCTCGAGCAGCAGGTGCGTCACCGGCCAGCTGACCGTCGACGCAAACCCGCCGGCGAGCGTCAGCGCGGTGATGGGCCGGCGCGCGCCAATGCCGAAAATTCGGCCCAGCGTGGCAAAAGCGGAATCGTAGAGGTTCGCCGCCATGGCGACGCCGAGCACCATCCAAACCGCGTAGTACGCAATTGGATGGACAGCAAAGACAATGAGGAATAGGCCGAGGCCGCCGATCAGCGAACCCACGGTCATGACGACATGGCCGCCAAGACGGTCGATCGATCGGCCAACATACGGGGCGACCAAGCCGGCGACCAGCAGGCCAAATGAGAAGCCGCCCATGGCGAAGGAGATCGACCAACCACGCTCGGCTGCAATCAACGGAACGATCAGCACCGGCGTATAGAAAATTGTGCCCCACGACATGATCTGGGTGACGCCCAGCACGGGCACCGCGCGCCAGGGGCCATCAATGAAGTCGCGGGGAACAATCATGAAGCTGCCGTTACCAACGACGACGGCTGTTTGTCTAGCACGCGAAGCCTATGGGGTGTCGCTAATGAAAGTCAGTGGTCAAAGCGGCGGTTGCGTCGCCTGATATGCGCGAATGGCACGTAAGAAGTCTATTTTGCGAAAGGCCGGCCACAGGACATCTGTAAAGTAAAATTCGCTGTGCACGCTCTGCCAGAGCAAAAAGGCGGACACGGATCTCTCCACTCGTGCGAATGATCAGGTCGGGATCCGGTAAATCTGCTGCATAGAGGCAATAGCATCAGGCGTCATGGTTTCGGAAACTTCAGCTGGTGATCGCTTGGTTATGTTGAGATGCCTCTTCTTTCTTCCCCCGCCC
>DATGDN010000245.1:0-5009 GCA_035310865.1 Pseudolabrys sp. | reverse complement strand
GGATGGGACGCATCGCGATGACGTATCGCCGCCGCGCCATCAATGTTGGCTATAAAGCCGGCAATATTCGCGATTTCTGCGACCACTGGGGCGGCAATCACGAATTTGCGGTCACGCTTGACGCCGACAGCTTCATGACCGCGGACGCGATTTTGCGGCTCATTCGCCTGATGGAATTCAATCCTCGGCTTGGAATTCTTCAGGGGCTGGTCGTGGGCTTGCCGTCGACGAGTGCCTTTGCGCGGATTTTTCAGTTCGGAATGCGGCTCGGCATGCGCTCTTACACGATCGGCAGCGCGTGGTGGCAAGGCGATTGCGGCCCTTATTGGGGCCACAACGCGGCATTGCGGCTGAAGCCGTTCATTGCGCATTGCGTCCTCCCGGTTCTGTCGAAAGACGGGACGCAGGGTCGTCACATCCTCAGCCACGACCAAATCGAGGCTGCGCTGATGCGCGCCGCCGGTTACGAAGTTCGTGTTTTGCCGGAAGAGAACCTCGGATGGGAGGAGAACCCGCCGACATTGGTCGAGTTCATTCGCCGCGATCTGCGTTGGTGCCAGGGTAATATGCAGTACTGGCGCTTCCTGGTGCTACCCGGCCTCGCACTGGTCAGCCGCTATCAGTTGGCCTTGGCGATTCTCATGTTTATCGGCTCACCGGCATGGATGGGTATGCTGGTGCTTGGAGTGCTGTCGCTCGTTTTCGCCGACACCCCCGCCAGCTTCATTCGCGGCGACGCAGGCATGGCTTTGTTCGTTTGCGTCCTCGTGATGTGGTTCTCGCCAAAAATAGCAAGTGCGATTGATATTCTTCTGCGGCCTGATCTTCGCTGGGAATTCGGAGGAACTGCGCGATTTGCAATCAACTATTGCATCGAAACCGTGTATTCGATCCTGCTTTGCCCTATTCTGTGGTTTGGCCATACGGTTTTTCTCGCCGGGCTGATATTCGGCCGCGAAATCGGCTGGATCGGGCAGACGCGCGACGACCACAAAGTGCAATTGACGTTGGCGTTGCAATTTCTTTGGCCGCACACATTGCTTGGGATTGTCCCGTTGGTTGCGGTCGCCATGACCCAGCCGGCTGCAATCCCCTATGTATTTTTCTTGGCAGGCGGGCCGGCATTTGCAATTCCGTTCGCAATGGCGACCGCGTGGCCCCGGGTCGGTGCGTTTTGCGCTCGCGTCGGCATCGGCCGCTTGCCCGAGGAAACCGCGCCACCGACCGCGTTGCGGGCGTTGGCGCTTCCCGCAGTCGAGACCACCGCGTCGTTGCCGTCGCTTAGCCCGGTCTAGTGCGGTGCTCGAAATGCTGAGGACCGCGGGCGGCATCATTCGGTCGCTGCGTATTTACTATGGCCATCGCGACCGCGCATCAGCCATGGACCGGCTTTATGGCCAGTTTATCAGGCAGGGCGATCTCGTGTTCGATATCGGCTCGCATGTCGGTGACCGGGTGGCGTCGTTTTGCCGGCTAGGTGCACGCGTTGTGGCCGTTGAACCTCAGCCTGCCATGGTCATGGTGCTGAAGTTACTTCACGGCCGCAGTCCCGCCGTCGTGATTGAGCCGGTTGCCGTCGGCCGTCGCGCGGGCCCGGCGAATATGATGATCAATCCGAGCAATCCCACCGTATCGACTGCTTCGAAGGAATTCGTCAGCGCGGCGCGTGGTGCTCCCGGATGGGAAACGCAGCGCTGGACCAAAACTGTCGATGTGCCCATGACGACGCTCGACTCCCTTATCGACAAACACGGCAAGCCGGTCTTCATCAAAATCGACGTAGAAGGCTTTGAGGCCGAAGCCCTGGCGGGCCTTACACAGCCGGTGAGGGCGCTATCGTTCGAGTTCACCACGATCCAGCGTAACGTAGCGCTCGCCTGCATCGAGCGCTGCATCGCGCTCGGCTACACGAGTTTCAATAGTGCTCTTGGAGAACGCCAAATTCTGGTGCACGACCATTGGGTCGATGGCGAAGCGATTGCTGCCTGGCTTACGGCGCTGCCGCATTCGGCCAATTCCGGGGACATCTATGCAACGCTCGCCTGAGCTCCTGCGGCGGGTCAAATACAATCGCTTGTTTGTTACCGCGTTCGCTGCGGCAGGCTTTGCCCTGACACTGCTGATCTTCTATCCCGGCATCATGACTTACGATGCCAAGTTCGTTTACGAGGACATTGCGAAGCATAATTTTGGCGACTGGCAATCGCCCGCGATGACTTTGCTGTGGGCGCTCATCGATCCGATCGCCCCCGGCTCCGCCAGCATGTTCCTGCTCATTGCAGCGGCATATTGGCTGGCGTTTGGCGTACTGGCGTTCACATTGGCAGGCCGGTCCGCCTGGCTCGGCGTGCTGCCGCTGATACTGGCGTTGATGCCGCCGGCCTTTGTCTTCGTCGGCGTGCTTTGGCGTGACGTGCTTTTCGCGATCACGTGGCTTCTCTCTGTTGTCATCACTTTCGCGGCCGCGGAACGCCCGGCAAGGTTGCGTACGCCAATCCAGGTGCTCGCGCTGGCGCTTTGCTGCCTAGGCGTGCTGCTTCGGCCGAATGCAATCATTGCCGCGCCATTTCTCGCGGCCTACATCATTTGGCCGTTGCATATGCGATGGAAGCGCACGGCGATCCTGTACCTTCCCGCCATCGCTGCGTTCTTTGGTTTCGTGCAGCTCGTCTACTATGGCGCGCTGGGTGCGACGCGGCAGCATCCTCTGCAATCCATCATGGTGTTCGACCTTGGTGGCATCAGTCATTTCGCCAAGGAGAACCAATTTCCTGTCACCTGGAACGAGCGCGAGGCAACATTGCTATTAAATGGCTGCTACCGGCCGACCGAATGGGATCTTTATTGGCGGCTCGAACCGTGCAAGTTCGTGATGCACAAGCTCGAAGTGG
Organism: Pseudolabrys sp.; assembly: GCA_035310865.1. Taxonomy (GTDB): domain Bacteria; phylum Pseudomonadota; class Alphaproteobacteria; order Rhizobiales; family Xanthobacteraceae; genus Pseudolabrys. The sequence continues at coordinate 2,118 of DATGDN010000245.1, read as the reverse complement.
AAGAAAAGCTGTTCGGCACGCCCGCGGTCACCCAGGCTTGGGCGCGCGCGATCGCGCTGCATCCGATTGCATATCTTGAGCACCGCGCCAGCTTCATGTGGAATTTCCTCGGCGGTTCAAATCTCACACTGTGGACCGCCGATGTCGAAAAGCCCACGGAAACCGTATTTGCCGAGCGTTCGGCCTTTACCGCGTTGAGGGCGGTTCACGACGCATTCAAGCCGACCATATTTTTCCGTGCCGGCTTCTGGATGCTTGCGTGCATCGCGATATTCGCGGTGGGATGGCGACGGCGTGACACGCGTGATGGTGCTTTTGCGATCGCCATTTGCGCATCGGCAGCGGTCTATGTGCTGACCTTCTTTGCCGTGGGGGTCGCGTCCGATTTTCGCTACGCCTATTGGGCCGTGCTCGCGGCCATCGCCGGAGCGTCGGTCTCGCTGGGCTCCATTAGGCATCAACTGGGCTGAACTGTGCCTTGGTGAGCTGCGTGAAGCGGCCGCCAAGCCGGTGCAATTCTTCAAACGTGCCCATTTCCACGATGCGCCCGCCTTCGAACACCAAAATGCGAGTCGCCTTGCGAATGGTCGCGAGGCGGTGAGCGATCACGAAAGTGGTGCGGTTTTTCATCACCTCATCCAACGCCGCCAGCACGCGGGATTCGGTCGCCGCATCGAGCGCGCTGGTCGCTTCATCGAGGATCAGGATTGGCGGGTCCTTGAGCAAAGCCCGCGCAATGGACAGCCGCTGACGCTCGCCGCCGGAGAGCGAGCGGCCGCGCTCGCCGACTCTGGCGTCAAACCCGTCGGGATTGTTGTCGATGAAATCAAGGGCTTGCGCACGAGCGGCGGCGGCGCGCATTTCCTCGTGCGTTGCCTCCGGCCTGCCGACACGCAGGTTTTCCGCGATCGAGCGGTTAAAGAGCAGGGCTTCCTGAAAAACCACTCCGATATTGTGCCTAAGGGCAGCGAGTTGGATATCGCGGATATCCCTGCCATCGATCGCGATCTGTCCCGATTGTGGATCGAAAGCCCGGTGCAGCAGCATCAAAGCCGTTGACTTGCCGGCACCGGTCGCGCCGACGAGCGCCACGGTCTCGCCAGGCATGGCGGTAAATGTCAGGCCGGATACCGCGGGACGCGTGCCGTCGTATCCGAACGAGACGTTGTTGAAATCCACCCGGCCGTTGATTCGTCCCGGGTCGACCGCGCCAGGTCGATCATTAAACGCCGGCATCGTATCGAGGACATTGAAGAACTCATGCAGGCGCGCCGCATCCATGGCCATGCGATTGGCAAAGCTCACGGCCTGGTCGAGGCGAGTGATCACCATGCCCGCGAGTGCCATGAATGTGACGATTTCGCCGATCGTGACAGCACCGTGCTGGAACAGCCAGGTACCGAGCAGGATGATGGCCAGGACAGTTAACGTCGTTGAGGCGCGCGTGAGCACTGTCACGATCGCCCACCACGACAACACTGGGAACTGCGCGGCCAGCAATTGCTCGCTGACCGATTTGAGCGCAGTCACTTCGGTTTCCACACGCGCGAAGCTTTGCACGAGTGCGATGTTGCCAAGTGCATCGGTTGCACGCTCGGCGAGATCGGAGTGGCGGGCCTGCACGGTACTCTGCAAAACTTCAGTCTTGCGCAGGACCAGTGCTGTAAGCACCGCAAACAACATGCAGAGAATGATCAAAAGGATCGCAAGGCGCCAATTGATGGCGAGCGACAACGGCACGAGAATGACAAGCGAAATGAAGGCAGCGAGATGTTCGCGGAAAAATCCGAGCCAGAATGACCACAGCGCATCCGTGCCCTGGAGCATGATCTTCATGAGGCGACCGGAATGGGTTTCGCCGTGGTACGCGAGCGGCAACTGCATGACGTGCTCGAAATAACTCGTCAGCACCGCCAGACGGCGCCGATGCGCCACCCGGTCGGCATAAAGCGCGACCAGCGTTCCGCAAAGAATGGTGAACAGGCCAAATCCGACCCAGGCAAGCAGCAGCGGCCAGAGTTTCGCCCAGTCAGCCAAGGCGGGATCGGCCTGTGCGCCGGCCAGGAGATTGATGACGCGGCCGAACAAAACCGGCTCAGCAAATTGCGTCAAAGCCAA
>DATGDN010000244.1:0-11496 GCA_035310865.1 Pseudolabrys sp. | reverse complement strand
GCACACGCGACCGCGAATTGCAGCCTGTGATGGACTCCGCCGGCCGCATCGCAGGATTTTTCACCTGGGATAGAAGTCGCCCGATGGCGCAGGTCGTGGGGTGGTTCGCATCCTTCTTCGCCGCCATCGCGGTCGTTCTGTTCGGCATTGCCGCATTGTCGCTTTGGCAGCTTAAGCGCTCGCGGCGCGGGAAGCGGAAGCCGCCCGTGCGGCCGATGAGGACAAGCTTACAGGGCTGCCTAACCACGCCAAGACATTGGAACTATTGGACCTCGCTCTTGCCGAGCGCGCCGACGGTGATTGCACGATCTTCGCGATGATCGAGTCGATGGCATGGATGATATCACCGCGACTCATGGGGTACTCGGCAGCGATGAGCTCATTGTCGCCGTTGCCAGACGGCTAAAGGAGGCGCTGCCTCCGGACGCGATCTGCGGGCGAGTTGCCAGCGACAAATTCGCAATTTCAATGACCGCAAGCGACGACACCGAGGCTGACGCCGTCATCCGCATAGCGATCGATGCAATCGCGCGGCCCCACTGGATTGACACGGTCGTGCGGCTGAGCGCGCACGCAGGCTTCGCGCAGGCGCCACGCCATGCCACGACGCGCGGGGAATTGACAGGTCGTGCCGACCTTGCCTTGCGCACGGCTGCCAAAAGAGGGCCCGGCGCGATCGTTGTATTTGATCTTGCGATCAACACCGTTTCGACCGATCAAAAATTCATCCACCGCGAGCTTCCGCGGGCGATCAGCGCCAATGACCTTGAGTGCACTACCAGCCGATCGTGTCGTCACAAGGCGGACGCATGGTTGGTGTCGAGGCCTTGCTGCGCTGGAACCACGCAACGCGTGGCGCAATTCCGCCGGCGACATTCATCCCGGTTGCCGAACAAATGGGATTGATGGGAACCATTGGTGCTTTCGTCCTGCGCCGTGCATTGCAGGAGGGCAAGCGCTGGCCCGACGAGCTTTGCGTTGCGGTGAATTTGTCTCCGTTACAGGTGCGCGACAGCACCATCGTCGACCTGGTGCGCACGGCACTTTCCGAAAGCGGTGTATCACCTGAGCGGCTGGTACTGGAAATCACGGAAGGCGTGCTGATCGACAACCCGGATGAGATGGTAAAGCGCATCAAGGACCTGCATGATCTTGGGGTGCGTGTCGCGCTCGATGACTTCGGCTCCGGATATTCAAACCTCGGCTATTTGCAGCGGTTTCCGCTCGACAAGATTAAGATCGACAAGAGTTTTGTGGCGGCACTCGGACGTTCCGGCAATGGCAGCGTGATTGTCCAGCGCTCGGCCGCGCGCTAGGCCTTTCGGTTCTTGTTGAGGGCGTTGAAACAGAACACCAGCGCGTTCTGCTGCGGCTGGCGGGCTGTGACGAGATGGAAGGTTTCCTGTTCGCCAAACCTACGCCCGCGGCCGCGATTGACCAGCTTCTGGAACAGGCCAAGCAGAGTGGCAGGCCCCGGCCGGCGGCCGGTGAGGCGCTGACAGCGTGACGTACAGCTTATAAAGTCGCCAACTGCGCCCCTATGGGCGTGCGAGCGGAGGCGGCGCATGATCCCCAATGCATGGTCGGGCTTCGATTTCGGGCTTGGTCCTGACGTCGACATGCTGCGGAAGACGGTGAATGGCTTTGCGCAGGACCGTATCGCGCCGCGCGCCGACGCAATTGATCGTGACAATGTCTTTCCCCGCGATCTGTGGCCGGAAATGGGTGCGCTCGGTCTTCACGGCATCACCGTTGAGGAAGAATTCGGCGGGTCCGGCCTTGGTTATCTCGAGCATTGCGTGGCGATGGAGGAAATTTCACGCGCCAGCGCAGCGGTGGGGTTATCTTACGGCGCGCATTCCAATCTTTGCGTCAACCAGCTCCGGCGCAACGGCAGCGAGCAGCAAAAGCGCAGGTATCTGCCCAAGTTGATATCGGGCGAGCACGTCGGCGCTCTGGCGATGTCAGAGCCGGGTGCGGGATCTGATGTCGTTTCGATGCGAACGCGCGCCGATAAAAAGGGCGACCGCTATGTGCTCAACGGCTCCAAAATGTGGATCACCAATGGGCCGGTAGCGGACACGATGGTGATCTACGCCAAGACCGACCGCACCGCGGGGGCGCGCGGAATTACGGCCTTCATCGTGGAAAAAGGCTTCAAGGGTTTCGCCCCCGCGCAGAAACTCGACAAGCTCGGCATGCGGGGTTCCGATACCAGCGAACTGGTGTTCACTGATTGCGAGGTTCCTGAAGAAAACGTGCTCGGCGCGGTCGGCAACGGCGTCAATGTCCTGATGTCGGGGCTCGACTACGAGCGCGTGGTTCTGGCCGCCGGCCCCTTGGGGATCATGCAGGCCTGCATGGACGTCGTGATTCCCTACGTGCACGAGCGCCAGCAATTCGGTCAGGCTATTGGCCGCTTCCAGCTGGTGCAGGCCAAGCTCGCCGACATGTACGTCACGATGAACGCGGCCAAGGCCTATGTGTATACCGTCGCGCGCGCTTGCGACGAAGGCCGCACAACACGTGAGGATGCCGCCGGCGCAATTCTCTACGCCGCCGAACGCGCGACCTGGATGGCATTGGAGGCAATCCAGTGCCTGGGCGGCAATGGCTATATCAATGACTTTCCCACCGGCCGCTTGTTGCGTGATGCCAAGCTCTACGAGATCGGGGCGGGAACTTCAGAAATCCGCCGCATGCTCATTGGCCGCGAAATATTCGAGAAAACGCGCTAGCGACAGCGGCATTAACTTTTTGCCGTCCCGAATCAGCTAGTGCACTGGCCGACATCACCAGCGGTGGGGATCATGGTCATGATGCGGGTCCGGCTGAAGGCCGACGGGCGGATCGTCGAAATCCTGTCTGATGGCAGCGAGAGGACGGTCGATCACAGCGATCCGGCGCAATTCGTGCGCCACGTGCGCGCCCGCTGCGGGTTAACGCAGGCGGCATTTGCAGAGAAGATCGAGGTGCCGATCGAGACTGTGCGCAATTGGGAGCAGGGAAAGCGCCATCCGCGCGGGCCGGCGCGCGCTTTGCTCAAGCTTATTGATCAGGCGCCGGATGTAGCCTTCGCCACATTGGGTGGAAGGCGGCGCTGAACCGCGGGCAGCTCGGGATATCCTTGCGCTGTCTATTCAGCCGCCGCGGGATAGCGCTCACGCGGCGTGTAGCGCGCAATTCGCATCAAAATAAACATCGCCAACAGCGTGCCAACGTACACGGCGAGCTGCATCTCGGTCGGCCGTTCTGTGTAGCCGATCAGTGCGTGCAGCAGGCGGCCGACGATGCTTCCTTCGGACAGGAGCCATGATGTGTCCCACATCGTCTGATCGAGGGCCACCACCAGTCCCGCATTGTTAAGAAACTGCACGGCTTGTGCGGCCATACCCGCTGCAAGCAACGCGATCAGCCAGCTCGTGACCGAGAAGATGTAACGGCTTGGGACTGCCAGCAGACCAAAATAGGTGAGGGCCGTGAATGCCGCACCTGCTGCAATGCCGAGGACGCCACCGGCAAGCAGCGCCGACCCGGATGTCCCCGAGGCCATGATGCCGTAGAGGAACAATACGACTTCAGATCCTTCGCGCAACACTGCCAAGCCTACGACAATGGCCAGCGCAGTCAGCGGCTTGGCGCCCTCGCTCACTGCCGTGCCCACGCGGCGCATTTCGTCGGCGATCTCGCGGCCGTGCCGCGCCATCCACGCGTTGTGCCACATCAGCATCACGACGGCGATACCGAGCACGCCGGCGTTGAACAACTCTTGGCCCGCTCCTTGAAAAGTTTCCGAAATAACGCCCGCAAACATCGCGACAATGCCTGCGCCGAATATGCCGCCAGCAATGCCAATCGTAACCCAGCGACCGCGTCCGGGAACGCCGCGCGTTGCCGCCATGACGATGCCGACGATCAGTCCGGCTTCCAGAACTTCGCGAAAGACGATGATAAGTGCGCCGAGCATGATCTATTCCGCGACGACTGTGCCTTTTGCAGTGGCTTCGTGAAACTCTCCGAAGAAGGGATAGCGGCCGGGCTTGAGCGGGCCGATCCGTACCACGCCTTTTGATTTGCCGGCTATCACTTTCTCGACTTTCATTTCGTGGCTTTCGAATTCTTCCGGTGTCGGGTCATCGTTAATGACCGTAATCTGCACCCGTTTGTTGGCCGGCACTTTGATCTCTGTCGGGTTGAAACGATGATCCTTGATGGTCAGCACATAATCATCGGCTCGCGCCGCCGCAGCCCCCATGGCCAATATTGCAACTAAGCCAATCGCGACAATTACCCTGCGCATTTGGTCCTCACTGTAATGAATGACCCTCACAAAAGCATTAAATGCCCATGATGCAATAACTTTCTTTTACTCTCGAATTATTCCAATGTAAGAAGCGGCACGAAAAGCTTACGATTCAGAGTATTGCGCTTTTTGTACGAACGGAAAATTTGCGTGATCTTTCGTCGCACCAGCGTTAATGCCCGGCCGTCGTGGCATGGAACGCCGGGTTGGCACCGCCGCGATGGCGGGGCATTCTTTGCGGCCCTCCATCGACCCTTTCCCGACGCTGTCTCAAGGAGATTGTGATGCAAGTCGTTGAAGCCCATGGCGCCCGCATTCCGACGATTGGACTTGGCACCATGACCCTAAAAGAAGACGTCTGTGTCCAGGCGGTCAAAACGGCGCTGCGACTCGGCTATCGCCACCTCGACACCGCCGCTTTCTATGGCAACGAGAAAGAAAATGGAGAAGGCCTGCGCCAATCCGGCGTAAAGCGCGAGGATGTATTCATCTGCACCAAAGTAAGACAGGGCGATCTGATGCCCGATGCATTTGCCAAGGTGCTTGAGCAGAGCCTCGCCAATCTCAAGCTTCCTTATGTCGACCTCCTTCTCATCCACTGGAACAACCCCGACGTTCCGTTCAAGCTTTCGGTTGGCGCGCTGTGCAAGGCGAAGAAGGAGGGAAAGACCAAGCACATCGGCGTCGCCAACTTCACGACCACGATGCTGGACGAGGCGTGGGCGGTGACGTCGGAACCGCTGGTCTGCAACCAGATCGAGATGCATCCCTTCCTCAACCAGGACAAGGTGCTCGCTGCCTGCAAGAAATACGGCATGGCGGTTGTGGCTTATTGTCCGATCGCGCGCGGCAAGGTGCCAGGCGCCGACGCGCTCGAGCGCATCGGCAAGGCGCACGGCAAAACCGCTGCGCAGGTTTCGCTGCGCTATCTCGTGCAGATGGGCGTCTGTGCCATTCCGCGCACTGCGACCCCCGACCACCTGAAGCAGAACCTCGAAGTGTTCGATTTCAAGCTCTCGGATACGGAGATGGCGGAGCTCAAGAAGCTCAACACGACCAACATGCGCGTCGTCAATCCGCCGCACGCGCCAAAATGGGATACGCCGTGAGGCGCGCTGCATTCGCACTGGTGGGAGCACTGCTGGCAACATTGCCAGCGCTTGCGCAGGATAAACCGAGTGCCCGCGATTCAGCGACAGTGCAGAAGTGTATCAAGGCCAAGACCGGCCACAATTGGGCGTGGGAAGCCTGCATCGGCGTGGTTTCAGAGCCCTGCGTGAAGAACGAGACGGCGATGCCGCCCTCTGAAATCATCGCCTGCTATGCCCGCGAGCGGGCGGTCTGGGATGACATCCTCAACGAAAGTTCCGTGTTCTGCGCGGTAAACTCGACGACAAGCAGGTCCAAAAGCTGCGCGAGATGCAGCGTGCCTGGATTGCGTCACGCGACAAATCGTGTGCCTTTTTATATGATTATTTCGAAGGCTCGATGGCCAACCCGATGATCGCGGCGTGCCAGAGCCGGGAGACCGGACGACGCGCGTTATTCCTGCTTGGATTTGCTAACGACTCCAAAGGCAAGTGATCAGCCGATGCAAGTCGTCGAAGCCAAAGGCTTCAAGATTCCGATGGTAGGCCTTGGCACCTGGGCACTGCGTGGCCGCGACTGCGCGCGGCTGACCGAGCAGGCCATTCGCATCGGTTACCGGCACATCGATACTGCACAGATGTATGACAACGAACGTGAGGTGGGTGACGGCGTCCGGGCGTCGGGGCGTCGGTCCGAGGTGATGGTCACGACCAAGGTGCAACCGACGCTGCTCGCGCCTCACGACCTTGAGCGTTCCGTCAAAGAAAGCCTGGCGAGGCTGCGGCTTGAGGTAATCGACCTGCTGCTGATCCATTGGCCGAACCCGCGTGTGCCGCTTGCGGAGACTCTTGGCGCCATGGCCAAGATGAAGCGCGAAGGTTATGCGCGGCAGATCGGCGTATCGAATTTCACCGTGGCGCTGCTCGACGAAGCCAACAGGATTTCAAGCGAGCCGCTGGTCTGCAATCAGATCGAATGTCATCCATTCTTGAATCAGGACAAAGTGGTGGCGGCCTGCCGTAAGCACAAGATGGCTGTTGTTGCTTACAGTCCCATCGCGCGTGGCGGTGCCAAAGGCGACAAGGTGCTGGAAAAGATCGGCAAGGCTCACGGAAAGTCGGCGGCGCAGGTCTGTCTTCGCTGGCTGGTGCAGCAGGGAATTGTCGTTATTCCGCGTACGAGCAAAGTTGAGCGGCTGAAGGAAAATTTCGCTCTGTTTGATTTTGAACTGAGCGATAGCGAGATGCGCGAGATCGCCGGTCTTGCCCGGCGCGGCGGTCGCATCGTGGATTGGACCTGGTCGCCGAGCTGGGACTGACTTTTAGAAAAATCCCAGCGATTCACAGCCGGTGCCGGCCTTGAAGCACTGCTTCCAGCGCCTTGCCGGTATGTCGATCACATGGACCGATCCGTCGCCCTGACAAGCGACAAACAGGTCGTCTCCACGATAGGCCATATCCATCGGCTGGCTGCCGACCTTGATCGCGGCCTGCTCGCGGAATGACCGATCGATCAGGCTCACGGTGTCGCTGTTGAGACTGGTGACGCCGAGTATGCGCCAATCGGGACTGTACCGGGCGATCTGGGCAGGCTTCGGGACGTCCTTGAGCCGGACAGTATCTCTGACACTCTGAGTCTTCGTATCGATCAGAAACAGAACGGGCTCCTGATCGGACACAACGATCACCGTCGCGCTATCGCCGGAGATCGTGATCCCAGCAAGCGGATGTGGAGTTTTGATTTTTCCGAGCAGCTTGCGGTTCGGGAGGTCGATGACTGAAACCTCCCCGTCTTCCTCGTTCTCGGTATAGAGCCGTTGGCCATCAGGCGCGATGATGAGGCGGTGCGCGTTTGTCGAGCCTGAATCGATCGCGCCTACCACTTTTTGCGTCTTTCGGTCGATGATTGCGACCACCGCGGTGTTCTCGCAGGTTATGTAGATTAATCCGTCAACGCCGAGCTTCAGTGTGTGTGGTGCAATATACGGGCGCAGGTCGATATCGGCGGCATGGGTGCGCTTCTCAAGATCGATGATGCAGAGCGTATGGCCCGGATTTGGATTTCGACCATGGATACCGTCACCATAGATCGGCACATAGGCGAGGCTGGTCTCCGGCACGATGAGCAGCTCGTGAACGGTCCGCTGGAAGCCGTCGAGAACCTTCACGGTCTCGTAAGTCGCAGGATCAATGAACAGGATCTTGGCGCCCATTTTGTCGACGCCGATCATCCCATGCACAGCTTCTTTTTCGGCCATGATCGCAGCACCCGTTACATATGGCAGACACTCATTAGCATGGTCGCCGGCAAATGTTGTAGGGAGGGGTCATGAAGTCTGACACGGCCCTTGTGTTGTTCTCCGGGGGATAGGATTCAACCGTCTGTCTCGCGTGGGCGCTGGAGCGGTTCTCGCGCGTGGAGACGATCGGTTTCGACTATGGCCAACGCCATGCCGTCGAGCTCAGCGTTCGTGCCCGCATTCGCGAGCAGATGGCGGCCCTCAATTCTGATTGGAGGGCGCGCCTCGGCGAGGACCATCTGATCAAGCTCGATTCACTTGCCGCGATATCGGACACCGCCCTTACGCGGCCGACAGCAATCGAATTTGCCGATAGCGGCTTGCCAACGACATTCGTGCCGGGCCGCAATCTGATCTTTTTTTGCTTTGCTGGGGCGTTGGCTTATCGCCGTGGCGCCCGTCATCTCGTCGCTGGAATGTGCGAGACCGATTACTCCGGGTATCCCGATTGCCGCGACGATACTATAAAAGCGATGCAGGTCGCGCTCACGCTCGGCCTCGACAAGCGTGTCACTATTCATACGCCGCTGATGTGGATCGACAAGGCTGAAACTTTTGCCCTGGCGGTGCAAGTTGGCGGCGAGGCTTTTCTTGATCTCCTGATCGAGGACAGCCATAGCTGTTACCTGGGCGACCGCACCCAACGCCATAAGTGGGGCTATGGATGCGGTACATGTCCGGCCTGCCAATTGCGGGCGCGAGGATTTGCCAAGTTCATGAGTCGAAGGAAGCCATGATCGACAACGAGAAACGCAAGAACGTCGAGGGCACCGTTTTTCTGGTGTTGTTCTGCCTCACGATCCCCGCAGCCAACTGGATGATCGGCAATGTAGGCACCGTATGCGTGCCTGACGGACCGTGCCTCGTTCCGGTCGCGCCCGGTGTCATGGCGCCTTCCGGCGTACTTATGGTCGGCGCCGCGCTTGTGCTGCGCGATCTGGTCCAACGTCGGCTGGGTGTCGAGTTCGGCATTGGCGCGATTGTTGGGGGGGCGGCGCTTTCGGCCGGCCTTGCGCCGGGCTCGCTGGTGCTTGCGTCAGCGGTTGCATTCCTGCTGTCGGAATTCGCAGACTTCGCAGTCTATACGCCCCTCGCGCGCCGCCGGCTGGTGGCAGCAGTGGTGGCATCCAGCATTGTCGGGCTCGTTGTCGATTCGATCGTATTCTTGTGGCTGGCATTTGGGTCACTCGATTTTCTTCCCGGTCAGATTCTCGGCAAGCTTTGGATGGTGTTGCTCGCAATTCCGTTCGTTGCATGGATCCGGCGGCGCGACGAACGGCTCGGCCTGAAAGCCGCATGAGGATTGCCATGGCATCCGCACTCGACATTCTCCAGAACGTCACGACGGGTACCATCACCACAATGCTGCTGAAGAAGGGTATTCGCCGCTCCTGGATGGCGGGAGCAATGCCATTTGGCTTTTCCGGAAGGCGCATCGTCGGCCCGGCCTTTACCTTGCGGTTCGTGCCGGTGCGGGAGGATCTCGCAACGCCCGAAAGCTGGTCGAAACCAATTTCCACCCGCGGCGCAATCGAAGCCATGCCTGAGAAATGCGTGGTGGTCGCGGATGCGATGGGCGTGACCGGGGCAGGCATCTTCGGGGATATCCTGTGCATGCGCATGGTCAAGCGTGGCGTGACAGCGCTCGTCACCGACGGCGTGATGCGCGACAAGCACGGCGTGTTGGCAACCGGGTTGCCCGTCTGGTGCGCGGGTGTCGCGGCGCCGGCATCGGTCAACCAACTCACGTTTGTTGGCTGGAATGAGCCGATTGGATGCGGCGGCTGCGCAATCTTTCCCGACGATGTCATCGTCGCCGACGATGATGGATCTGTGGTGATTCCAAAGGATTTCGTCGACTTTGTCGCCAATGAAGGAGCCGAGCAAGAGCTTCTGGAAAGCTGGCTGGTGCAGGAGGTGGAGAAGGGGGCGAAACTGCCCGGGCTCTATCCGCCCAATGAAGAAAACAAAAAACGTTACGAGGATTGGAAGAAGAAGCGCTGATGTTCTTCATTCTCTCGAAGACTGTCGCCTTCCTTCTCTTGCCATCCAACTTGCTGATTATTCTCGGGCTAGCCGGCGTGGTGTTGCTCGCGACGCGCTGGAGACGTGCCGGCGCTCGCATCACGGTAGCCAGCATCGTCCTGGCGTCAGCGGGATTTCTGCCGATTGGAAACATCCTCATTCACGCGCTCGAAAGACGCTTTCCGTCCTGGGATCCAGCGCGTGGCGCGCCCGACGGCATTGTGGTGCTCGGAAACGCAATATCGCCAAGGCTCTCAAGTGCTTTCGGCGAGCCGGTCCTGGGCGGCGGTTCGCGCATTCTCGCTATGTCCAAGCTCGCGCGCGCTTACCCCAACGCGCGCATCGTCTATTCGGGCGGCGATCTTAGTCTTTTAGGCGGGGGCGTGCGCGAAATTGATTTCGTCTATCCGCTGCTCGATAGCTTGGGTGTCGCGCGCGAGCGTCTGCTGTTGGAAACGCGTTCGCGAAACACTGCCGAGAATGCAGCTTTTTCGAAATTGCTCGTAAATCCGAAGCCGGGCGAGCGGTGGCTTTTAGTGACGTCCGCACAGCATATGCCGCGCGCGGTCAATTGCTTCCGGCAGGCAGGCTTCCCCGTCGAGCCATATCCAGTCGGTTGGCGCACGACGCGCGATTTCGGCTCGACATGGGAGCGAACGCTGGCGGAAGGCTTGGATCGACTTGATTCGGCTGCTTATGAGTGGATCGGGTTGGTTGCTTACCGGCTGACCGGAAGAACGGCAGAGCTATTCCCGTCGCCGTAACCGCAGCGGTGGCAAAACGGCGGACACTAGCGCTTACGTATTTTCCTGCAAAACACGTCATATATTGCGCCGATGATGATGCGCGCGTCTTCGCTCGCCAGCTTGTAATAGATGGCCTTGCCATCGCGACGCGTTGATACCAATCCGTCAGCCCGCAGACGTGCGAGTTGCTGTGACACCGTCGGCTGCCGCAGCCGAAGCAGATCTTCCAGTTCACTTACTGATTTCTCGCCTTCGGCGAGAATGCAGAGGATCATCAGGCGACTCTCGTGCGCCAGTGCCTTGAGAAAATTGCTGGCGCGCTTTGCATTGTCGACCATGCGATCGAGTTCGCCGGAACGACTGCGGCTTTCCAGATGATGCAAATCCATACGTACACCAACAAATTTTGTCAGGCGCCGGTTGAATACAGACGATCAACCAGCGCCATGCAACTTATTTCGCGCGGTTAGGTTCGTTCTCCACCCGTTTCGGCAACGTCTAATTTCTTGATCAGCACTCCGAGCAAGCCCCAAAAGTGGTCTTCGCCGGGATAGCCACGGATGCGTCCAAGTTCGCGGCCTTTGTCGACCAACACGAACACGGGTGCAAGCCGTTCCATTGCGATGAAAGTCAGATCCGGCGGTAATGGATAATCGATATTTACCCGCCGTAAGGGCGCGCGCTGGCCTTCTGCTGTTTTGGGATAGATAGGCGCGATTTCACGGTCGAATGTTTCGCACCAGGCGCAACCAGCTTGCTCGAACATGATAAGTTCCGCCGCAATCGCAGTTATCGGGGACGAAACGGCGAATATCGCGGCGAAAAATACGCCGCGAGAAAAAAATTCTGGAATTTGCGACAGGCAAGCCAATTTCCTTCTCTCGTACAAACGAATGACAGTAAATGCTAACGAATGATGATGGGCGGTCATTGCGTACCGTATACCACAAACGACGAATTCGTCGATGCGGCATCTATGACGCGCTTCCTCAGCCGAATCGGAAGTCCAATAAATTATCGAAAGAACGCAGTTC
>DATGDN010000243.1:0-8481 GCA_035310865.1 Pseudolabrys sp. | reverse complement strand
CGACAGTGGAATGCCAGCCGTCGGTCTCGTGCCAGAGCTGACGAATAAATGGAGGGGCAACCAATTGGTCGTAGGAGACCGGCTGCGAGATCAGCCCATTTGCACCGGCGAACTTATTCAGACCGTCGACAGCTTCCGGCGAAATATTTGCATCATAGAAAGGCGCATCGCGCGCCACCAAACCGCCGATCAGCGACGCCTCTTCCGACGGGAAAAGCCGGGTTCCCACCTTTGTAGCCAGCGAAGGGTCAGCCTTGAGTGCCTTTTGGGTCTTTACAATGGCCTGCACCGCGGCGGCGGCAACTTGCGGCTGCTCGTTGATCAGCTGGTCGGTCGTCGTCAACGCCGCGAAATTATACAGGCGCGCTCCCGGCGGGCCATCGCCGCGCCGCAGATCAAGATGAATTTTTGCGACACCGAGCTTCTCGCCGATGGCGGCACGCATGCCGTTGCCCCAATAGGCATCCGCGCCTCGCTTGATCGCGTCGACACCATCATGCCCGCGCCATAATTCGTTTTTGCCGGTGGTCGGACTCGGAACGATCTGCACCTTATCCCGTTCGAGATCGATCCCCGCTTCGGCCAACATGTGTTTGAGAGCCATGTTGGGGAATGCCGTCGACGACGAAATTCGCAGCCCTTTGATGGCATTCATATCGCCGCGTTTGACGTCGAGATTCGCGCGGACGGCCATGAACCAATAGGAGTATTGAGCGAGCGCACACAAAAGCCTGGTACCCTTCCAGGCCGGGAACGCCCGCGTCGCAGCGTAAGCTGGCCCACCGAAAAAATGCAGCGTTCCCTCGCGCAGACGTTCAGGGCCGCTTCTCGCCCCATATACCAGCTCAAGCTCGACATCGAGCCCCTCTTCCTTGAAAAAGCCGAGCTCGACCGCGGCGGTGGCCACGAAATACGACGGCGAATCTACGTCAGCAACCATCAACCGAAGCATTCGACACAACCTCAAAAACACGAAGTCGAAAAATCACCATCACAGTCATCGACGGCTTCAGTTGGGCATCGCCACAATCTTTTCGTAAGGCACGTCGCCCGACAGGATTCCGACATCCCGAGCGAACCGGTTCATTCCGGCAACGAAGTCCCGTGAAATCGTGGTGTCGTAATAAGGAAGATCGCGCCTGATCAGCTCGGCGATCAACTCTGCCTCCGCCGCTGGAAAGAGCCTGCGCCCTATCTCGGCTGCAAGCACGACGTCCTTTTTTAATGCGGCGTGAGTCCTGGCAATCGCCCGAATGGTCGCAAGCGCAATACTCGACGAGCGTTCGATCACGCGGTCGCTCGTCGCAATCGACGCCATGGTGTAATTGAAACAGGGTTTCGGGCCATCACCGCGACGCACATCGAGCACGACTGTTCCGACGCCCCGGCGCACGGCCACCTCCGCACCCATGCCGTTGGCCCAGAAGCCGTCGATCTTGCGATCCTCGAGTGCTTTGGCCGCCGCGAGACCGAAGTTGACGCTCTGACCGGTCGCGCCCGGGACCGGTGCGATCTTCACACGGTCCCGATCGAGATCGAAGCCGGCCTCGATGAGGAGCCGGCGAAGTCCCATGTCGACCCAGGGCGCCGCTCCAATACTGCGGCCCTTAACCACCTCGAGGTCCCCTCGCCTGGCCTTGAGGTCCTTATGCATGACAAGAAACCAGTACATGCCCTGGGCCTGCGCGCAGAGCAGCTTGATGCCCACCCATTGCGGAAAAGCGGCGAGCGCCGAATGAGCAGACCCGCCAACGAACTCGACCGCACCCGAGCGCAACGCGGCGTAGGCCTTGTCGACCGGAAAGATCAGCTCAAGCTCGACGTCGAGCCCCTCCTTCCGAAAGAATCCAAGTTCGATGGCGGCAATGGCCGGGAAATACGAATTCGAAATCACGTCCGGCACGGCAAGCCTCATCGCGCTAATCCATCACTCACTGATTCGGCAACCCGACAAAAGTACAGTGGAAGCGCGAACCAGCCCCGCTCTATCCCACCGCCTCGTTTGACCGCTACTTGCTGATTTGCAGCGCCTTTGCTCTGACATCGGTATCGACAAATGCGTCGAGATCGATCGGCTTGGTGAGGTTGCCAGTCGTTATCAGCAGATCGCGCAGCCAGGCGAGCTTGTTCATCGGTATCGGCATCTCCGGGTCGACGGCCGAAAAGCGTTTCACCTCGTCGTAGGTGAATGCGGGCAGCGGATTGTCCGGCTTGGCAAGCGTGATCTCGCGCGTCAGCGCGATTGTCTGGTCGCGGTTCGCAAGAGCATGGCGAACCCCGGCCATCTCGGCGGCAAGGAAGCGTGCAGCGTCGTCCTTGCGCTCAGCGAGCGTCTTTCCGCTCGAATAGATGCAGAAACGAACATAGTTTGGAACGGCTTCGATTGCGTGAACGAGCATCTTGACGCCGGCCTTCTCGGCAGCCGGCGCGAACCCGCTGGAAGCCGCCGCCGCATCGACGATGCCGGCCGTCACTGCCTTGAAACGGTCGGCATCGCTGCCCATGACGGTAAACTTCACTTCGGCCGCCGGTACATTGTTCTGCGCCAGGACCGCGCGCGCGACGAGATCAGGAAGCGCACCGGGCGCCGAGATGGCGAACGTCTTGCCTTTGAGGTCGGCCGGGCTCTTAATATCCGGCTTGGAATAGATGGCGTACGTCAAGCCCGGCCAATAGCAGCCGACGAGCTTGATATCAGCACCCCGCGAGGCCGCAACCATCGGCGAACCCGGATTTCCTTCGTAGCTGTCCAGTTCCCCCGCGAGCAGCGCCTTCAGCGCCAGGGTGTCGCCCTTGAATTGCTTGATCTCGATCTTCAGGCCCTGCTTTTCCGCAAATCCACCTTTGCTCCCCATGAACACAATGCCGGCGTCGCTCTTGGCTTCCACGATGCCGTGCCGCCAGAGCTGCAAGTCCTCTGCCTTCGCGGAGGCGATGGCGAACCCCGCCAGTACCGCCAAGGCCATAACCCGCAGGGATCTCTTGATTGTTGGCCGCATGACTTCCTCCTCATCATTCGTTGCAATCATTGGCGCGCAGTTCTGCCTGCAAGTATTTTTTCCATCCAGCCGGCAATCGCACAGGCTCTCGCGTCCTTCCCGTAAAATCCGGTTACCTGAAGTCCGAGCGGCAGACCTTGCTCATGCAGTAACGGCAGCGAAATTGCCGGCACGCCGAGCAACGAGAATGGCACTGCAAACACCGGATCGCCAGTCGAGCGGAGGCCGATCGGTGCCGCCGCCGGAGCCGCCAGCGTCACGCAGGCATCGCATTGCGCAGCCAGGCTATCGTAGAGAACGCGAACACGGGTCCGCTCGTCGAGATTGGCGCGATAATCGTCGAGGTTCATTGCCTCCGCTTGCGCGAGGCGCGCGAGCATCGCGCGGCTTAGCTTGTCGGCATCGCGGTTGCGATAGGTGTTGAGCGGCCAGCGCGATTCCCAGGCATTGATCCGGATCGACACCGGGCGGGCGTTTGCGATCGCGTCCTCCACGGCATCGACCAACTCGTCCGACCGTCGGGTAACAATGTCGATGCCGTCGCGCGCCAAGAGTGCCATCGATTCCTGGAGGGCCTGCTTCGCCTCCGGGCTAGCCTCTTGCCAGCCCGCTGTTTCAAGAAAGACGAGCCGCCGGGGCTTGGCTGCCGGCGGCGCACGGAGTGGCCCGATCAAGCCCGGATATCCCGGATCGCCGCCGGCGCGCGCTGCAATTTCGGAGGCGACCTGCCAGGCGTCCTCGAGCGTTGCAGCCAGAACGCCCATACAGCTCTGGCTCAATTCATCATGACTGCCACCCCGGTTTATGCCTCCGACACTCGGCTTGAACCCCACGCAGCCGCAGTAGCTGGCGGGGCGGACGATCGATCCCATCACCTGCGTGCCCAGCGCAGCGCTGACAAGACCCGCCGCAACGGCGGCAGCCGAACCGCTGCTGGATCCTCCCGGGGTTCGAGCAAGATTCCAGGGATTGCGGGTGCCGCGCGGCTCGGTCGCGGCGAACTCGGTCGTCACCGTCTTTCCGAGGATGACCCCTCCCGATTCGCGCAGAGCCGCAACCGCCGCAGCGTCGCGCCCTGAGGACCAACCGTCGAATAACGGTGAGCCCATCTCGGTGGGCATGTCGGCCGTCTCGATGATGTCCTTGATGCCGATCGGCATGCCGTCGATTGCAGACAATGGTCTGTTGTCACGCCAGCGAATGGACGATGCGTCGGCGGCAGCTCGCGCCCCATCAACATTGGTATGAACAAACGCGCCAATTTTCGGCTCCCAGGCGGCGAGCGCATCGAGGCAGCGTTCGAGATAGGCGCGCGGTGTATCGTGTCCGCCGGCGAATTGTGCAGCGGCGGCAAGAAACGGTTTTGCTTGCGGCACGGGCGCGGGAGACAACATCGTCAGACCTCGGTCAACGTCATGGCGGCAACGCGCCGCTGGCTCGCGATCATTGAGGTTCGCAGCAGGAACTGACGGGCACGCGCCCGATCCGCCGCCATCTCACGAAGCTCGTCGAGATTACGCCGGCGGGTTTCCGGATCCCGCGCCTCCAGGCGTTTCTTGTTCGCGATGGAGTGCTCCTGCACGTATTCGGTCGCTACCGTGCGACGCTGCAAACTGTAAAGGTCAAGGAGAGCATCGGGCGCCTTGTCCAGCAAGACTGCCGCAAGCTTTTCGGCAAGGTTCGCAGCGTCCTGAATGCCTCCATTCAATCCCATGCCGCCGATCGGATTGTTGACGTGGGCGGAATCGCCGGCGAGCAGCACGCGGCCTTTGCGGAAGGCTTCCGCGACACGCTGATGCGTGACATAGAGATTGCGGTGAACAATTTGGTAGGGTTGCGACGCCGGAAAGAACTTTTGCATCCGCGCCTGCACGGCCGCATCGCTCATCAACTGCTCCTCGGACTGATCGGGATTGGCCGGATAGACCGTACGCCACAACCCCGGCGGTCCGTCAGCCGACACCTTGAAGCAATTGCACCATTCGTCCGGATCGGCGAAGTAGCTGCGGAAACACAATCCATGAGCCGCTTCGAAATCGAACGGCGTGGTGAGCACGATGAACCGTTCCGGCCAGGTAAATCCCTCGAAGGCGATATCGCTCTGCTTGCGTACGACGCTGCGTCCGCCGTCGGCGCCGATCAGATAAGCGCCCGAATGTGATTTGACGCCGTCGGGGCCGCGCACATCGACGCTGACCAGGCTGTCGGTCTGCGCGACGCCCACCACCTCATGCGCAAACAGCACTTCCACGTTCGGCAGCGTTCGCAAGCGCTCGACAAGGAGCTTGGCGGTCTTGAATTGTTCGCACTGAACGACGAATGGATGACTGGTGTCTTCCTTGAGGACAGCGTGATCGAACTCGGCGACTTTCTCGCCGCTCGGCCGATCCCAAAACTGGAAAATGGGCGCCACCAGCCCGACCCGCGCCATGTCGTCCGCAAGACCGCCGTCGGCCAGCAGATCGAGTGTAGCGGGATGGGTCGTGGCAGCGCGTGGATCCGCTTGCAGGGTTTCATTGACGTCGAACAGCCGAACCGGCAGACCGCGACGCCCGAGCAGCCACGCGCACAGAAGGCCGACCGGGCCACCTCCAGCAATCAATACCCGCCGTTCGTCAAGACCCATTTCGAAAAACTGCTGTTTACTGATTTCCACAACGCCAGCTATCCCGACTGCGATTCGCTACAACAGTTCCGACATTGAAGGTAGCAAAAAAGGGTAGCCGGTCGGAGGCGCGCCCGAAGAGATTCGAGCTTCTTTAGGTCAATCATCAGCGGACAACCGGCAGGGCATCAATAGAGTATTCGCAGCTCATCTCACGGCCAAGGATCGGATCCACAAGCAGCGCCGTAAACTGTGCCGCCGGGCGAATGCCCCCGATGGCACCGAGCGTTCCGCAAAACATGATCGTGCCCGTCAGAAATTCTGCTTCACCCCCGATGCGCGACATCAAATCGGAGGGATTGCGCATGGCCGATAATGGACCCTCCTGGTACTTCAGGCGCGTACCGTTGATTGTGACGTCGGCTCGCAGAATCAATTGGTCCCAATGCCCGACAACCTCGTCGAGACGCCAAAGCGTTTTGCCGACCACCTTGGCGCAAAGTTGTTTCGACAGTGCGATGCCCATCGTTTCCGCTTTACGATCAGTGTGATCGGAGCCAACGCCAAGCCACAATCCATCGTGCATCGCGACGACCACCGGCTCCGCCTCGCCCGAGGTGTCTGGTCCAAGAACTTCCAGGTGCGCGGCTTGTGTGAGATTTGCCGTGCTGATGCGGTAAAATACGGGCACCGACGACGGGCGCGGCACGCCGATCGCCGCGAGCTCCTCGATGTGATGATTAAGCGCCTTCTCATCGCGGCCAGTCCAGCCCGCAACGATCAGCGATTTCGGGGCAAGTTCGGCGCGATTGGTTTCAGCATTTGAATGACGCTCGAAGGCGAGCATGGCGTGTTCCTTGATTGGAAACGGGCACTTGGTACATGATCGCCGGGGAAATTTACCGGCGGAAATCTGTGTTGGACACTCGACCTTTCCGTGACGCGCTCGGTCAGTTTCCGACCGGCGTCACTATTATCACAACTGTGACGGCTGGCGGCGAGCGGCTTGGTATGACCATTAGTTCGTTCAATTCACTGTCGCTCGATCCGCCTCTCGTCTTGGTCAGCATTTGGCGCAAGGCCAACAGTTTCGTCGCCTGGCAACAGGCCAAGCGTTATGCGATCAATGTGCTGCGCGAGAACCAGGAGGGGTTGTCCAAAAAGTTCGCGTATCCCAAGGGCGAGAAATGGATCGGGCAGACGGTGTTGGCCGGCAAGACCGGCTTGCCGTTGTTGTCGAACGCTGTGATCGCATTTGAATGCGAAGCTTATGACCGCCACGACGGTGGTGATCAAGAGATCTTCGTCGGACGCGTGGTCGAGCTTCATGAAAATCAGGCCAAACGCGGTCATCTGCTGGTGTTCTTCGGCGGCCAGTATCGGCGCCTGGGCGCCGTCGAGGCGAATGCGCCGGCCGATATTGTCAATATCCTGCACGGATGGTGAAGCACCATGGGCGTCAACAAGAAGCACGACGAATTCCACACTCTTGACATGAATGTCGGCTGGGAAACGCCGGCCGGCTATCCCAAAGGCATCGAGCAGAAAATCCTGTCGGGCGCGCTCGATGAGACAAACAAGCGCGGCACGCGCACGCGGCTTCTACGCTTCGCCCCCGGCGTGTTCACGACGAAGCCCTTCGTGCACGATTACTGGGAGGAGGTCTTCCTTGTATCGGGTGACCTGACCGTCGGTAACGACGCACAAGGCAACGGCGGAAGATCATTTCCACCCAACACCTATGCCGTCCGTCCGCCCGGTGCCTATCATGGGCCATTCAAGTCGAATGGCGGGTGTACGCTTCTGGAAATCCACTACTTCGATCCGGTCTGAGCGATGCCGGCAAGGCCCCGCCGATCCGGATAAAATTCAGCCCTGTCCTTCATTGAAATGGAGACGCACGATGTTGGAGACGACCTGGGCAACTTCGGCATCCTCGAGCGGCGGCCGGCAGCGCATCCGGTTCCAGGCGAGCAGCAGTTCGAGCACGACTTCCGGATCGATTTGATGCCACAGCAGATGTCCAGCCAACGATGCAATGCTCGAATTGCGCTGACCCTCCGGCACGCCCTCGTGAACGAGGCGACGCCAATCGGCAAGCGTGCGCCGAGCTCGCGTGCCGCCTGACGGAAGCAAAATCCAGTGTGGCAGCGCTGCTAACGCTGTTTCATCCGGCGAATGGCGGGCCGCCCAGACATAGCGTCGGCCGCTCGGATGCACCGATGGCGGCGCAACGATATAACCGCCGTCACCACGCAGATCGATGCCTTGGGCAAGGCCCGCGCGGCTTCTGATCAAGCCACCGGGATGCGCGAAATAGAAATGGCGCCCGCCGCCCCCGGTTATCGCCTGGACCGTCTCGGGCAGCAGTCCGAATTGCCGCTCCAGGCGCTCAAGCGAAGCATCACCCCCATGCGTGGGGTCGATATCAATTACAACCAGATTCGATATCTCGCCTGTGACGATCCCGATATTGGCATCCGGCCAACGGCTGAACCAGCTGCTGACCTGCTCAGGGGATGGGCGCGAGGTCTGCAGCGGCTCCCAAGCGATCAGCGGCCGCTTGTCACGGCTTCGCAGCGGCAGAACAGACCATCCGCGAGCCAAATAGCGCTGGGCTGTTTCGCCCTTGGCAGCCTGTGCCATGTATTACTAGACCAATGACAACGTTAAAAAAATGCAGCAAGCAAGCGACGCAAAAGCAAGACAATCCTACGGCCCAGATTTATGCCGGGCCGGGGACCGCATTCATTTACCGATGCAAGCAAGCACGAACACCGTAGGCAGCCTGTCCCTACCGCAAATCAAATCCGCACGTATTGATGGTGCAGGCCACCAAGGACAGGCCGCACTTCGATGCGCCCAGCGCGCTGAATG
>DATGDN010000242.1:0-5517 GCA_035310865.1 Pseudolabrys sp. | reverse complement strand
GCCGGAAACGAGGCCGACATAGCCGGTGCCGATCATCGCAACGCGCATTTCTTAATCCGTCCGCAACATAGTTTACCCTTTACGGCCGAAGCCGACGGCGTCTCCATAGCAGAGCCGGTATCGAGTGGCGAGAGCCGCGATCGAGATTGAACTTCCGGCGATCGCAAAGAAACGGCAACTTGTCACACGCACATATGAACGGCAATCAAATCCACGACGGACGACTGGGTCGATTACGACAAGGGTTTCTGCATCATCTTTGTCGTGATGATGCACTCGACGCTGGGTGTCGAGGCTGTCATGGAACGCGAGGGCCGGCTGCATTACTTTGTCGCGTTCGCACTTCCGTTTCGCATGCCCGACTTCTTCCTGATCTCGGGGCTCTTCCTCGCCAACGTCATCGATAGACCGTGGCGGCAATATGTCGACCGCAAGGTCGTGCATTTTGCATATTTCTATCTGCTGTGGATGACCATCCAGTTTGCCGTCAAGGCCCCGGGATGATTCACGAGCACGGCGCAATAGACGTTGCCCGGCTTTATCTCCTGTCGCTGATCGATCCGTTTGGCACTTTGTGGTTGCGCGCGCAAGCCGTGCCGCTGTTTGCGCTCGGCGACTTGCTTGCCTGGGGCCTGCTCAACAGCACGCTTGTCTATCTCGGCTACGAGATGATGCCTTTCATCTCGCTCGGGCTCGGACTCGCCGGCGCCTGCGCCGTGGTGACTGCCGCGGCGCTCATGGCAAAGAGCGACCTGTTCAGGGCACTGCGCTATTGCGGGCGTAATTCGATCGTCATCTATCTCGCCTTCTTCCTGCCGATGGCGGCAACGCGCGCAGTAGTGCTCAAGAGCGGCCTCATCGCAGATGTCGGCACGATCTCCGCGATCGTCACAGCGGCGGGAGTCATCGGCTCACTCTGCCTGTTCTGGGCGGTACGCGGAACTGCGGCGCGCTTCCTGTTCGAGCGCCCCTCGCCTTTCTGGGTGGCGCCGAAGCGCGTCGTGTTGCAGCTGGCGGAATAAGTCCACAGCCGCCCTGGGGCGCATTGATAAAGACAGGCCAACGGCCCACATTCGGGCCATGCCAGCTCCCGCAAAATCCAAGACCGCCACGAAGCCGCCGAAAATCGCGCCCGCCAAATCCGCGGCCGCTTCGCCCGCCAGCCGTCCGCTGAAAAAGGGCGACCACGTCTTCCTCGTGGATGGCTCCGGCTACATCTTCCGTGCCTATCACGCAATCAGATTCGAGCCCCGCACGCCTGACGGCACGCATGTGAACGCCGTTTACGGCTTTTGCAGCATGCTCTGGAAGCTGCTCAAGGAAATGAAGCCGGAAGAACGGCCGACGCACCTCGCCGTTGTCTTTGACAAATCCGAGAAGACGTTCCGCACGGAGATGTACAAGCACTACAAGGCACACCGTCCACCTCCGCCGGATGATCTGATCCCGCAGTTTCCCCTCATCCGCGAAGCGGTTCGCGCCTTCGAGATACCGTGCCTCGAGCAGGCCGGCTATGAAGCGGATGATCTTATTGCGACTTACGCGCGGATCGCCTGCGAGGCCGGCGCAACCGCCACGATCGTGTCGTCCGACAAGGATCTCATGCAGCTCGTGAACGACTGCGTGATTATGTACGACACCATGAAGGATGTGCGGATCGGCATCCCCCAGGTTGTTGAGAAATTCGGCGTCCCTCCGGACAAGGTCATCGAGGTCCAGGCGCTGATCGGCGACACATCCGACAACGTGCCGGGTGTCCCCGGCATCGGCGTGAAGACTGCTGCCCAGCTGATCGGCGAATACGGCAATCTCGAAACGCTGCTCAAACGCGCCAGCGAAATCAAACAGGACAAGCGCCGTCAGGCACTCATCGACAATGCCGAGGCTGCGCGCATTTCCAAGAAGCTCGTGACGCTTGACGATCACGTGCCGCTTGAAGTGCCTGTCGAAAACCTCGGCGTGCACGAGCCGGACTACAGGACGCTGATCGCATTCCTCAAGTCGATGGGATTCAAGACGTTGACGCAGCGGGTGGCTGAGAAAAGCGGAATTGACGCCGCGCAGGTGGATGGCGACAGCGGCACTTCCATTTCGGTTGCAAAGCCAAGTGCCGTCTCGCCTGCTCCTTCGAGCCGTACGGCAGGACAAGGTCAACTGGCGCTCGATGTTCCGGCGCCACGCAAGGCCTCAGCAGCGAGTGCGAGCACGCCCGAACTTACGCCGACCTCGCTCACCGAACGCCGCCTGCGAGCATTGCGCGAGGCAAAACTCGATTTCGCAAAATATGAAACCATCGAAACGTCCGACCGGTTGCAACACTGGATTGCGCGCGCGCACGAGACCGGACTGCTCGCTCTCAAAACGGAGACCAGCAGCCTTGATCCGATGCAGACATCGCTCTGCGGGCTGGCCATCGCAGTAGCCCCAAATGAAGCGGCCTACCTGCCGCTCGGCCATCGCGAGGCGAACGAGGGCGAGATGTCCGGCCTGTTCGCAGCCAAGCTTTGCGCTGGACAGATGCCTGAGCGCGAAGCACTGGACGCCCTCAAGCCGGTCCTCGAAGACGCATGCATTGTCAAGATTGGACATGACATAAAGCGTGACTGGCTGGTGCTGGCCTGCCGCGGCGTTCGTCTCGGCGCGACCGATGACACGATGCTGATGTCCTACGTGCTTGACGCGGGCAAAGGCGCTCATGACATGGACAGCGTTGTCACGCGTTACTTCGGCCGCAGCCCGTCGCGCTTCACCAACGTAAAGAGCAAGGACAAGGTACTATTTACGCCGGAGGCGACGCCGATCGCGCGAACCGCCGCCTATGCAGCCGAAGACGCGGACATCACGTTGCGCCTGTGGCAGGCCTTGAAACCGCGTATGGCCGCCGAGAAGGTTGTCAGCGTGTATGAAACGCTGGAACGCCCGATGCCGCGAGTTCTCGCCTGCATGGAAGAACGTGGCATATCGGTCGATCCCGCCGTGCTCTCGCAACTGTCGAACGAATTCGGCAAAAAGCAGGCGGCACTGGAGCAGGAGATCAACAAGGTCGCTGGAACGCAGGTCAATCCCGGCAGCCCGAAGCAACTGGGCGACATTCTCTTCGGACAGATGGGCCTGCCAGGTGGCACCAAGACGAAGACCGGTCAATGGTCGACCGGCGCGCGAGCGCTCGAGGATTTGGCCGAACAAGGGCACAAGCTGCCGCAGGTCATCCTTGACTGGCGCCAGGTTTCGAAGCTGCGCTCGACCTACACCGAGGCCCTCCCCGCCTACGTGAATTCGAGGACTCAGCGCGTACACACAAGCTACGCGTTGGCGGCTACCTCTACCGGGCGTTTGTCGTCGTCCGAGCCTAACCTTCAAAATATCCCGATTCGCACAGAGGACGGCCGCAAGATCCGCCGTGCATTCGTCGCCTCATCCGGCACGAAGCTCGTTTCCGCCGATTACTCCCAAATCGAGCTGCGGCTACTATCGGAAGTCGCCGACGTCCCGGCGCTGCGTAGGGCATTCCAGGATGGCGTCGACATCCATGCCATGACCGCCTCTGAAATGTTCGGTGTACCTGTCAAAGATATGCCAGGCGAGGTGCGAAGGCGCGCGAAAGCAATCAATTTCGGAATTATCTACGGCATCTCGGCCTTCGGCCTCGCTGCACAGCTCGGCATCGACTCGAAAGAGGCAGGCGTTTACATCAAGAAATATTTTGAGCGATTTCCGGGTATCCGCGACTATATGGACGAGACCCGCGAGTACTGTCGCGAGCACGGCTACGTGCTCACGCTGTTTGGCCGCAAGTGCCACTATCCCGACATCAAAGCGAGCAATCCGTCGATCCGTTCCTTTAATGAGCGTGCGGCGATCAATGCTCGCCTTCAGGGATCCGCCGCCGACATTATTCGCCGCGCAATGATCCGCATCGAGCCTGAGCTCAGGAAAGACAAGCTAAACGCGCAGATGCTCCTGCAGGTGCATGACGAGCTCATCTTCGAAGTGCCGGAAAACGAGGTCGAGCGGACGCTCCCGATCATAAAAAGCGTGATGCAAAGCGCTCCCGATCCGGCAGTGGCATTGCACGTACCTCTGCGGGTCGATGCGCGCGCCGCCGACAATTGGGACGAAGCGCATTGAAAACTCCGGCCGCGTCGGCTCTGCTGCTTATCTTGCTGGCGCAACCTGCTCATGCCGCCTTCGGCCTGGATGGCGCCGCCATGAGCTGGCCCTGGGCGCTGCCTTTTGTCGGCATACTCCTGTCGATCGCGACAGGCCCACTACTGTTTCCGAAATTCTGGCACGCGCATTACGGCAAGATCGCCGCTCTCTGGGCGGCATTAACTTTGGCGCCGCTGGCGATCGTGTTCGGCCCGGCTGCTGCTCTTGCCGCTTTCGTGCATGCAGTACTGGCCGAATATATGAGCTTCATTGCCCTGCTATACGCGCTTTATGTGGTAGCGGGCGGAATCCTGATTACAGGCAGCCTGCGGGGCACACCCCGGTCCAATGCTGGCATTCTCGCGCTCGGTACGGCCATCGCGAGCATCGTGGGCACGACCGGTGCTGCCATGATCCTGGTGCGGCCATTGATCCGCGCCAATGCCTGGCGGCGTCAGAACGCGCATGTCGTGGTATTTTTCATAATCCTGGTCGCCAATATCGGCGGCGCCCTTTCGCCGCTCGGTGACCCGCCGCTTTTTGTCGGCTTCCTTCACGGCGTAAGTTTTTTTTGGACCGCGACCCATCTGTGGTTTCAAACCTTGCTTGCCGCCGCCTTGGTGCTGGCCATATTTGTCGCGTTGGATACTTGGTTGGCCCGCGGCGATGACTTGAAACCTGCTAGTGTCGAGCCTTTGCGCTTGCGCGGATTGATTAACCTGCCGCTGATTGCGGCCATTATCGGCGCCATTCTATTTTCGGCTTCGTGGAAGCCCAATATAGCGGTCACTATCTACGGCACCGCCATCGATTTGCAGAACCTCGTCCGTGACGCGACGCTGGTTATCATCGCATTGCTATCGCTCTGGCTCACTCCGGACGAACATCGCGAGGCTAACGATTTTACCTGGGAGCCGATCCGCGAAGTGGCCATCCTTTTCGCCGCGATCTTCATTTGCATCATCCCGGTTCTGGCCGCTCTGGAAGCTGGGCCCGCCGGCTCACTCAACTGGCTGCTCGCCGCTGTCACGGCGCACGATGGCCAGCCCCACGATATCGCCTATTTTTGGCTCACCGGACTGCTGTCCGCCTTCCTCGATAACGCCCCGACATATCTTGTTTTTTTTGAGCTCGCTGGAGGCGACGCAGCCGAATTAATGGACAAGTTTGCCCCGACGCTCGCCGCCATTTCTATGGGCGCGGTCTACATGGGCGCGCTCACCTACATCGGCAACGCGCCCAATTTCATGGTCGCAGCCATTGCCGAAGAGCGCGGCATCAAGATGCCAAGCTTTTTCGGCTACATGCTTTGGGCCGGCGCGATCCTGCTGCCGGTATTTGTGCTGCTCACCTTCGTTTCTTTCGGCG
>DATGDN010000241.1:0-7582 GCA_035310865.1 Pseudolabrys sp. | reverse complement strand
GGGACCCAGGGCAAAATTCTCCGGCTGTGCGATTGGCCCTGGATTCCCGTTTTCGCGGGAATGAGCGGGAGGTTGTTGCATCCGCCCCGCATCAGACCCTGTCCTTGTTGAACGTCGGCGAAACGCCGCTGCCGTAGAGTTTCAGCGCGCCCTGCTCGCCGATGGCGTTCGGGCGCTGGAAGATCCAGTTCTGCCAGGCGGTCAGCCGGCCGAAGATCTTCGTTTCCATCGTCTCGGGACCGGCGAAGCGCAAGTTCGCCTCCATGCCGGTCATGGCGTCGGGCGAGAAGCTGGTGCGCTCCTCCAGCATCACGCGCAGCTCGTCGTCCCAGTCGAAATCCTCGTAGGCCGCGGTGACGAGACCCAGTTCGGCGGCCTCCTCGCCTTCCACCGCAACGCCGATCTTGCCCTTGAGCGTGTCCAGCGTCTTCGGCTCGCCCAGAAAACGAGTTTGCAGCCGCGTCAATCCATTCCCCATCGGATAGAAGCCGAAATTGGTCTGGCCCAGCATGATCGCCGCCGGCTTTCTGTTGTCGCCCTCGCGCGTGCCGATCAGCATCAGCGAGCGGTCGGCGGCAAAGGCCAGCTCGGCTAGCGTGCCGGCAAAGCACGAGCCCGGCTCGATCAGTGCGATGAAGCTTTTTGCCGTCACGTCGACGCGCTTGAGCACGCGCTTGAGATAATGGCGGATCTCGCGCATCAGCCAGTCGCCATTGGCACGGCCAAGGAAATCGTCGTGCTCGAGCACGGCCTGCGCGTTGCCGGAGGTCGCGAACAGCACCACGCCGATCGCGGCCTCGTTGGTGCGCAGATGCAGAATGGCGTCTTCCAACTCGCGCCCGACCGCGAGCGGCCAGAACTTGGCGCCGAGCGCATGGGCGGCCTCGACCGATGCCGGCGCCGCACCCGACGGCCCGCGCACGGTCACCGTCGCAATGCTGCGCTCGCGGTCGATCTCGACATCCACATGCGAGTACGAGACGCGATCCTTGTCAAACTTACGCTCGATCGGCGTCAGCGTGATGCCCTTGGCGTCCTTCGGCCGGTCGGACTTGGCCGCGATGTCCTTCGCGCGTGCCGCCACCGCCTCTTTCCACTTCGAGTTCGGCACCATCTCGTCGACCAGGCGCCACTCGACGGCGCGCGCGCCGCGCACACCCTCCTCGATCGAGCAGAAGACGTCGGCGCGATCGCGCCGCACTTTCCGCTTGTCGGTGACGCGCGTAAGCCCGCCGGTGCCCGGCAGCACCGCCAGCAGCGGCGTCTCCGGCAGCGCCACCGCCGAGCGGCGGTCGTCGACCAGCATGATGTGATCGGCCGCGAGCGCGAGCTCGTAGCCGCCGCCCGCCGCATTGCCGTTGATGGCGCAGACATAGGTCTGCTTCGAGTTCTCCGAGGCATCCTCGATCGCAAGCCGCGTCTCGTTGGTGAACTTGCAGAAATTCACTTTCGCGCCATGCGTCGACTTGCCGAGCATGCGGATATTGGCGCCGGCGCAGAACACGTTCTCCTTGCCCGACTTGATGACGACGCAGCGCACCTCCGGATGCTCGAAGCGCAGCCGCTGCACCGCGTCGTTCAATTCGATGTCGACGCCGAGATCGTAGGAATTGAGCTTGAGCTCGTAGTCGCCGAGGCCGCCGGCCTGGTCGACGTCCATGATCAGGTAGGCGACATCGCCATCATACTCGATGCGCCAGTGGCGATAGCGCGAGGGGTCGGTCTGGTAGTCGATTGTGTCCATCGCCTCTCTCATTGATCCGGAAAATTTTCTCGGCCGTGTGTACTCTCCCCGCTCATTCCCGCGAAAGCGGGAATCCAGGGCCGCACGACGGCACCCTGGGTCCCCGCTTTCGCGGGGACGAGCGGTGAAAGAGCTCCACCCGGACGGGCTCGGGGCCGTCTATGCACTATCTTGCATACGAATAACACCTTGCCCGTGAGCCTACAACAGCCTCCGTCCCCAATTGCCCTCGGAATAAGCCAATTTCCTCAGCCCTATTGCCCGGCATTATAATGCATGTTACCAGCGGAACCCATGAAAGCCGACCGCGCCAAAGCCGGAAAGGCAACAATGGCAAAGCCCGCCGCAAAACCGGCAGCGAAACCGCCCGCCGGCCGCGAGACCGACGCCTACCTGCGCCGGCTCGGCGAGCGCGTGCGCATGCTGCGCAACCAGCGCGGCATCACCCGCAAGGCGCTGGCGCGGCACGCCAAGGTATCCGAGCGCTATCTCGCGCAGCTCGAGGCCGGGCTCGGCAACGGCTCGATCGTGCTGCTGCGGCGGATCTCGCGCGCCATCGGCCTTCCCGTCACGCAGCTGGTGCATGAAGGCGCGGAGCCCGCGCTCGATTTCGTGCTGCTGACGCAGTTCCTCGAGCGGCTGTCGCCGCCGGCGCTCGCCGAGGCGCGCGACCTCCTGCTGCAGAAATTCGGCGAGCCGTCCGGCGATGCGCGCCGGCGCCGCATCGCGCTCATCGGCCTGCGCGGCGGCGGCAAGTCGACGCTCGGCAAACTGCTCGCGGAGCGGCTGAACGTGCCCTTCATCGAGCTCGACAAGGAAATCGAGAAGCGCAGTGGCGCAAGTCTGAGCGAGATCTTCGAGATGTTCGGCCAGGAGACCTTCCGCCGTGCCGAGCGCGAGGCGCTCGACGACGTGCTGCGCCGGCACGAAAGCTTCGTGATTGCCACCAGCGGCAGCATCGTCACCGAGCCGGGCACGCTCGAGCTGCTGCTCGCCTCCTGCCTCACGGTCTGGGTGAAGGCCGAGCCGCAGGAGCACATGAAGCGCGTGATGGCGCAGGGCGACATGCGGCCGATGGCGAACAGCGCCCGCGCCATGGAGGACCTCATCTCCATATTGCGCAGCCGCGAGCCGCTCTACGCCAAGGCTGAGATCGCGCTCTCCACCAGCGGTCGCACGCCCGCGCAGGCCGCGGCGGAACTCTTGCGTCTGATCGAAGTTCCGGATACGCGCATCACCCGGGCGGGCAGCGGCGTTTCCCCGACATTGGATAAGGAGCGGGTGTAGGTGGAGCAATTTTGCCTGGGCGAAAGGACAAGGACAGGAAGTGCAACAAACTCCGCTCATTCCCGCCGCATAGCCGTCCGAAGGACGGCGTGCTTTCGCACGCCTATGCGGGAATCCAGGGCACCACCGCAAAGTCGGAGAATTTAGCCCTGGATCCCCGCTTTCGCGGGGATGAGCGGGAGAGAGTGAGAGGCAAGAGGACGAAACGGAGACTGTATAAATGAGTGAGACCATTAAAACCGATGTCCTCATCATCGGCGCGGGGCCGGTCGGGCTCTTCGCCGTGTTCGAGCTCGGCCTGCTCGACATCAAGGCGCACCTCGTCGACATCCTCGACAAGGTCGGCGGCCAGTGCGCCGAGCTCTATCCCGAGAAGCCGATCTACGACATTCCCGGCATTCCGCTCATCACCGGCCATGGCCTCACCGACGCGCTGATGGCCCAGATCAAGCCGTTCCACCCCACCTTCCATCTGGGCGAGATGGTGACGACGCTGGAGAAGACCGACAACCCGGGCTTCTGCGTATCAACCGACGGCGGCAAGACCTTCGAATGCAAGTGCGTGGTGGTCGCGGCCGGCGGCGGCTCGTTCCAGCCCAAGCGACCGCCGATCGCGGGGATCGAGCCTTACGAGGAAAAGTCGGTGTTCTACGCGGTGCGCAAGATGGATGCCTTCCGCGGCAAGCGGCTGCTGATGGTCGGCGGCGGCGACAGCGCGCTCGACTGGACGCTCAATCTGCAGCCGATTGCGAAACGCCTCACGCTGGTGCACCGGCGCGACGAATTCCGCGGCGCGCCCGACAGCGTCAACAAGATGCGCGCGCTGGTCGCGGCCGGCAACATGGACCTCAAGATCGGCCAGGTGACGGCGCTCGAGGGAGACAACGGCGTGCTCACCGCCTGCTCGATCAAGGGCAATGACGGCACGCTCTCGCGCGTCGAGGTCGACTGCATGCTGCCGTTCTTCGGCCTCACCATGAAGCTCGGGCCACTGGCGAACTGGGGCATCAAGATGGATGGCGAGCTCGTCCCGGTGGACACGGCCGCGTTCGAGACCAACATCCCCGGCCTCTTTGCGATCGGCGACATCAACACCTACCCGGGCAAGCTCAAGCTGATTCTCTCCGGCTTCCACGAGGCTGCGCTGATGGCGCAGAAGGCGCACCGCTACGTCTTCCCGGAGAAGAAGCTGGTGTTCCAGTACACGACCTCGTCCACCAGCCTGCAGAAGAAGCTGGGTGTGGCGTGATGTTTGCTCCTGCGTTCAAGCGCCTTCTGCCGCTCGTTCCCGCGAAGGCGGGGACCCAGGGCCACACGACGCCACTTCCATGCCGCCCTGGATTCCCGCTTTCGCGGGAATGAGCGGAGTTTGGTTCGAGCCCAATGCCCAAGATCACCTACATCGAACACGACGGCACGCAGCACACGGTCGAGGCCGAGATCGGCTCGACCGTGATGGAGACCGCGCTGCGCAACGACATTGCCAGCATCGTCGCCGAATGCGGGGGCTCCTGCACCTGCGCGACCTGCCTGGTGCATGTGGACGAGAAATGGTTTCCGGTTGTCGGCCCGCCCTCGGCCGAGGAAGAAGAGCAGCTTGACGCCGCCTTCGAGGTGAAGCCGACCTCGCGCCTCTCCTGCCAGATCAAGGTGACCGAAGCGCTCGACGGGCTGATCGTGCACACGCCGTCGTACCAGGGGCGGTGATGGCGCATTCGTCCGTCTTGCAGTGACTCTCAAATTGTCATGGCCGGGCTTGACCCGGCCATCCATGAGGCCGATCAGCGTGCACGCGCGTAAGACTTATGCCCGCTGCCCCTCATCATGGATGCGCGGGTCATAGGCGTGCGAAAGCACGCCGTTCTTCGAACGGCTATGCCCGCGCATGACGACAGAGCGTCAACAACCTCCGCTCATCCCCGCGCGCCAACATCGGGTTTACCCGATGTTGGCCGTATTACGTGCGCAAGTCGGCTACAGCCGACTTGCGATGGGGATCCAGAAGCGCCAAAGGCCAGGCTTTCCGTACCTTTTGCGTGAAAGCGATTACGCTTTTTGAACCCTTTCCCGGTCGATTGGTGCCATGGCCCTGGCGCTACACGAAAAGCCGTCTCAGCCGGATGTCATTCACAACGACAGTGCCGGTGCCGAGAAGCGTTTGCGTGATCTGAAGGGGCGCTTCAACAAAGTCTCGGGCAGATGGGATCGCGGACCCAGGCTTAGGCGATTTTTTCGACAGTTGAGTTTATCGATCGTCGTCGCGATCTGCAGCTTCGGCTTCTTTTGGTACTTGGCAAACAGTCCCTGGCCGATCGGCCTGACTCTGAAACATTTGGCCGCGTCCCCAAGCTGCACTGCTGCAAGGATGGTCGGCTTGGCACCATCACGCATCGGTCGACCGGGATATTGGAAACACCTTGATGCAGACCGCGACGGGATCGCGTGTGAAAATTTCACGCGTGCCTATCAGAGGCGATAGGTCGGGCGCACTGCCTTCCAGCATCAGACGGCACGTGGTGGGACGATAAACGCGCTATCCACAGCGACAGCACCATCAGCACGACACCGAAAGTGATCGCTGCGCGGCTCGATAACCGACAACGCGACGCCGAGAAACATCAGCGCGCCGGCCACGTAGACAATCGCCTGGTTCCATCTCATCGTCGAAAAGCCTTCGCGATTTTTCGGCACAGCATGACAACCTCCTGCCGTGCCGGCATTGATTTCCGTCAACCACCGCCCGAAAGGCGCCCGCTCACTTCCGTCTGCTCGAGCGCTCGAGCATGTCCGCGATCGGATCGTAGGCCGGCGCGCTGCCGCCATCGCCCGATTGCTCCGCCAGCCGGACATAGGTCTCGGCGAGGATTTCCCATTCGGCCTTCAGCACCGGGCTTTCCTCGCTTGCCGCCTTGGCGCGGACTTCCTCGGCCAGGCTCATGTATTGGTCAGCGCGGCTCATTTGCGGACTCACTGCTTCAACGCTGTCGTTAGGCCAACATGGGAGCCGGTATTCCGTTCCCTACGGAACAGGTGCTTTTCCTGAGAGTGTGATGACGCCTGCGAAAGCGGGGACCGGAGCCCATGTGAAGGCCATCGCACGGGCTCCGGTTTTCCCCGCCGAAGTGGAACCGCCTAAAGCTTCGCTTCGACGATTGCGGACTGAAGCGCGTGGGAATGACCACACGCCTCACACCTCCGTGCGCTGGCGTCTCGACGACTGCTCCGCGCGCGAGGACATGCCCGCCACCACGCTCGGTGCATCCTCGGTGCGCCGTCCGGCCTCGGCGCTCGACGTCGTCTGCGCGAACTCCTGCGCCGCCTTCTGCATCTTCTGGCCGAAGACCTTGGTCTGGTCCGCGATCGTCTGCGCCTGCCGGGCCATGAACTCGCTCTGGCACTGCGCGATCTCCTGCGGTTCCTTCGCGCGGGCGAGCTTCTGCCCGAACTCCATCGTGTTCGCGAGCGTCTTTTCCGTCAGCGCGGTGGTGTGCTCGCGCATGGCGCAGGCCTGGTTCTCGAAATCCTCGGCCATCTTGCGGCTGACCTTGAGGAACCCGTCGAGCGCCTGCCTGCTTTGGCTCAGACTCTCTTCCGCGAATTCCCGCGCCCATGTCATTCCGAACGTGGCCGCCTGCATTGCGCGTTCGCCGCTTTGCTGGGCGAACTCTGTCGTATCTCGTGCCATGTGGCTTCTCCTGTGGTCTCAGCCCCTTTGTGTCATTATGTTATGTTGGGTGACACACTCATCGGGGCAACGGCCCGTTCCTGCCCTTGTTCCTGCAACTCTGAAAAAGACCGGTTGAAGACTTGCACACCCGGCGGAACACAGCCGGAGCTCTGCGCGATCAAGGCCGTATGGTGGGCTAAGCGCGCATAGCGCGTCGAAGATGCGCGTAAACGCGCTTATGCGCGCGTGAGCAAAATGGCAAACGAGCCCACCGGCGGCGTTTCGATCCACGCCGGGGGAACAACACACAGGCCCCCGGCCACACTGTGTACTCCCTTACCACTTGCGCTATGATCCCCCCGATCCGCTGGGGAGTGGGGCGTATGCTGGTCAGGCAACGCATGCAGGCGCTGGGCGACCACGCCAAGAGCAGCCGTCAACCGCCGTTGAAGGAAAGAAAGTACGCGCAGGCGGATGAGAGCGCGGCGGAAGATGACGTTACCGATCAGAACGCGTCGGCGAACGGCATCGCGCCCGAAAGTGCCGCGACAGAGTCAATCGTTCATGACGATCCGGCGCAAGCGGTCATGCTGCACGAGAATGGCGACGACAGCGCGGCCGCCGAGATCGCTTTGAAAGAAGAGGCCAAAGAACTGGCAGAGGCGATCGGCGCCGCCGAGACGTTGCCGCAACCGTCCGTCACCGATGACCGTGCGGCGCAGCCAAATGCCGCGCGCGAAGACGATGAGATCAGTGCCACGAAGCGTGCCGTTCTTCACGAATGGGAAAACTGGTCGGCGTTACATTCGGATGAGCTGGGTGATCCCAGTGCCGGCACGTCCTTCTTCCGTCATTTGCAGCAGAAAAAGCCGCGGCTCCTAAAT
>DATGDN010000240.1:0-4749 GCA_035310865.1 Pseudolabrys sp. | reverse complement strand
CCGGAATTGCTGCCGCCGCCGGAGGCCTGCGCGGTAGAGCGCACGCTGCACGCCGCACTGCTGGCCGATCCACGAGCGCCGGTTTCTTCATCCGATATTGCCGCTAT
Source organism: Pseudolabrys sp. (assembly GCA_035310865.1). Taxonomy (GTDB): domain Bacteria; phylum Pseudomonadota; class Alphaproteobacteria; order Rhizobiales; family Xanthobacteraceae; genus Pseudolabrys. Next base: position 4,642 of record DATGDN010000240.1, on the reverse strand, counting down.
TGCGGATTCCGATGCGCGCGAAAACTGGAAGCTTATGATCGGATTTCGCGACCATTTGCTGCGCCACAAGACGCTCGAGGCGGCATTCAGGGAATTGGTACGCAATGGCTTTGGTGCCGTCCCGCCGCTTTTCATCAACCAGCTTGCCCACGTGATCCTTCGCAATGCTCTCGATGGAATCGAAGATGCGCGTGTGCTGCGCGCCGCAGAACTCTTTTTCCGTATCCAGCGCGTCACACTTCACGATGGATCGCTGATAGCGGCGGATGAGGAGACCATAGGTGGGGTCAATACAGCCCCGGTAACTCCGCTGGTTTCCATGCTGGGGATTCCAGCCGAGGCTGAAATTGACATCATCAACGGCGCCAACGCCGAAAGCTATTGGGAGCGGAGCGATCAGTTCGACATGGCGCTCGATTTAACGGCCGGCCGCGAAGGGCTCGACGCGTTGGCGAAGGCGATGCAGCGCTGGATAGCACATCTGCTCGGCGTCGATGTCAGCATCGAAGCTCTGTCAGAGCTGCAGGATGTCAATTTCGCCTGGTACGTCGGACTCGATGCTGATGCTACCAGGATCGGTGATATGCTCTGGCACAGTGAAGAAATCGATGAGGCGATGATGGCGCGCGTGGTCGGCCTGTTTCGGCTTACGTTCGCCGACCCGTCGCTGATGATGGAGAAAGTCAGGGGCGAACCGGTCTATCTGATTTTGGCGATGGCGTCCGACAAGACAATCCGTATGAAGCCACAGAACCTATTGACAGGATTGCCGGTACAGCACCTGGAGTCAGTTAGTTGAGCACCGTAGTGCCGCTTGCGAGCATTGAGGTCGGCGTCATCGTCGAGCGCAGCAAAGGCGCGAGTCAGTGGGTCGATTTTCACTGGCGTCCGGTCAACGTGCTCGTTGGCGTGCCGGACACGCCGGCCTGGACGATACTGAGTGAGGATGGTGATCGAACCACTTTTTACGCTGGTGCCGCCGCTGTGGAGTTGTATCGGACGGAAACCGCGCACTATCGCGACAATTTGCAAATGGATCCGCCGCAATTGTGGGTCATCTTGCGGCCGGTCGAAGGCAACCCGCCTTATGAAGTTGCCGCTGTCACGGCGGATCCTGCAGAAGGTGAGGGGATGACTGAAGCGGGCGCCAACATCGTTGAGCCTCTACCGATGCCGGAGCCGCTGCAGGAGGCCGTTGCGGCTTTCGTGGCGGAACACCATGTCGAGCGCACGTTCGTGAAGCGTAAGCGCGATCGCGCAAATCCCGACGCGCTGGCGCGTCGCGGCCCGTCGACAGGGGAGGATCGCAAATGAACGATCCGGACAATTTTCTCAGCCGTTGGTCGCGCCGCAAACGCGAGGTCGGTATACGGCAGGATGAAAAAGGCAGCGAAGCGGATGCGCTCTCTGCGCGCTGTGAAGGTGAAGAAGCGGGTTCTGGCGTGACCACTTCCGCGCCGGGTGCTCAGGATTTTGATGTTCGCAACCTGCCGCCCATCGAGTCCATTGGCGCCGGCACCGACATCTCCGCCTTCTTGCAGAAGGGCGTGCCAGATGCTCTCCGGCATGCGGCGCTTCGTCGCGCGTGGTCGGCCGATCCCGCGATCCGGGATTTTATGGGCCCAACCGAGAACTATTGGGATGCAGTTGGGCCAGACGGAATTCCGGGGTTTGGAGATCTCGACCCCGGTCTCGACGTTCAGCGCATGGTGTCCGAACTGTTCGGAGAGACACCACGCGCAGACCGCGCCCAACCCGAGTCGCCGGAAGTAAACGTAGAAAGCGCGATGAATGTTGCGCCTTCACCGACCGGAACTTCACCCGAGGCCGAGCAGCCTCCGCGGGCGGTCGACACACCTTTGACGGCCCAAGGCGATCTATCGCATCGCACTGAAAATGCTGCAACGCAAAATGACCGGGCCGAGTCGCCGCCTGCAGAAAAAATTGCGCGGCGCCACGGTGGCGCAATACCGCGATGAAATACCGGAAGATTGATACCGGCCCATAGCCCGAAGCTATTGACCCATCCTTTGTTGGGCCGATACGCTTTTATTACCATAATTCGAAAGAAGTGAGTCGGATGAGGGATCCGGGCCTTTCCGAAGCTATCCGAATCGCAGGTGGCGTGAGCCAACTTGCGCGTCAGATCGGGATTTCCCAACCGTCGGTATCGAATTGGATAAGGGTACCAGCCGAAAGGGTGGTTTCAATTGAAACTGCGACCGGAGTGGATCGTGCAGTCCTGCGGCCGGATCTTTACAGCGGAAAGATGATGGCCGGTGACATCGAAGAAGTGGATGCCGCGCGTGCGCAGGAATACGCCTTGCTCGCAGCTTTGTTGGTGCGTGCTCCGGATGCCGGATTGCTGTCGCGAATTTCGCAATTGCGCGCCGATGCCTCGCCGCTCGGGCTGGCGCATGCTGCGCTTGCCGATGCCGCAGGCAGGACCAACGCCGAAAGCGTCGAGCGCGAATTTTTCGACCTGTTCATCGGTTTGGGTCGCGGCGAGCTGTTGCCGTATGGCTCGTTTTATTTGACCGGCTTCCTGCACGAGCGTCCGCTGGCGCGGTTGCGCGATGATCTGGCGAAGATAGGCATCGCTCGTGCTGAAGGTGTGGTCGAACCGGAAGATCATGCAGGAATCCTGTGCGAGATCATGTCCGGTCTCGCGAGCCGCCGATTGCCGGCGCCGCCCGATTCCGATCGTTTGATCTTCGACAAACATATGGCGCCATGGATTTCTCGTTTCTTCGTCGATCTGGAAAACGCCGCGGCTGCGGATTTCTATCGGCGGCTGGGGAGTCTTGGCCGCATCTTCATGGATATCGAAACAGAAGCCTTCGAGCTGCCGGCCTAAAGTCCGGCGAGAGATCAACGTTTGGAAGAATTCAAGGAGGGAACGGCGATGAAAGAACAGGATAAGGAAAAGCTAGGCCGTCGCGACTTCCTGCGCGCGATGGGCGCCGGCGCAGGTCTTGCTGTGACCGCGGCCGCGCCGCTTGCCACCGAGGCCGCCGCTTCCGAGTCGGACGCCGACAAGAAGAAGGCTCGCTATCAGGCGAACTCGACCGACGTACAGAGCTACTATAATACCAACCGTTATCCGAAGTGAGGGAGATGCAGCCGTGCTGATCAAGAGAACAGAACGTCAGACACGTCGCAGCCATCTCGCAGCGACAGTCGGCAATCAGGCCGCCGGCGGTCTCGACCGCCGCACTTTCCTGCGCAAATCCGGTCTGGTGGCGAGTGGCCTTGCCACTATCGGCGCATTGCCGCTTGCGACCGTGCAAAAGGCGGAAGCAGCCGGCCCGAATATCGCCGGTGCCACCATCCGTAAGAGCATCTGCACACATTGCGCAGTGGGTTGCACCGTTACGGCGGAAGTCTCGAATGGCGTCTGGGTCGGCCAGGAGCCGAGTTGGGATTCGCCCATCAACCGCGGTTCGCACTGCGCCAAGGGTGCCTCGGTGCGTGAGCTCGTTTCCGGCGAGCACCGTCTAAAATATCCGATGAAGCTCACCAACGGCCAATGGACGCGCGTTTCATGGGACGTGGCCATCAATGACATCGGCGACAAGCTAACCGAGATCCGCCAGAAATCGGGTGCTGATGCCGTCTATTGGCTTGGGTCGGCCAAGATGACGAATGAGGCCTCTTATTGGTTCCGCAAGCTCGGCGCCTACTGGGGCACCAACAACACGGACCACCAGGCGCGCATCTGCCATTCAACCACCGTTACCGGCGTGGCCAATACCTGGGGCTACGGCGCGATGACCAACAGCCTCACCGACATGCGCAATGCCAAGACGCTGGTCTACATCGGCAGCAACGCTGCCGAGGCGCACCCGGTCGGCATGCAACACATGCTGGAATCGAAGGAGCTCAACAAGGGTAACTTCGTCGTCTTCGACCCTCGCATGACTCGCACGGCCGCGCATGCGACCGAATACGCCCGCTTCCGTCCAGGCACTGATATTCCGGTGCTGTACGGGATGATGTGGCACATCCTGAAGAACGGATGGGAAGATAAGGAGTTTATCCGCCAGCGTGTCTACGGGTTCGAGGATCTCCGCAAGGAAGTGGAGAAGTGGAATCCGGAGGAATGCGAGCGCGTCAGCGGCGTGCCGGGCGCGCAGATGGAACGCATCGCCAAGATGTTCGCCACGCAGAAGCCGGCGACGATCATCTGGTGCATGGGGCAAACCCAGCATTCGGTCGGCACTGCCAACGTGCGGGCGAGCTGCATCGCGCTGTTGATGACGGGCAATGTCGGCGCACCCGGCACCGGCGCCAACATTCTGCGCGGTCATGACAACGTGCAGGGCGCTACCGACGTCGGTCTCGATATCGTGACCCTACCATTCTACTACGGTCTCGCCGAAGGCGCCTGGAAACACTGGGCGCGCGTCTGGGAGACCGACTTCGAGTGGTTCAAGTCGCGCTTCGACGATCCTAAGATGATGAATGCGCCCGGCATCCCGCTGACGCGTTGGTTCGACGCCGCGATCTTGCCGAAGGATCAGGTCGGGCAGAAGGACAACGTGCGGGCCATGTTCGTGCAAGGCCATGCCAGCAACAGCATCACGCGCATCCCCGAGTCGATGAAAGGCTTGAAAGCGCTCGAACTGCTGGTCGTCGCCGA
>DATGDN010000239.1:0-2576 GCA_035310865.1 Pseudolabrys sp. | reverse complement strand
CCTATGAAGGAATAAGCGATCACGAGCTTGGCGCCGGTTAACAGGTACGGCGCACAGGCGGGCATTGTGATTTGCACAAGCGTTGCTGGCTCTGAGAGGCGCAGGGCCTTCGCCGTGCGGCGCAACACTGGCGGCACACGTTCAAAGCCCGTCAGCGTGTTAATCGCCATCGCGACCACCGCGAACACAAAGCCAATGGCAACGAGGGGCAGGCGGTTCAGCCCAAATAGCACGATGAATAGCGGGTAGAAGATGAAAGTAGGGACTGCGTAATAGCTTGCGAGCAGCGGGTCGAGCGCGTGTCGCAGCCGCGGCAGGCGGAATAGGCCGTAGCCAAGCCCAAACCCGCCGACGATCGCCAACACCGCCGCAAGGCCGACGCTTCCGAGCGTAAGCAGAATGTCTTGGGTATAACGGCCGGACACAAGGAGATTCCAGGCACCCGCCGTCATGGCACTCGGCGGGATGATGGTGATGGGATCGATTAGGCCGGCCCGACAGGCGGCTTCCAATCCGAAAATCGCAGCTGCCACGACTAACAGGCGGATAAATCCCGCTCGGCTCATGACGCAATCACCATTCCGCGACGCACCCCCGTCAATTCCAGTGCCTTGAGGGACTCACCGCGCAGTCGCGCCCAAAGCCGACCCGTGACCTCGCCAAACTCGGGCCGGCTCACGATTGTACTATCGCGATCGCGGGGCCAGCGCGTCTCGACGATCTCGATCAACTGTCCCGGCCTCGCCGACATCACGCCGACCCGGTCCGAAAGCATGGCGGCCTCGTCGAGAGCGTGTGTGATAAGAAAAATGGTAGCCCCGGTTTCTCGCCAAATGCGCAGCAATTCGTCACCCATCAGCAAACGCGTTTGCTGATCGAGGGCGCCGAAAGGCTCATCGAGCAGAAGGAGACGGGGACGCGTAATAAGCGTGCGAGCGATGCACAGGCGTTGGCGCATACCGCCAGAGAGTTGCGCCGGATACGCGGAGGAAAAATCCGCAAGCCCCATAAATGACAGCGTGTGGTCAACGCGTTCGCGTACTACTGACTCCGACACGGCGGCACGCCGCAACGCGAACGCGGCGTTGTCCCACACGGTGAGCCAGGGAAAACTTGCGTCCTCCTGGAAAACTACTCCGATCCCCTCCGGGACCTGGCCCGTCACGGAACGTCCCTCGAAAGCGACGGTGCCAGCACTCGCTGGCGAAAGCCCCGCAAGGACATCAAGAAGAGTGGATTTCCCGCAGCCGGAGGGCCCTACGACGGAGAAAAATTCGCCTAGGCGCAGATCGAGGTCCACCGGCCCTAAGGCATGCACGGCTGGATGGTCCTCCACGGCGGGAAAGACCTTGGTTACGCCGCACATCGACGCGTGCAGGTCCTTCGCGGCCACGCTCATGCGAGGGCTCAGTGAGCTTTCGTGCGTAAGTCCGGCGGCAGGTAGCTCTCATCGACCACTTTAGACCAGTCAAAAGGACCCGGCTCGATCGCATTGACCAGGTGCAGGCCCTTCAGCATGGCGTCCATGCCTTCGCGGTCGAATCCGCCCATGCTCCAGTACTCGCCCTTGACCGAGAGAACGTGGTCGAGGGCGGTCTTGGCTTGCTCAACAGAGATCTTGTACTCGCGCGCAAAGATCGGTGCCGTCTCGTCCGGATGCTGACGGATAAATTCCACGCCCTTGCGTCGTGCGGCGATGATGGCTCTGATTTTATCCGGGTTCTTCTTCAGGTAATCGGTCTTTACGATGCCGACGGTCTGAGTGATGTGCGGCGCCCAGTCGGCAGAATTAAACACCGGGCGGAAATTGTCCTTCTCTTTGCTCCACACCGGCTCGGTGACGTAAATCATATCGACCCCGCCCTCACGCAGCGCTGTGACGCCGGCGCCGATTGAGCCAACCGAGCGGCGCTCCACTTGGTTCGTGAGACCGTTGTCATTTAGCATCATCGTGGTGACCATGTCGGTTACCGATTTCGGGCTCGAGTAGCCGAGTTTTTTGCCCTTCAGATCCTGAACAGTCTTGATACGTTCGTCGTCTTTGCGTGTGATCCAGACTTGGTCGGCGACGCTATTAACTCCGCCATGTACGATTGTGATGTCGAGCCCCTGCTTGATTGCGGCAATTGCAGCCGGCAGCGCTACCTCACCGTATGGAATTTCGGAGGCCATGGCATTGCGAATTGTGGTGCCGCCGCCCGCGGAGGTGAGGAAGCCGGTGACATCAAGCCCGCCCTCCTTGAAGTAGCCTTTCTCTTTAGCGACCGCGAAGGGCACCCCGTACATCCCGGTACCGAAGTGTGTGACCGTTAGGTCGAGGGCGAGGGCGGGCATTGCGCCTGCCGCAAACACGGCAGCGACCATTAGCCCGATTGAGGTTCTGGTGTTCATCGGCGTCTCCCTTAAAATCTGCGCCTGTCGTGGCGGGGCGTTGTTGGCCCGGTAGGGCGGCTCCAGCTAACAATATCAGCGAAGGCGCGCCAAGGTGCAAGAAGGGCTCTGCCTGTGGTTGACCGCTTCCCAGCGGGTCCATAGGAATTCTGACGCGGCCTGTAAATGTAGGTATGCGGAGGTCT
>DATGDN010000238.1:0-1711 GCA_035310865.1 Pseudolabrys sp. | reverse complement strand
GTGAACCTGCGAAATGCACCCGATTAAGCGATACCCTCAGCTGATTAAAGAAAAACGACGTGTATAGAGCTGACTCTGCGCAACCCATGTTTTTATGCCGGCATAGCGGACTCAGTACATGACGGGGGGCGCATACGCCAGGGTTCGTAAGCAACGGACATGCCAGCCCACCACCGTTGGTCCAACGGATCACTGTCAATCATGACGAAGCGCTGACTGGCGCAGACTTTCTCCACCAGATCATGGCGTTAAGTAACAAATCGAATGCCATGCGTAGGCCGCAACGGACTTTCGGACGCAGTTGGGGCAAGCCTGACCTAGTAAAAATTGTCATGGCGCCTGACATTTTGACTATGACATTTCTGTCTGATACTTTGCATCAGGCGGAGGTGGGAATTATGAGAACGATAGACAATGGCAACATTATCGAGTCGCTGCTCGATACGCACGAAACACCGGCAGTCATCATCGGCAAGGACTACCGCATCGTTGCAGCCAATCGGGCGTATTGCGCGTCTTATGGCGTTGATCCGAAGGAGGTGGTCGGGCGGCCGTGTCATGAGATTTCGCATCGGTCACCGGTCCCATGCCACCTCAACGGCGAAGCGTGCCCGCACGAACGGGTGCTGTTGGCGCAAAAGCCGTTCGAGGTCCTGCACACCCACTACGATCGCGCCAATCACCCGGACCACGTCCGGATCAAGGCTTACCCCGTGCATGCCGCCGATGGTCAGCCGTTCGTTGTCGAGACCATCCACCGGCTCGCGCCCACCATCGACCTGAATTGCGAAGAGATGCGCATGGTTGGCCATTCGCCGGCGTTCCTCGGCTTGATCGAAAACCTGAGCGCCGCCGCCCGCTCGGACGCGCCGGTACTGCTTTACGGGGAAACCGGTGTAGGCAAGGAATTGGCGGCACAGTTCGTGCACAAACAATCCGGCCGGCACTGCAAACCCTATGTCGAATTGAACTGCGCGGCCATCCCCGAAGCATTGTGCGAGAGCGAGTTGTTCGGCCACGAGCGCGGCGCCTTCACCGGCTGCGTCGGCCTCAAGAAGGGATTGTTCGAGAGCGCCAACGGCGGAACCCTGTTCCTGGACGAGATCGCCGAGATGCCGCTGCTGATCCAGGCAAAACTCCTGCGCGCCCTCGATACCGGCGAATTTCGCCGCGTCGGCGGCAGCGAACTGATGAAGACAGACGTGCGCGTAGTCGCTGCGACCAACAAGAATCTTATGGCCATGGTCGAACAGCGACATTTCCGCGAGGACCTGTATTTCCGTCTCGCCGGCATCAACGTCAACATACCGCCTCTGCGCGAACGGCGCATGGATATCCCGGCGCTGGCCGAGGTGCTGGTGAGGCGCCTGAGCCAGCATCGCGACCAGGAATTCGGGCTGGCGCCCGATGCCATTGAGAGGCTCGCGAATTATGATTTTCCGGGTAACGTCCGCGAATTGCGCAATATCCTGCAGCGTGCCATTGCATTGACCGGGCACGGCGTCATTACCGGCGAACGTTTGGTTTTCGGGGAGTCGCCCGAGCCGGACAGGAGCCCGGCGGATGCGGATGCATCCGGCGAGCCGGCCGACGCATCCCTGGAAGCGATGGAGGCTCGCCATATCCGCGGTCTGCTGCACCAGTACAAAGGCAATCGTAGCCGGGTCGCCGCTGTCTTGGGGGTGGCCGAGCGTACGCTTTACCGGAAAAT
>DATGDN010000237.1:0-2932 GCA_035310865.1 Pseudolabrys sp. | reverse complement strand
TTGTCGAGGAAATTTCCGGATGAGCCTCGATCCTGTGCGATCGCAAACCCGGTTGGCATGAGCAGTGCTAACGCCAGCACCGCGATGGAAGAGCTTGAAGCGAAAAGGGCGCAAAGCCGTGTGCGTGTCATCGGCAAGTTCGAAGCCAAGTTGGTGTTACTGCGCGCATGTTCTGTTTCCGAAAAACCGTTCCCAGGATTCGGAATACACGCCGGTGTTGGAAATAGCAGCGGTTGCGTAGCATAGCACGCGGAGTACGACCAGATTGTGGCTGCGATCGTCGAAACGCCTGCGGCAAGCGGGTTTCCAGCGATTTGCGCCGTCCACATGGACGTCAAGCCGCCGCACTCGCTCGCCAAAAAACGATCGGCGGCCCAAAAGGCCGCGCCAATGAACCCGCGCCGATCTTGGCGTTGCTGCCGACCGAGGCCGATTGCCGCGAGCGTTTCCATACCATAGGGATATACGGGCGCGCGCGGCGAAAGTCGCCAGCATCATGATAGCGGACAAAAGACGGATGCTGCCGTCGGATTATCAGGGCCAGAAGCTGGCGTTGCCGTTCTTGACTTCACGCCCGGTCATAGGCGCCACCGATCGCAGCAACGTAGCGCTCTACGGAACTTTGCAAGATCTGCTTGGCGCCCGAATGGATCACCCGTTCGAAATGGTGACTGTACATCCGATCGAACGCGAGGGGCATCAACGCAGCACCGACCGCACGGACGGTCTTTTCAGAAAGCGGGATGAAGTTCGGAATGCTGCGCATGAACGAGAAGGATTTACGATCCAGGTTCGCGATGGCCATGTCGGCCGAGCACACCACCCCCTTGCCCCCCGCTCCGGCCGCCCAATGCAGCATCGCTCCACCGGGGAAATGCCCGCCCCCGCGGACCAGCGTGATACCCTTCTGCAACTCGAATCTTTCGCCTTGCCAGAACTTGATGCAGCTATCCGGCTGCCTCACCCATTTGGCGTCGTCGGCGTGAAGATGCACCGGCACATTCCCGAACGCTCGGCTCCAATCAACAAGCGTCGTGTAGAAGTGCGGATGCGAAATGGCGATGGCGCGCAATCCGCCAAGTCCGTTGATCAAGGTGACCGTCGCGTCGTCGATCAGGGAGATGCAATCCCAGAGGACGTTCCCTTCAGGCGTACACAAGAGCAGTGCGCGCTGCCCGATGGCGAATTTAGGAGTCGTGCCGATGCCGATGAGACCTGGCTCGTACTGGCGAAATCCGTTGTGGTGCGAAATCCTCAGCCGCTCTAGCGTTGTCCACGACTGGCCCTCGGGCGGAATGAATTGACGCTCGTCCTCGCACACCGGGCAATGAGCCGGTGGAGCTTCGCTTGGCGGATACTGCGTACCACAGGTCGAGCAGATGAAGGCAGGCATGGTTTCCTCCTTTGGCTACCCGGACCCCGGATCAGCCCAACTCAAGTTGGTTGACATGCCACGACGGTACCGAGGATCGGCCCAAGAAAAAAATACATAATCGGCACATTAATATAAGCTAAAGTTATGAGGCTGGAAGCACGCTTGCGCGCCTTTGCAGCATTTGCGCGGCAAAGGTCGTTCTCGCCGCTGCGGAGCTGCGCATCAGTCAGCCGGCGATCTCGAAGCACATCGCCGAACTCGAGCACGCATTGGGCCTTAAATTGGTGGACCGAGCACGGCGTGACGGCGCGCTTACAAGTGCCGGCGATTTCGTTGCTAACTATGTGCTTCGAGCCGAGGCCCTTCTGGTGCAAGCAGACATCGGGGCCGCCCAATTCAGGAAGAGCGGCTCTGGTTCTGTGGCAGTCGCGGCATCATCGCTCACGGGGACATATCTGTTGCCGGAGATCATCGCAGAGTTTCAACTCACTCTCATCCAGGAGTGCGCGTTACTTTGCGGATCGGGACGGCCGTGCAGGCGGTCGAACTACTTCGATCGCATCGCGCAGAGCTCGGTTTCGTAGCGGGGGCCGTCGCGGCTCCAGAGATCGAAACTGAACCCCTGTTGGAGTACGAAGTCGTGATCGTCGCCAAGCCAAGGCTCATACCGCGGCGGCCATCGCACGACAGTCTGGAAAAATTGACCTGGATTTCGCGGGAGGAGGGCTCTGCGACGCGAATCTCGTCCGACGCGGCGTTGGCGCGGCTGGGCATAATTCCCAGACGCCGGCTTGAGCTAGCGTCCAATGAGGCACTCCTCTATGCGCTGAAACGAGGCTATGGGATTGCTGCCATCAGTCGCTACGTTGTCGCCGCCGAGCTGCGAACCGGATCATTGGCTACCATCAACGTTCGCGGATGGAATGTACGCAACATCGTCTCACTGCTTCGTGTTCGAGACGCCAAGTTGTCACCGGCTGCGGACCGGTTTCAGGCCTTTGTGCGTGCGCGGCTCGATGAGATGGCCCGCCATCGCATACGTCGACGAAATTGATTGTCAACTCGACCTCGCGCTCGCTCCCGCTGCCGACCTGTCTTTCAAACGCGGTGCAGAATTACGAGCTGACGCCGAGCACGGTGACGGCGCGGCGATTCTGCGACCAGCACGAGATATCGTTGCAGACGGCAACCGGCCGCTCTTTCCCGTAAGAGATCGTGCGCATGCGCTGCGCCTGGATGCCTCGGGAAATCAGATAGTCGCGCACCGCCTGCGCACGACGTGCACCGAGCGCAATGTTGTATTCGCGCGTGCCGCGCTCGTCAGCATGGCCTTCGACGGTGAACTGGCCGTACTGGCTATACGTCGTGAGCCATTGCGCCTGCTTGTCGAGCGTTGCGCGCGACTGCGGCGTGAGCTCCGACGAGTCCGTTTCAAAGAACACACGATCGCCGACGTTGACCACGAAGTCCTGCTGGCTGCCAGGCGTCGCCTGGCCCGCTGCATTGGCTTGCGCATCCTCTGCATTCTTGGCGCAGGCGGATATAGCCAACGCCGCC
>DATGDN010000236.1:0-8319 GCA_035310865.1 Pseudolabrys sp. | reverse complement strand
ATTCATCAGCCCAACGAGGAAGACATAATTGTAGAGCAGGGGAAACGCGAACAGCGGCAGCGCGGACCAGCGGCCGATGAGGGCCCGGTTCAGTGCCAAGGTCCCCGAAATGATCAGCGCGAACATCATGACGATGTACGTCTGGCCGGCGAGATAGATATTCATGAAACGTGCCAGCAGCGGAACAATGAGATCCATGGTGAGGTTGGGAATCACCTGCCAGTGAACCTCGTAGAAGTTTGCAAGCTGCGGGTTCTTTGCCAGCGTCGCCATCACATGCATGCGCGCCAAATGGTTGACGTAGTCCGACAGCGGCGGCAGCGGATGCGTCCAGATCGGTATGGATATGAGCAGGACTAGCGCGGCGAACAGCACGGCGATTTGTGGAGGGGAAAATTCGGCCGTGCGAAATCGCGGGACCGACAGATTCGACATAATTGGCTTATTCGGAGAGAGCATGTTCGGTCCCGATGCTGGTCTGCTACCAGTCTGCGATTGCACCTGAATGAACGATGAATGTGCCACGCCTCTGTTTGGCCGGAAAAGCAAACAGCGAGCGCCCGGTCCTTTGAAATGGGGCTTTGCCGTGGCAAGCGGCCCGGGACACGCTAAAAACCACGTGTTCATTGCCGCTTATTTGACCGGCGCCAAAACGCGGGTTACCTACCTTCGCAGAAACGGAACTCCCATGTCATTCAATACTTTCGGTCATCTCTTCCGATTCACCAGCTTCGGCGAAAGCCATGGAGCGGCGATCGGCTGCGTGGTCGATGGCTGTCCGCCGCGGATTCCGCTCAGCGTTGAGGACATCCAGCGGGAGCTCGATCGTCGGCGGCCCGGCCAATCGCGCTTTACCACGCAAAGGCAGGAACCCGACGCAGTCAAAATCATGTCCGGCGTGTTCACCGACGAGCGAACGGGCCGGCAGGTCACGACCGGTACGCCGATCATGCTGATGATCGAGAACGTCGACCAGCGCTCCAAGGACTATTCCGAGATCAAGGACAAGTATCGTCCCGGGCACGCCGGTTACACTTACGACGTCAAATACGGCATCCATGACTATCGCGGTGGCGGCCGTGCGTCCGCGCGCGAGACGGCCGCGCGAGTCGCTGCCGGCGCGATCGCGCGCAAGATCGTCCCTGGCCTTACGGTGCGCGGCGCCCTGGTTCAGATGGGTCCGCACAAGGTCGACCGCGCGCGCTGGGACTGGAACGAGGTCGGCCAGAACCCCTTCTTTTGTCCAGACGCCAAGCAGGCGAAATTCTACGAAGAATACCTCGACGGCGTGCGCAAGGCGGGGTCGTCCTGCGGCGCAGTCATCGAAATCATCGCCGAAGGCGTTCCGGCGGGCCTTGGCGCGCCGGTTTACGCCAAGCTCGACGGCGATCTGGCCTCCGCCCTAATAGGTATCAACGCGGTCAAGGGCGTGGAGATCGGCGACGGCTTTGCGACCGCCGCAATGAGCGGTGTCGACAATGCCGACGAGATGCGCATGGGCAATGACGGCAAGCCGATTTTTCTTTCGAACCACGCCGGCGGGATTCTTGGCGGCATCTCGACCGGCCAGGCAATCGTCGCGCGGTTCGCGGTCAAGCCGACATCATCGATATTGACGCCGCGCAAGACGGTCGATCGGTACGGCCGAGACACCGAGGTCGCCACCAAGGGCCGGCACGATCCTTGTGTCGGTATTCGTGCCGTGCCGATCGGCGAAGCCATGGTAGCGTGCGTGCTGGCCGATCATTATCTGATGCACCGCGGCCAGGTCGGCGAGGGGACGGCGTGGCCGTTCAAGCCAGGCGCGTGACGCCGACTTCGAGGTAGACCGTGCGGGATAGCCATCAGCGCGTCGAAGCTGCAATCAAGGCATTCGCCAAAGGCGAAATCGTCGTCGTGACCGATGACGACGACCGCGAGAACGAGGGGGACCTTTTCGTCGCGGCGTCGCACTGCACGCCCGAAAAGATGGCATTCATCATTCGCAACACCTCGGGAATCGTCTGTGCGCCGCTCGGCGCCGAACAGGCGCGCCACCTGCATCTCAATCCGATGGTCGCCGAGAACCAAGCTCCGCTCGGCACCGCGTTCACGGTGTCGGTCGATGTCCGTCACGGGCTGACCACGGGTATTTCGGCCGAGGAACGCTGCAACACGGTGCGGGCGCTTGCCAACGACAACAGCGGCGCTGCGGATTTTGTGCGGCCCGGCCACGTGTTTCCGCTTGTTGCGCGCCAGGGTGGCGTGCTGATGCGTTCCGGGCATACGGAAGCGTGCGTGGATCTGTGCCGGCTCGCGTCGCTGCCGCCGGTCGGCGTGTTGGCCGAACTCATGAACGACAATGGTTCGGTGATGCGGGGCCCGGAAGTCGCCGCGTTTGCGCAGAAACATAAACTGGCGCAGGTCTCGATCGCCGAACTGATTGCCTACCGGCAAAGCCGCGACAAACTGGTCGAGCGCGTTGGTGAATTCCAGTTGGCGTCAGAAATCGGTACACTTCACGGGTTTGCCTACGTCACGCCGTTCGACCGCGTGCACCACATGGCCTTTGTCTACGGTGATATCGCAAGCGGAACGGACGTCCCGGCAAGGCTGCACCGCGCCGACGTAATCGGCGACGTGTTTGGCGGCGCCAAATTGATCCGCGCTTCGCTTGGCCGCTTCAAAAAAGCGGGACGCGGCGTGATCGTATACTTGCGCGATGGCACCGCCGGCGTTCCGGTCGCCGAGATTCCGCATGGCGACACCGGCGCGGATGCAGCACGTTCGCAGCAGTGGCGCGAGATCGGCTTGGGCGCGCAAATTCTTAAGGATCTGGGAATTTCCTCAATCCGCCTGCTTGCATCGACCAAGCGGACCTATGTCGGTCTCGGCGGTTTCGGAATCGAAATTGTGGAGACTGAAACCTTGGATAGCTGAACAATCGGCCTTTTTTTCGCCGATGCCGCATGTCAGCATTCGGGCATGGGGCGATGCTTTCGCAATCTTGCTGTCATTGTTGCCATTGCCGCGACTGCTTTAACGCTTGCGGCATCGGCTGCCCCAACGGTGCCAAAGCTCGCCGACACGCGCTCCGGCGCGGTGCCCGTCGATGTCGAGCTGGTGATTGCGGTCGACATTTCCTATTCCATGGACCCGGACGAGCAAGCCCTGCAGCGCGAAGGCTATGTGCTTGCCCTCACGTCAAAAGAATTTCTGCAGGCCTTGCGCCAGGGCGCTAATGGCAAGATCGCCATCACCTATGTCGAATGGGCGGGTCAATTCGACCAGAAAATCCTGATGCCGTGGCGGTTGATCGACGGTCCGGAGGCTGCCGATGCGGTTGCTGCTGAGATTGCGCGCGCTCCATATCGGCGCGCCTCGCGCACGTCGATTTCCGGCGCGTTGCGCTTCGCCAAGCCGCTCTTTGACGACAGCGGCTACAGAGGGCTCCGGCGCGTGATCGACGTGTCAGGCGACGGCGCCAATAATGCCGGTCCGCTGGTAGTGCCCATGCGTGATGATGTCCTGGCCGCCGGAATCACGATCAACGGCCTGCCGATCATGCTGAAGCGGCCTTATACTGGAACGATGGATATCGACAATCTCGATGTCTACTACGAGGACTGCGTAATTGGTGGGCCCGGAGCTTTCGTGATCCCGATCCGCGAGCGGGAAAAATTCATCGAAGCGACGCGCACCAAGCTCGTGTTGGAAATTGCGGAACGGCAGCCGAAACCACGGGTCGTCCCGGTCTCGTCGCACGCACCGCGGATCTCCTGCACCATCGGCGAGAGGATGTGGCAGGACCGGTGGGGCGGGGGAACCGATTTTCAGTAGCTATCGGGTGAACTTCGCCACGATTTCGACGTGGTGCGAATAGCGGAATTGGTCGACCGGCGTGACGGCGGCAAGGGTGTAGCCGCCGCCGGTCAGAGTTTTTGCATCCCGCGCGAATGTATTCGCATCACATGATACCGCGACGACAACGGGCACAGCGCTTTTGCCGAGCTCACACGCCTGCGCTTCGGCGCCTTGCCGCGGCGGATCGAAGACCACCGCGTCGAAGTCCTTCAGCTCTGCGGTCATAAACGGACGCCGGAACAGATCGCGCACCTGTGCCTCGACGGGCTTAAGGCCGCTGGTTTTGCTGGCCGCTTGCTGAAGCGCCTTGATTGCGGCGGGCTCACTGTCGGCTGCGACAACGCCCGCTTTTTCTGCCAGCCGAAGCGCAAATGTCCCGATACCGGTGAACAGGTCGGCGACGCGTTTGGCCTTGCCAGCGTGCTCTAGCACCATGCGCGCCAATGCTTCTTCTCCTTCGGCGGTCGCCTGCAGAAAGGCACCCGACGGCAACGGCACGTCGGCGCGCCCGACGCGCAACAATGGCTGCGCTCGCTGTGCCACCAGTTCGCCGTGACGGGTAAGCCGTGCAAGCTTGTTGGTTTCGGCAGCCTGCGCCAGCGCGGCCAGCCGCTCCGCATCGATCGTGCCCGACCCGCGTACATCGACATCGAGCCCGGAGTCGGTCGCCGTCACCTGGATGTCGAGCGGCTTTCCTGCGTGTTTAAGGACTTCCGCAATCGCCCATGCGGCGCGCAGAGCGCCCGCAAGCCCCGGCGCCAAAATGGGGCAAACGTCGATGGGCACAATATGATGCGCGCGGGGAGCGGTGAAGCCGACCTCCAGGACATCATGGGTTCCGCGCCGCGCGTGGAAAACAGCACGTCGCCGCCCTGCACCATGTGCGTCGATCAGATCCGCAACCGGTGCGACGATGCCCGCCTGTGCCAGCGCCTCCGCTACAAGCGATCGTTTCCAGAGATGATATTCGGCCAGCGACCAATGTTGCAGGGCGCAGCCGCCGCAGCTGCCGAAATGCTTGCAGACCGGTTCGACGCGCTCGTGACTGGGTTTATCGACGTGCAGGAGGTGGCGGCGGTCAGGATGGCCGGCGACGCGTTCGACTGTGACGGTCTCGCCGGGCAGCGTGTAAGGCACATAGACGGCTCCGTCTGGCGTATCGGCGACCCCATCGCCGCGATGACCGAGCCGGACAATGCTGAGCCGTTCAGTCACGCGCGGCCCCAAGGAGGAATTCGGCGTTGCCCTCTCCGCCTTTGATCGAGGATTCGACAATTCCCATGACGCGCCAGCCGAGCGACGCGACAAATTTCGCGATGTCATCGCACACTGCAGTATGGAT
Organism: Pseudolabrys sp.; assembly: GCA_035310865.1. Classification (GTDB taxonomy): domain Bacteria; phylum Pseudomonadota; class Alphaproteobacteria; order Rhizobiales; family Xanthobacteraceae; genus Pseudolabrys. The sequence continues at coordinate 3,134 of DATGDN010000236.1, read as the reverse complement.
AGCCCGCTCGCGAACGATACCCTTTCTGACGGCGGTTCGGCCGGCCTCAAATTGCGGCTTGATCAGCGCGATGAGTTTGGCGGGCGTTTTGGCGAGTGCGAGTGCCGGCGGCAGCACGTGTTTAAGCGAAATAAAGCTGACGTCGACCGTGATGAAATCGGGCGGTTCATCAAACCGAGCAGGGGATAGCTTGCGGATATCGCTGCTTTCCAGCGAAATTACCTCCGGCCGCATCCGCAACGACTGATGCAGTTGTGCGCGGCCGACATCGACCGCGTAGACTCGCCTTGCGCCACGATCCAGCAACACCTGCGTAAACCCACCAGTGGACGCTCCGACATCGAGGCAGATGCGCCCTTTTGGGTCAAAGCCAAAATGATCGAGTGCAGCCGCGAGCTTGATGCCGCCACGCGAGACATACGGATGCGCGGCGCCGGCACGAAGATCCGCGTCGACCGCTATTTCTTCGGATGCCTTGCGAACCACCTGCTCGTCGGCAATCACGAGACCGGCTTCAATCGCGGCCTGGGCCTTGGCGCGGCTTTCGAACAGCCCACGCTCGACAAGAAGCCGGTCGGCACGCACACGAGCGGTCATTGAATCTCCGTGCCACGCGGCGGCCATCGTCACTGGCACAGGTGCAGCCGGTGCTAGGCCAGCCGCACCGTTTCTTCGGCGGCGTCCTTGCCCAACGCCTCGAAGACCTTCGCGACGATGCCTTTTGCATCGAGCCCGGCCTGCGCGTACATCGCGCCAGGCGCATCCTGATCGATGAACTGGTCCGGCAGGACCATGCAGCGAACGCGGAGACCGCGTTCGATCAGCCCGTGTTCGGCCAATGCCTGCAGTACATAGGCGCCGAACCCGCCAATAGCGCCTTCCTCGACGGTCACCAGCACCTCGTGCTCGCGCACAAGCCGCGTGAGCAATTCGACATCGAGAGGTTTCGCAAAGCGTGCATCCGCGACCGTGGTCGACAAGCCAAGGGCCTTGAGCTCCCTGGCGGCCGTCAGGCATTCGCCGAGCCGCGCGCCGTAAGACAGCAGCGCCACTTTATGGCCTTCCTGCACGATGCGGCCCTTGCCGATTTCGAGCGGTTTGCCCTCATCGGGCATCGGCACGCCAAGACCTTCGCCGCGCGGGTAGCGGAACGCCGAAGGGCGATCGTCGATCGCGGCTGCGGTTGCGACCATGTGCACGAGTTCGGCCTCGTCCGCCGCCGCCATCAGCACGAAGCCGGGGAGGCAGCCGAGATAGGTCACGTCGAAAGATCCAGCGTGTGTCGGTCCGTCCGCCCCGACCAGACCGGCGCGATCGATCGCAAACCGGACGGGCAATCGCTGTATGGCGATATCGTGCACGACCTGATCGTAGGCGCGCTGCAGGAAGGTCGAGTAAATCGCGGCGAACGGCTTAAACCCTTCCGCGGCAAGGCCGCCCGCGAAGGTGACTCCGTGCTGCTCGGCAATACCGACGTCGAAACAGCGATTTGGAAATTCCTTCGCGAACAGGTCAAGTCCCGTGCCGGACGGCATGGCGGCAGTGATCGCGATGATCTTGTCGTCCTTGCGGGCTTCCTTGATCAGACTTTCGCCAAAGACCTTTGTGTATTGTGGTGCGTTCGCTTTCGACTTCGCCTGCGCGCCGGTCGCGATGTCGAACTTGACGACGCCATGGTACTTGTCGGCGGACGTTTCCGCCGGACCATAGCCTTTGCCTTTCTGCGTCACGACGTGCACGAGGATCGGGCCCGCCTCTGCATCACGCACGTTGCGCAGGACGGGGAGCAGATGGTCAAGATTGTGCCCGTCGATCGGGCCGACGTAATAGAAGCCGAGTTCCTCGAACAGGGTTCCGCCCGTCCAGAAACTGCGGGCATGCTCGACGCCGCGCGTGATGAATTCATCGAGGCGCTTTGGCAGATGGGCGGTGAGCTGTTTGCCGACGTCGCGCAATTTCAGGTATGTGCGTCCGGACAGCAGCCGGGAAAGGTAGGCCGACATGGCGCCAACAGGCGGGGCGATTGACATGTCGTTGTCGTTGAGAATTACAATCAGCCGCTCGTTGCGCGCGCCAGCATTGTTCATCGCCTCGTAGGCCATTCCGGCGGACATCGCGCCGTCGCCGATCACAGCAATGACGTTATGCTTCTTGCCCTCGAGGTCACGGGCGACGGCCATGCCGAGCGCGGCCGAGATCGATGTCGAGGAATGCGCGGCGCCAAATGGGTCGTATTCGCTTTCGGCGCGTTTGGTGAAGCCGGAAAGGCCTCCGCCCTGCCGCAGCGTACGAATTCGGTCGCGGCGTCCGGTGAGGATCTTGTGCGGATAGGCCTGGTGCCCGACGTCCCAGATCAGCTTGTCGGTGGGCGTGTCGAATATATAGTGGAGTGCGACCGTGAGCTCGATGACGCCGAGCCCGGCGCCGAGATGACCGCCGGTCTTGGCGACCGCGTCGATCGTTTCATGGCGCAGCTCGTCGGCGAGTTGCCTGAGTTGCTCGGGTGACAAATTCTTCAGATCGCAGGGCAGACTGACGCGATCGAGTAACGGTGTCTTGGAAGCTTCGGACAAAGCGCATCTCCAACTGACTTGGTCAAATTCGTGTCCGGCGGCTTCGCCCCAGTCCGGCCAACCATGGTGACTTACACCAGTTCGCCCTCAACGGGCAATTCGACGCCGCAGGATCTCTCTAAAACCTCGTGCGCTCACCGAGGCGCCAAGTCAATCGACATCCAATGGCTCGCTGCCCGACGGCTTTCCGTTGGCGTCCAGCGTGATTTTCTCGACCCGCGCCTCCGCCTGGCGTAGCAGCTCCTCGCAGCGCTTTTTCAGCGCCTCGCCGCGCTCATAGATGGCAACGGATTCCTCAAGCGGTACTTTCCCTTCTTCCAGACGATTGACAATCGACTCGAGCTCATCGATCGCCCGCTCGAAGGGCATTTTTTTAACATCGGCGTTGTTCTCGGCCATGTCGGTGTCCAGCACTTCGTGCGGCGATTCTGGATCGCCATAAGGTGAGGAAGATAGCTTGGATTTCCTATCCGCGCATCAGGGCAGTGACGTGGGCGGCAACTGAACGCGAAAGGCCCTGCAAATCATAGCCGCCCTCGAGCAAGGAGACGATGCGGCCTT
>DATGDN010000235.1:0-2478 GCA_035310865.1 Pseudolabrys sp. | reverse complement strand
GCCCACGCTCACCGCGAGACGTTGCGCGCGCTCATGCGCCGCCACGGTTTCGAAAATTTTCCGCGCGAGTGGTGGCATTACACTTTCAAGGGCGCGGATACGGCTGAAAAACTGAATCAAGCGATCGACTAGCAGCCTGTCGGACTGACGTTTTGGGGTTTCGCGGCGAGGCTGGATTGCCGCCTTTCGCGTTTGTTTTGCGTTTGATCTCCTCCCAAACGCTCGCTGAGGCGCCCATTGCGACCCTCGCTTGGGCGCTTTGAGCTGCGCCAGACCGCCTACGGCGGCTTCAGGCGGGGACGAGGGCGAACATCCGCTTCATATTCCAGGCCATGGTCACAAGGCTCCACTCGCCGCGCGCCTTTTCCAGTCCGCGCATCGAAAATTGACGGAATCCGAGCACCGATTTGATGATGCCGAACACTGGCTCCGGGGTCTGTTTACGCAGCGCGTAGAGATTGCGGCCTTCCGGCGTCTTCAGCCGATGCGCCATCGCCTCGACCGGCGTCGCATTTTCCGGCGCCGGCGGCGGCGTCTCGAAGCGTTCGGCCAGCGGCGGATGATGCGGCTGACGGCCCATCGCGATCAGCGGCGCGACGCCGGCCTGTTCGCAGGCTTCGACATTCGCGGCGCTGAAGTAGCCCGTATCCGCCAACAGATTTTCGACCTCGCCCAATTCTTCGGGCAAGACGTCGAGCTTCTCCAGCGTCGGCTCGATCTCTTGCTTGTCGTTGGGCGCCTGCGTCACATGGACCGCGACCACCAGCATGCTTCCCGCCGCGACGGCGGCTTGCGCGTTGTAACACTGCTCGAAGCCGCCGCCCGCCACAGGCATGATGCGCGAGTCTTCGTCGGTGAGATTGATCTGATCGCTCGGCAACGGTCCCTCGGTCGGTGGTTTCGGCGCCTTGCCGCCGGGCTTCTTGCCCGTGGCCGCCGTCTTGGCCTTGCGCACCGCGAGTTTGGCTTCATGCTCCAACAGTTCGCGCGCATGGCGTTCCTTGGCGCGCGCTTCGATCTTCGCCCGTGCTTCGCCGATCTTGCGCAAGCGTTCCTCGCGCAGCGCCAGTTCTTCGGGGATCGACATGCCGTCGGGAATATCCGCCGCATCCGCCGCCTCGGCTTTCGCCATCAGTTCGGCGACCTCCGCTTTCAGCTGCGCCTCGATCTTACCCGCGTGCTCGTATGACAGCGCGCTGTGCCGGCTGGCGTTAGCGTGGATCTTCGTGCCGTCGAGCGCCACCGTACCCATCTTCAGCACGCCCATCTCGCGCGCCAGCAGAAGAACCTGAACGAACAACGCCTCTATCTCTTTTAGAAACCGTCGGCGGAACGCCGCGATCGTGTCGTGGTCGGGATGATCATTGGCGGCGATGAAGCGGAACGCCACCGAATCATAAGTCGCCCGCTCCAGCTTGCGGCTCGAAAACACGCCGGTCGCATAGCCATAAACCAAAATGCCCAGCAGCATCGCCGGATGATACGAGGCCGAGCCGGAGCCGCGATAGCTTGCGCTCATCGCCCGAAGGTCGAGCCCGTCGATGACCTCGACCATAAACCGCGCCAGATGCCGCTCCGGCAGCCACTCGTCGACGGACGGCGGCAGCAAAAATCCGGTCTGCCGGTCTATCGTTCGGAAGTTGGACATCCACAGTCGCTCGTCGTCCGGTCGGGAATCAACGAGCCGATTCTAAACCGAACAATCGCGCCGTGTTTAAGTCCGACAAGCTGCTAGGGCCTGTCATCAATTGAGCCAGACGATAGCTGCGGAGAGGTGGATCGCGGCGAGAAAATTCCGAGCGGTCTTGTCGTAGCGCGTGGCGATGGCCCGAAATTGCTTGAGCTTACAAAAGAAATTTTCAATCAGCCTGCGAGCTTTATAGAGGTCTTTGTCGTAAGGGCGCGGCTCTTTGCGGTTGGCCTTTGTGGGAATGACCGGTTCTATCTCGGCGTGGCGCAAGGGTTCAATCACCCGCTCGTTGGCGTCGTAGGCCTTGTCGGCAAGTAGCGCGTCGGCCTCAAGCCCCAGCAAAAGCGCGTCGGCGCCCTCGAGGTCATGCGCCTGTCCGGGCGTGAGATGGAAGCCGGTCGGATTGCCCAGCGCGTCGACCGTAGCGTGGATTTTCGTGCTCAATCCGCCTTTGCTGCGGCCGATCGCTTGGTCGTTGCCGTCTTTTTTTGCGCGCCGGCGCTGTGCTGATGCGCGCGCACGATTGTTGCGTCGATCATGGCATATTCATTGTCGGCGTCTTGCGCCAAATGCTCAAAAACCCGGGCCCAAACGCCGGTTTTGGCCCAGCGGCTGAAGCGCAAGTGCACAACGCGGAAATCGCCGAAGCGCTCGGGCAGATCGCGCCAGGGTATGCCCGTGCGATACCGGTACAGCACCGCCTCGATAAAAAGCCGATTATCCTTGGCAGTCACGCCGACGGTCCCTTCGCGCCCGGGAAGCAAGTTCCTGATGCGCTGCCATTGATC
>DATGDN010000234.1:0-2861 GCA_035310865.1 Pseudolabrys sp. | reverse complement strand
CCGGGGTACCCAAACAGCGCCCTGATCGCCTCCGGCGCAGACGTCACGACATAGCGGCCACACATGCAACGAACCCTAAATATCGGGGCTTAAGCGCAATTTAACCCCGCACCATTAACACTGCGGCCCGATCCGCTTCGGGGAAGGGGCTCGAATGAAATATCAGAATTGCGCCGTCGTGGCGCAAGCGTCGGATGAAACGCTTGATATCGACGCGGGCCTGCGGCTCTCCGATGCCAACATCAATCCGGCAACGGGCCTGGCAACAGACGATCTCAACCGCTTTAACGAAGCGGTCATGCTGCTCGACATGCTATCGAGCTGCCCGGAATTCCGCAGCGATTTTCTGGCCTGGCAGCCGATGAGCTACCGCGAGCACTTTCGTGCGTCGCACTCCAAGACGCGCAATCTGGCCATCGCCGCCTATGAGACCGCCGACCCGAATGTTCGCAATCTCGATACGCTGGCCGTCACGATGACGGTCGTGCTAGAGGCGACCCGGGCGGCGATGACCGCCGACCTGAAGCCGGTGACGATTGCTGCCCTTGCCGACAATGCCGTCAACTGGCTGAAGCCGCTGATCGCGCGCGCTGGTTCGATCATCAACGGCGAAGAAGAAGTAACCGATGCACCGTCGCCGCAGGCAGTCGTCGACAAACTGATGAAACGATAGAGCGCGTGGCCGACGAGCGATCCTATCCGCAACGTCCATACCTGGCGGTCAGTGCCGCCATCTTTCGCGGCGGCAAGGTGCTGATCGTGCGCCGCGCGCGCAAGCCTGCCCTCAATCTGTACACCCTGCCTGGCGGCGCCGTTGAGGTGGGCGAGTCCCTTACCGACGCAGTAATCCGTGAAGCCCGCGAAGAGACCTCGCTTGAAATCGAGCCGGTCTCGCTCGCGGGCCATCGCGAGGCGATCATGCGCGACAAGGAAAACCGGATCGAGCGTCATTTCGTCATCCTGTGCTTTGCCTCGCGTTGGCTCAAAGGAGAGCCAATCCTGAACAGCGAGCTCGACGATGCGCGTTGGATCGATCCGGCGGAGCTTTCCGCCTACCGGACGACCGAAGGCCTGGCCGAAATCGTCGCAGCCGCGGCGGCACTGATCGCATCCGCGGGTTGATTGTCCGCCTTGCGATTGTCATCAGGCCGGCGCATATCATCCGCAACGGAATTCCGGCTGGATCACCTGTGAAGAAGCTTCTCACCATCGGTTCGATTTTGCTTTGCCTCGGCCTGCCCGCTCACGCGCAGAGCGAGGCACCGGCGCCCTTTGACACCGACCTGGCGCGCCTCGGCGAAATCCTCGGCGCGCTCCACTATCTTCGCGCAGTCTGCGGCGCCAACGAGGGCGCGAAATGGCGCAACGAGATGCAGGCGCTGATCGATGCCGAGGCGCCGAGCGGCGATCGCCGCCGCAAGATCGTGGCGAGCTTCAATCGCGGCTATCGCGGCTTCCAACAGACCTACCGTACCTGCACGCCCGCAGCCGACCTCGCCATACGCCGCTACCTCGACGAAGGTGCAAAAATCGCCCGCGATATCACGGCCCGATACGCCAACTAGTCCCCGCAGTTAACCTTTCCTTTATTGTAAGCTATGGGCCTGCGATCCCCGTGCTAACGTGCATTTTGGGACGTGAATGGGCGTCCGCCTGGACGCCGAGGGACATATGCGAAAAATGCCGGTAACCGAGAATCCGATCCACGCGCGCGAGCCAATATCCGATCGCGAGCAAAAACTTGTGGCACTTGGCTACCTCCATGAGGCTTGGGCGGAAGCGCGCCACGATGGCATTGACGGCGACTGCCTGGCGCAGGCCTGCCTGTTCGCGGCCCTTGCGGAGTTTGTAACCACCTATGGTGAAGAGGCCGCCGCTGCATTCACCGATGGCTTGAGTGCGCGAATTCGCAAAGGTGAATTTTCGCTCGAGCAACCCCGGCAGTAAAAGCCGAGAAACCTTCAGCTCGCCAGTGTCTCCAGAAACCTGACGCGCTCGCCTTGTGCCGGCGTCGTGAGGGCGCCTTCCCACATCACTTTGCGGCCGCGCACGAACGTTCCTACCGGCCAGCCGGTAACGGCAACGCCGTCGTAGGGCGTCCAGCCGGCGCGCGACGCAACCCATTTGTCGCGAATCGTTTCCCGCCGCTTGAGATCCACGACTGTCAGATCGGCGTCATAGCCCGCAGCGATGCGGCCCTTCGCGGCAATACCAAACAGACGCGCCGGGCCGGCACTCGTGAGATCGACAAAGCGCACTAGCGATAACCTGCCCGCGTTGACATGGTCGAGCATGATAGGAACCAGCGTCTGTACGCCGGTCATGCCCGACGGAGTCGCCGGATAGACTTTCGCCTTCTCTTCGCGGGTGTGCGGCGCATGATCGGAGCCAAGCACGTCAACGACCGACCTTGTAATCCCACTCCAGATCCCGGCGCGATGCACCGCATCGCGCACCGGCGGATTCATCTGCGCCCGCGTGCCGAGCCGCTCATAGCAGCCCGGCGCTTCCAGCGTGAGATGATGCGGCGTGGTCTCGACCGAGGCCACATCTTTGTGGCCGGCGAGGAATTCCATTTCCTGCACCGTCGATACGTGCAGAACGTGTACCCGCGCGCCGGTTTCATGCGCGATCGCGACAAGCCGCTGCGTCGCCTTGAGCGCTGCGACATCGTCACGCCAGACGGGGTGGGAGCGTGGATCGCCCTCCACGCGTAGCTTCTTGCGTTCGTTCAACCGCGGCTCGTCTTCGGCGTGAAACGATGCGCGGCGACGGATCACTTTGAGAACGCCACGCAGGCCCGCGTCGTCCGCAACGAGCAATGAGCCGGTGGACGACCCCATGAAAACCTTGATGCCCGC
>DATGDN010000233.1:0-4827 GCA_035310865.1 Pseudolabrys sp. | reverse complement strand
CATGATTGCCTTTTCCAGGGTTCCGCCGGCCGCCCTTACGGTGCGCCTCAGCATTTCAGGATCCGGCTTCTGAATGCCAAACGTATCCTGCCCGCAGATGGCTACAAAGCGGTTGGCGAGCCTTAACTTGCCGAGCAGGGCAACTGACAAGGCCTCGAGTTTGTTCGTGCAAACGGCGAACTGGCAGCCGCGTGCGGAAAGTGCGTCGAGCGCGTCTGTGAGTCCCGGAAAGGGGCGGGATCGATCGGCCAAATGTTCGGAATAGTGTGCAATGAAATCCGCGAACAGCTGCTCAAGTTTCTCAGATGAAAGTGCGCGACCTTCGGCTTCAATCCCGCGCGCGATCATGGCTCTGGCCCCGCCGCCGACCAAATTGCGGGCGGCCTCATAAGCTAGCGGCGCGAAGCCCTCTCGCGTGAAAATCGCGTTTAACGTGCTGACGAGGTCAGGTGCCGTATCAACGAGCGTGCCATCGAGGTCAAAGACAATGGTGGGTGCCGACATAAAAGGATCGCTAGCGTTCGTTCAACTTCGTTGCAAGGTTAATTTTTCCCATATGTATATGGGAATTTTCGGCTGTTCAGGCAGGAAGATCGGGGCTAGATAGGCATACCTATCAATCGATACTTAATCGCCGAGCTGGCTGTGCCGATGAACACCGATGCCTACAAACGCGCGGCCGCTGCTCGCGCCGTCGAATTTGTGCGCCCGGGCATGCGGCTCGGACTCGGCACAGGGTCGACGGCAAAACATTTTGTCGAGTTGATCGGCGAACGTGTTCGTGCGGGTCTCAATGTCGTCGCCGTGCCGACATCTGAGACGACCTTGGCTGATGCAAAACGTTGCGGCATCGCACTGACCACATTGGACGAAACACCCGAGCTCGATTTAACAGTCGATGGTGCAGACGAGATCGCGCCTGACCTGTCCTTGATAAAAGGGGGTGGCGGCGCTTTATTGCGGGAAAAGATCGTTGCCGCAGCTTCGGCGCGTATGATCGTGATCGCCGATGACAGCAAATGCGTTGATGCGCTCGGCCGATTTCCGTTGCCGATCGAGGTTGTCCCGTTCGGCGTGTGCGCTATACAGCGCTCTGTCGATATGGCCATAAAGGGCATCCAGCGGCCTGGTTCATTGGCTCTACGGCGAGGCAAAGACGGCCATCCTTTTGTCACGGACGGCGGACACTGGATCATCGACGCCGCTCTCGGCCGGATTGACGACCCCGCCGCTTTAGCGCATGCGCTTATAGCCGTGCCGGGGGTCGTGGAGCACGGCCTGTTTATTGGCCTGGCGAATTTGGCCATTATCGGCGGTCCGAACGGCGTGAAGATGATCGAAAAGTCCTGATAGCTCGAGATGGAGTATCCAAGATGAGCGTTGTAGAGGCCATCAAAAGCGCTGCCGGGCTGGCTGCATTGGGCGTGGCCCTGGTGACGTTTAGCCCTCTGGCCCACGCCCAGCAGCCATCGGCTGCGGCGATCTCCAGCGCCAAGGAGTTGATCAGCATTACCGGTGCGACAACGCTGTTCAGCCCGTTGATTGCAGGTGTGGTCGAGCAGGCAAAGGTTTTGTTCTTGCAGCAGAATCCTGCGCTATCTAAAGACCTCAATGAAATAGCGACGCGCATGCGCGCGGACCTGCAGCCGCGGTTCACCGAGTTAACGGACGAAGTAGCGCGCCTCTATTCGCAAAATTTCACCGAACAGGAGCTCAAGGAGATCCTCGCGTTCTACAAGACTCCTGCCGGCAAGAAGTTGCTGACAGCCCAGCCACAGGTCGTCGACGCAAGCATGAAATTTGCACAAGACTGGGCAAACAAGCTTTCTGATCAAGTGATCGCGAAAATGCGCGATGAATTGAAGAAGCGGGGCCACGCGCTTTGACGCGGGATCGCCGGAAATTGGTAAAGCGATTCCGGTGAGTGCTGGCGACGACCGATGGCGGACCACGACGTCGATCTTTTTGTAATAGGAGCTGGATCCGGGGGCGTGCGGGCGGCGCGCGTCGCCGCGAACTACGGCGCCCGCGTGATGATCGCGGAGGAATACCGCGTTGGCGGGACTTGCGTCATTCGCGGTTGCGTTCCGAAGAAGCTGCTTGTCTACGCGTCACGATTTTCCGACGAGTTCGAAGATGCTGCGGGCTACGGCTGGACCGTGCCGGAACCAACATTTCATTGGCCCACGCTTATCACCAACAAAGATCGTGAGATTGCGCGACTGGAAGCGGCATACATCAGCACGCTCGAACGCTTCAATGTCGCTTTGGTGAAAACCCATGCTGTGTTGGAAGACGCCCACACCGTGCGTCTTGCAACCGGCGCGCGGGTGCGAGCCGAAACCATTTTGATTTCGACGGGAGCGTGGCCTCATCTCGGACCTAAAATTCCCGGTCTCGAGCATGCAATCTCTTCGAATGAAGCCTTTCATCTGCCGGAATTGCCGCGCCGCATCGTCATTCAAGGCGGCGGCTATATTGCCGTCGAATTCGCCTGCATTTTTGCCGGGCTCGGCAGCGAGGTGACACTTGTCTATCGCGGCGAAAACATTCTTCGCGGATTTGACGATGACGTGCGCGAGCATCTGCGAAGTGAAATGCGTGGCCGTGGCATTACGGTTACCTGCGGACACACTGTTACCGCGATCGAGAAGGCCGGCGATGAGTTCGTGACCCGCTTGTCTGACAAAAGCGCGGTAAACTCGGATAAAGTGATGTTCGCCATTGGCCGCCGCCCGAATGTGATGGGTATCGGTATCGAGCGGCTGAATGTCAAAATTCACGAGCACGGCGGGATCGAAGTGGATAAGTTTTCGCGTACTACGGTCGCAAACATCTACGCTGTTGGTGATGTCACGAACCGCGTCAACCTGACTCCGGTGGCCATTAGGGAAGGCCACGCTTTCGCCGATACGGTTTTTGGAGGGAAGCCGACGCCGGTCGATCACAGCAATGTGCCGACGGCTGTCTTTTCGGAGCCGGAAGTGGGCGTCATTGGATTGACAGAAACCCAGGCGCGCGAACGTTTGGCACAGGTCGACGTTTACAAGACGACGTTCCGCCCGATGAAGGCGACGCTTTCTGGTCGCAATACGCGCTCATTCATGAAGCTCTTGGTGGACGCGGCCACCGATCGCGTCGTCGGGTGTCATATTGTCGGGCCGGACGCAGGTGAGCTCATTCAAATCGTCGGAATTGCGGTGAAAATGGGTGCAACCAAGGCTGACTTCGATGCCACAATGGCCGTGCACCCAACCGCGGCCGAAGAGCTGGTCACCATGCGCGAAAAGGCCGTCAGCTACGGGCAGCGCGCCGCCGAATAGCGCTTAGCTAACCCATTTCTTCGGAAAAACTGGCCACTGCCGGGCGCCGTCGTGTATAACGCCGGCCAAATCTGGAGCGATGCGTAATGGCCGAACGATGGGCGCCGGACAGCTGGCGCAAGAAACCAATTCAGCAGATGCCGGACTATCCGGATCGGCAGGCGTTGGTTGACGTCGAAAAACAGCTGGCGACTTTTCCGCCGCTGGTTTTTGCCGGTGAAGCGCGCAATCTGAAGAAGCAATTGGCGAGGGTCGCCAACGGCCAGGCTTTCCTGTTGCAAGGCGGCGACTGTGCGGAAAGTTTCGCCGAGCACGGCGCTAACAACATTCGCGACTTCTTCCGGATGTTTCTCCAAATGGCGGTGGTGCTGACTTATGCCGCCGCTTCGCCCGTCGTTAAAGTCGGGCGCATTGCTGGCCAGTTCGCCAAACCGCGCTCCTCGCCGACCGAGAAACGCGACGGCAAGGAATTGCCAAGCTATCGCGGCGATATCATCAATGATTTCGCTTTCACTGAACAAGCGCGCCGTCCCGATCCGCGCAGGCAAATCGAGGCTTATCGGCAATCGGCTGCGACACTGAATTTGTTGCGCGCTTTCGCGCAAGGCGGCTACGCCAATCTCGCGAGCGTGCGCCAGTGGATGCTTGGTTTCGTGAAGGATAGCCCGCAGTCGCGGCGCTATGTCGAATTGTCTGGTCGCATTTCGGAGGCGCTTGGCTTCATGCAGGCCTGTGGCCTCGACCTCGAAAGCCACCCCGAGCTGCGGACAACCGAATTCTACACGAGCCACGAAGCGCTGCTTCTTGGTTTTGAAGAAGCGCTCACTCGGGTCGATTCAACGACCGGAGACTGGTATGCGACGTCCGGCCACATGCTGTGGATCGGCGATCGAACGCGACAACACGACCACGCGCATGTTGAATATGCGCGCGGCATCAAGAACCCGATCGGATTGAAGTGTGGCCCGTCACTGAAAGCCGACGACCTTTTGCGTTTAATCGACATTCTCAATCCGGACAATGAGGCTGGCCGTCTGACTCTGATCGGTCGCTTTGGCGCCGAAAAAGTCGGAGAGCATCTTCCGGCGCTGCTGCGTGCGGTCAAGCGCGAAGGCAGGATTGTGCTGTGGTCGTGTGATCCGATGCACGGCAATACCATTACGTCTGCCAGTGGCTACAAGACCCGCCCATTCGACCTGATCCTAAAAGAAGTACGCGGGTTCTTCGAGGTGCATCAGGCTGAGGGCACTTACGCCGGTGGCGTCCATTTGGAGATGACCGGGCAGAACGTGACCGAATGTACTGGCGGCGCGCGCGCCATTACCGAGGCCGATCTGAACGACCGCTATCACACTGTCTGCGATCCACGACTTAACGCGGAGCAGGCAATCGACCTTGCGTTCTTGCTTGCCGAACTGCTCAAGAAAGAGCGGTCGACGCAGGTAAAGCCGATGTCGGCGGCGGCGGGACTGTAGACACGGACGACGCTTCATCCTCGTTCGGT
>DATGDN010000232.1:0-5689 GCA_035310865.1 Pseudolabrys sp. | reverse complement strand
ACGGCGCATTTGTGCCCAATATCGTGAAATCGAGCGACGATCGTGCTTTCGTGCAGACGCTCGTCGACCTGTCGCAACGGCTTGGCCTCAAGAGCGTTGCCGAATGGGTGCCGAACGAAGAGACCGCCGCACTGCTGGCGGAATGGGGTTGCGACTGCTTGCAGGGCGCGTTGATCGGGCTTGCGACATCCGAGCGGCCATGGCAGCGCGGAAACGATCAAGCCGCTTCCGCGTAATTTAGCGGCCCGCTATTCCTTGCCGCCCATCTTGTCCAGCCGCCGCTGCATCTCGTCGAGCTGACGCTTGAGGTCGTCCATCTCACTGCCGGAGCCTTGCGATTTTTCGGCCGGCTTTGATTGGCCGCGCGCAAACGGCGCGAACATGGCGAACGTCTTCTCGAACATTTCCATATTGCGCCGCACCTGGTCTTCCAAGGGACCGAAAGCGCCGACGCCAAACGCCTGCGCCATCTGCTCGCGAAATTTTCCCTGCTCCTTCGACAGCGATTCGATCGATGCCTCCAGGAAACGCGGGACCAGCATCTGCATGCTGTCGCCATAAAAGCGGATCAGTTGCCGGAGAAATGCGATCGGTAGCAGGCTTTGGCCTTCCTTGTTCTCCTGCTCGAAGATGATTTGTGCGAGCACAGATCGCGTTATGTCCTCGCCGGTCTTGGCATCATAGACAACAAAATCCTCGCCGTTCTTGACCATGGCGGCGAGGTCTTCGAGCGTCACGTAAGTGCTGGTTCCAGTATTGTAGAGCCGCCGGTTGGCGTATTTTTTTATTGTGACCGGCTCTTTTTTTTCCTCTGCCATGTGGTTCACGCGTTTCCCCTGCCCAGGCTTTTAAGCATAGCCAATTTCCGCTTCGATGGGCCACCGTTTTGTGGCACCGCCGCAGGGCTGCAGCGGCGGCGGCGTCCCTTGCGGAAAGGACGGAAAAGGGCCAATTGTGGCGGATATCTGAATGGAAGGCCGTGTTGACAGACCGGCATGGTCTGCTGAGGATGCGGCAGTGCCGAAAAGACCACTGCATGCCCCGGGATGACCTAACAGGAGCTTCGGATGAAGGACGACATCGTCATCGTGAGCGCGACCCGTACCCCCGTCGGCGCTTTCAATGGGGCATTTGCGAATCTTCCGGCGCATGAACTGGGAAAAGCCGCGATCAAGGCCGTGATGGAACGGGCAGGCGTGGAAGGCGGGCGCGTCAGCGAAGTCATCATGGGCCAGATCCTTACCGCCGGACAGGGACAGAATCCTGCGCGGCAGGCATCGATCGCAGCCGGAATTCCGGTCGAGACACCTGCCTGGGGCGTGAACCAGCTATGCGGTTCCGGCTTGCGTGCTGTCGCGCTCGGCTACCAGGCGATCCTCAACGGCGACAGCGAGATCGTTGTTGCGGGCGGCCAGGAATCGATGAGCATGGCGCCGCACTGCCAGCATTTGCGCAGCGGCGTGAAGATGGGCTCGTTCGAGATGATCGACACGATGATCAAGGACGGGTTGTGGGACGCCTTCAACGGCTATCATATGGGCAACACGGCCGAGAACGTCGCCAAGCAATGGCAGATCACGCGCCAGCAGCAGGATGAATTCGCGGTCGCCTCACAGAACAAAGCCGAAGCCGCACAAAAGGCCGGCAAGTTCAAGGATGAGATCACGCCGGTCACCATCAAGTCGCGCAAGGGCGATGTGGTGGTCGATACCGACGAATATCCGAAAGCCGGCGTCACAATGGAATCGATCGCCAAGTTGCGTCCGGCCTTTGACAAGGAAGGCACAGTAACTGCGGCCAATGCGTCCGGCATCAACGATGGTGCCGCGGCGCTGGTGCTGATGAAAGCATCCGAGGCCGCCAAGCTTGGCAAGACGCCGCTTGCGCGCATCGTGTCATGGGCACAGGCCGGTGTAGATCCTTCGATCATGGGAACCGGCCCAATTCCGGCTTCCCGTGCAGCACTCAAAAAGGCGGGCTGGAAAAAGGAAGACCTCGACCTCATCGAAGCGAACGAGGCCTTTGCGGCTCAGGCCTGCGCGGTCAACAAGGACCTTGGGTGGGATACCTCGAAGGTCAACGTCAATGGCGGCGCAATCGCCATCGGCCATCCAATCGGCGCCTCAGGCGCGCGCGTGCTGACGACGCTACTTTATGAAATGCAGAAGCGTAACGCCAAGAAGGGCCTCGCCACGCTTTGCATCGGCGGCGGCATGGGAATCGCCATGTGCGTCGAACGGTAGCGCCTCGGAGCAATTGATTTTCCTCATGGCCGGGCTTGTCCCGGCCATGATGTTTTAAGAAAATGGTCGGGAGGGGATGGTTGTCATGTCGCGAGTTGCGTTGGTAACGGGTGGAACCCGAGGGATTGGGGCGGCGATCGCGAAAGCGCTCAAAGCCGGCGGTTACAAGGTCGCGGCCAATTACGGCGGCAATGACGCTGCCGCGCAGAAGTTCAAGGCGGAAACCGGCATTCCGGTTTTTAAGTGGGACGTGTCGTCCTACGAGGCTTGCGCCGAGGGCATCAAAAAGGTCGAAGCCGAAGTGGGACCGATCGAGGTGCTGGTCAATAATGCCGGCATCACGCGCGACGCCATGTTCCACCGCATGAAACCCGAACAATGGGCGGCTGTGATCAACACCAATCTGGGCTCTCTCTTCAATATGTGCCGGCCTGTCATCGAGGGCATGCGGGAACGCAAATTCGGCCGCATCGTCAATATCTCGTCGATCAATGGCCAGAAAGGCCAGATGGGTCAGACGAACTATTCCGCCGCCAAGGCCGGCGAGCTCGGGTTCACGAAAGCGCTGGCGCAGGAGGGCGCGCGGTCGGGCATCACCGTAAACGCGATCTGCCCCGGCTATATCAATACCGAGATGGTGCAGGCGGTGCCGAAGGACGTCCTGGAGAAATCGATCCTGCCATTAATTCCGATCGGCCGCCTGGGCGAGCCCGAGGAAATCGCGCGTTGTGTTGTCTTTCTTGCGTCGGATGACGCGGGCCTTATCACCGGTTCAACGCTTACCGCCAATGGCGGGCAGTATTTTATCTAGCCGCTCATCATGCCAAACCGGCAATGCATGAATAAAACTCTGATCGGAGCGACGATCGGTTGTCTGGCTTTAGCTTCAATCGTTTGGCCCGTGTTTGCACAAAACGTCGACCCCCGCTGCAAGGACATTTATGACAAGGTTGCCTGCACGTGCGCCGTGCACAACGGCGGACGTGTCATTCCACCGCCCGTTGGCGTTAAGCGGGAAGGCCTGAAGCTGCACCCGAAGGAGGGCCCGGAAGGGACCCGAACGCTTGACGGAGGACGCGTTGCGTTTCCCAAGTATTACCGACGAGAAGGTTTGAAATTTCGTCGCAGCCGTGCGCTCGAAGGCTATCTCGCCTGCTTGCATCGTGCCGGCCGCAAGTAGCGCCTATGTTTAACGGCGGCGTTTCGCCTTGCGCTTGGATGGAGACTTTCTTGGCGCGCGCGGCTTGCTTATTTGGGCGCGCTGGCGGCCCTCGACCTTGTCGAGCCGCGCATTCCAGTACTCCCACGCGCGCATCACAGGTCCCGGTCTCAGATTGTATTCGCTGGCGAGTCTTGTCTCGGCCGCGTTGAGCGGGGAGACAAGCCCGAGCGTGTGCGCCTGGATCTGAAGGGCCGCATTACGCGCGGTGTAGATCGTGCGAAATGTTAGTTCTTCCAAAGTTGTCCCGGCAACGGTGGCCCCGTGCCGGCGCATCAGCACGACCCAGTGCGCACCGAGCGCGCGCGCAAGTGAAGCGCCTTCTTCAGGCTTGGCCACGATGAGACTGGTGTCGCCGAATTCATCACGTGCGTCCCAGAATGGTACCTTCTCGCCGAGCGTAGCGCCAAGATGATAGACCGGCTTGAGATCCATACCGGAAATACAAAACGGCAGAATCGACGGTGCATGATGATGGCAGACGGCGTTCACATCCGGACGCGCCTGATAGATGCCTCCATGAATCACCCGCTCGCCGTAAAGGCGCACGTCGGTCGGATTCACCGGCTGCGAGTCGAGCGTGAATTCCAGAATGTCTTCCGGCTGCACCAGTTCCGGTGCGCGCGAGCGTGACAGAAGATAGCGCCCAGGATCGGTCGGATGACGCATGCTGACATGACCGAAGGCGTCGAGGACGCCCTCACTGGCAATCATGCGGTTGGCGCGCGCGAGCACGTCGCGTGCCTGGTTAAGTTTACTTGCCACAGTCAGCCCCCTTTTGTCGGTCTATCTAACGGTCGGCTTCCAATCCGCAGGCGCCAGCTCGAATTGGTCAAAGGAAAATCCCGGCGCAACGTTGCAGCCGGTCAGCGTCCAGTCCCCAAGACTTTCGGCGGCCTGCCAGGCACGGGCGGGCCCGGTGACTTGCGGCACCTCGCCGCCATGGATGTCGGCCCCAAGCCGGACGATCTCTTCCTTCGCCCCATCAACCACTTCGAGTTTGAGCGGCGCGCCCGCGTAATAGTGCCAGATTTCCACCGCATCGATACGGTGCCAATGTGAACGCTCGCCGCGCGCCAGCAGGAACAAGATTGCGGTCGACGCGGGGCGGCCGTCCAGATGCCGTGAATCCCGGAAGGTCTCGCGATAGTGACCGCCTTCCGGGTGAAGCGAGAGGTCGAGCGCGCGGATCATGTCGGCAGCGGATGGTGAGCGCATGTGCTCTTTCGTCAGAACTTGTTCTTTCTCGCACGGATTTCGGCGAACAGGTCTGCCGCGGCCTTGCCAGCCATGCCGATGCCGGCGGCGACTTCCGGCAGGTCAGCGCGCAGGAAAGGATTTGCCTGCTTCTCTTCGCCGATGGTGACCGGAATGGTTGGCTCGTTCCGCGCAAGCTGGTGGTTTGCCTCGGCCTCGCGCGCGGCAAGCGCCTTGTTGTTCGGCTCGATGGTGCGCGCAAACTTGATATTGACTGCCGTGTATTCATGCCCGCAGTAGATATCGGTATCGTTCGGCAGGTCGCGCAGCTTTACGAGCGAACGCCACATCTGATCCGGCGTGCCCTCGATCACGCGGCCGCAACCGATCGAGAACAATGTATCGCCGACAAAGGCAAGCTTTTCACCGTGAAACCAGTACGCGATGTGGCCAAGGGTGTGCCCCGGCGTTTCAATGACATTGGCGGAAAGCGTGCCAACCTTGACCTTGTCGCCCTCGCGCACGGTCTCATCAACCGCAGGAATTTTTGAGGCCTCCGCCGCCGGCGCTACCACACGGCATTTGTATTTGTCCTTGAGGGTGCGGATGCCGTCGGTGTGGTCGGCATGGTGGTGCGTGACCAGGATGTCCGTGAGCTTCCAGCCGCTCTCTTTCAGAGCTGCCTCTATTGGCGCCGCTTCGGGCGCATCGATTGAAGCCGTCGTTCCGCTTTCGGGATCGTGAAGCAACACGCCATAGTTATCGGATCGGCAGCGAAACAGGCGGATTTCCGCAGGCATGAGCTTGGTCCTCTTGGCGTTCTGCAATGGGTTAACCGTATCATGCAGGTGAATGAAGTTGCACGCCCGCGTGTTCCCGGGTGGGGCTGTTAGCGGTTTGCTATTGCGTTTCGTGGTAGTTTGTCCGGATGTCGATTGACGTTGTGGATCTGCGGAATTTTTACGGGCAGCGGCTGGGTGTCGTGGCCCGCCGCTTTATTGGTCGTGGTATCCGCTCATTGTGGGGTGAT
>DATGDN010000231.1:0-2162 GCA_035310865.1 Pseudolabrys sp. | reverse complement strand
ATTGCGTGGCGGAGGCTTTCGGTGTCGCGCTTGAGTTTCACCCCGAAGCAGTGGCGATCCTGAAAGAACGTTTGGCAAAGACCGGCGGCGAGCTCAACGAAGCGCGCCTGCGCATGGCGCGTATTCCGCAGGGCGCCGCGCTGGTCGCGAACAAGGTATCCGGCGCGCCTGGTTTCTGGATCGGCAATGTCATCACCATGGCAGGTATTCCTGCGGTGATGCAGGGAATGCTTGATGAGGTCGCACCGAAGCTCAAGACCGGCACCAAGCTGCTGTCGGAGACGATTCGCGCCGATGCCAAGGAAGGCGATGTGGGGACTGAGCTCGGCGCCATTGCGAAAGCGCACCCCGAGGCAATCATCGGCAGCTATCCCTTTATCGACGAAGACAACGGGCCCAACACCAATATCGTCGTGCGCTCGCGTGATGCCGCCAAGCTCGCTGCGGTGAAGGCGGAAGTGGAGGGCATGCTGAAAAAGGTCAAAGCGCAGCTCGGGGCAGTTCGCTAGATATGACAGCCAGCCTCGCGACATACTCCGCTCATTCCCGCGCAAGCGGGAATCCAGCCTTTCGTAGCCTTCGTAATATGTTCTCTGGGTTCCCGCTTTCGCGGGGACGAGCGGTGAGAGGCGTGGATGGCTAGCCAGCAACCTGAAACGCCTCGCCCCGAAAAAATCTTCCCGGTCTCCTGGGATCAATTCCATCGCGACTCGCGCGCGCTCGCCTGGCGGCTGCACGAAGCCGGACCGTTCGAGGCCATCGTTTGCATCACGCGCGGCGGGCTGGTGCCGGCGGCGATCGTCGCACGCGAACTGAACGTGCGAATGATCGAAACCGTGTGCGTGGTCAGCTACCGCGACTACAGAAACCAGGGCGACCTTTCGGTCCTCAAAGGCATCGCGCCCGAGGTGGCAGCGCTCCACTCGCAAAAAAAACGTGTGCTGATCGTCGACGACCTTGTCGACACCGGCAACACCGCGCGCATCGTCCGCGAACTGTTGCCGGACGCGCATTTCGCGACCGTCTACGCCAAGCCGATGGGCCGTCCGCTCGTTGATACCTTCATTACCGAAGTCTCGCAGGACACCTGGATCTACTTTCCATGGGACACCGGTTTGGCATTCCAGCCGCCGATCCGCGAAGGCGGCGACTGACAAAATAATATCCGGGAGGAAACGATGCTGACACGACGCCATCTGCTTGCCACCGCGGGCGCTGCCGCAGTGAGTGCGGCTGCTCCGCAGGCCGGCGCGCAATCGACCTATGCGAGCCAGCCGGTGCACATCCTCGTCGGCTACGCGGCCGGCGGCGGTGTCGATATTATTGCCCGACTGTTGCAGGATCCGATGAAGGCGGCGCTCGGCCAGCCCATCATTGTCGAAAACCGTGCAGGCGCGAGCGCAATGCTGGCGACCGGCGCCGTCGCCAAAGCCGCGCCCGATGGTTACACACTGCTGGCCTGTGCATCGGGCGAAGTTGCCATCAATCATTTCTTGTTCAAGGAAAAGATGGCCTACGACCCGGCGAAGGAGCTGGTCCCGATCGCGCTGGTCGGTATCGTGCCCTGCGTCGTCGTCGTCGCTAGTACGACGCCGGTGCAAAATCCGAAAGAGCTGATCGCGTATATCAAGGCCAACCCGGGCAAGCTGTCGTTCTCATCGTCAGGCATCGGTAACCCGCAGCAGCTTGCTGGCGAATTGATGAATACGATGGCGGGTACCAAGGTGCTGCACGTGCCTTATCGCGGCGCTGCACCGGCGGTCACGGACGTCGCAACCGGCGCGGTGACCATGAGCTTTTCGAGCCTTGCCGCCGCACTGCCGTTGATCCAGGCCGGCAAGATTCGCGCTGTCGCGGTCACCTCGCGCGAGCGCATGC
The DNA here is from genome assembly GCA_035310865.1 of Pseudolabrys sp. Lineage (GTDB taxonomy): Bacteria > Pseudomonadota > Alphaproteobacteria > Rhizobiales > Xanthobacteraceae > Pseudolabrys. The sequence goes on along the minus strand of DATGDN010000231.1, from coordinate 284 downwards.
CGCAGCTGCCCGACGTGGCGCCGCTGAGTGAAGGCTCGCCTGGGCTTGCCGACTACGAGCAACTGGTTCGCCATATTCGGCACCGCCGGCACACCGCCTGCTATCGTTGGGCGTCTCAACGGCATTGTGAACACTGCGCTCGAGGATCCGGCCATTTCCGGCAAACTGCTGCCGCAGGGTATCGTGCCAAAGATCATGAAGGTCGCGGAGTTCAAGGCTTTCGTGGATGCCGAGCGCACAAAATTCGGAAAGATCGTGGAGCAGGCCAACATCAAGTTGGGCAA
>DATGDN010000230.1:0-1855 GCA_035310865.1 Pseudolabrys sp. | reverse complement strand
CGCGCAAGCCGAGCCAATTGGCCGGAATCGAGCCCTTCCTCTGCAAGCATGTCCATTATGCGGCGCAGGCGCGCACGTGCGAAACGCGGATCCCGATTGGATGGATCGTCCGCAAAGGGAATTTTCGCCGTGCGCAATGTGGCGATCAGACGAGCCTTTGGAAGATCGAGAAGCGGGCGAACGAGCACGTGCTCATCGTTTCCCGGAAGTGCAGACATTCTTTGCATCGCGCCGAGACCGGAAAGGCCACTTCCACGGCTCATCCTAATGAGTACGGTCTCGGCCTGATCGTCGAGAGTATGCGCAGTAAGAATATGCGTTGCGCCAGCTTCTCGCGCCACCTTGCTGAGTAACCGGTACCTCGCCGTGCGCGCAACCTTCTGCAAACCAGTGGCCGGTTTTGGTCCGCTCCAACGCAACGTACGATGTGCAATGCCGAGCTTGCGAGCGAGATGTGCAACCGTGGCCGCTTCCATTTTGGATTCTTTCCTCAGTCCGTGATCGATTGTAATGGCGAGGAGTTTTGGTTTTGTCTTGAGGGAGTCACGCCAGCGGGCGGCGAGCATCATCAACGCCGTAGAATCCGGCCCGCCTGAAACGGCAAGCACAAGCACGGGAAAAGTCTGTAATCCGGAAAAAAGTGATTTAGCTTCCGACGCCGAGACGGCATTCGCCTCAGCAGTGCGCACGCTTCTGTTCCTGCGCAACGCCGCGCTTTACGCCGGCAGAGGCGCGCGGAAATTTGCGTCCAACCTCGGCGAGCGTGGCGCAGGCTGCTTCCTTTTGATTCATGGCTGCGAGGGATTGGCCAAGCCGCAGAAGCGCGTCGGGCGCCTTGCCCGAGCGTTCGTACCTAGTTGAAACGTTCAGGAATGATTCCGCGGCGTCACGATAGCGTTGTTGCTGGAACAGACTCTCGCCCAGCCAATAATGGGCGTCCGGCACAACCTGTTCGTTTGGATGCTTTTTCAGAAAATCGCGAAACGCCTGTTCGGCCAGCGAATAGTCCTTATGCAACACATAGCCGTACGCCATGTCGTATTCATCTTGGGGAGATGCCGAGGGCGGCAAGGTCGCGAGCTGCGGACCGGCGGCGGCAGGTGGCGCAGCATTGCGTACTTGCGGCGGCGGCATTTGTGTTTGTGTCGTCGGTACCGCTGTCGCACCGGCCGAAGCAACAGCTGCCGGCGGGGCGGCTGCCGACGACGCTGGGTCATTGCCAGCCAACGTCGAGAGGTCGAGCGGGGCGCCGGCGGCGCGGCCACCGGGAGCACCAATCGGTCCATTGTCGCGCGCCTGTTCAGGCGCAGCGATCGCTCCCTGATTGCCGAGGACGCGCGGCGCGCCCGGCGCATTCGGATGTTGCGACGGATCAAAAACATCCGAACGCCGGCCGGGATTAGCAGGCGCGCCAGCGGGTGGGTTGCCCGGGCCCATCGGTGCAGTCTGCGCGGGCGGCGTCGTGCCGCTTTTCGAGCCAAGTTGCTGAAGGCGATATTCAGTGTCGTCCTGAATACGCTTGAGCTGCATCTCAAGCTGTTGGTTGCGATATTGAAGCTGCTCGATGGTACCGGTCAGCTGACGAAGTGCATTTTCCATACGGTCGAGACGAACCGAAAGGTCACCGGGATCGGATTGCGCGACGCGGCCCGCCGGCACTTGCTGCTGAGGACTCTGGCGCTGCTGAGCCTGTGGCTCACCGCGGTTGAACAAATTGTCGAGGAAATTTCCGGATGAGCCTCGATCCTGTGCGATCGCAAACCCGGTTGGCATGAGCAGTGCTAACGCCAGCACCGCGATGGAAGAGCTTGAAGCGAAAAGGGCGCAAAGCCGTGTGCGTGTCATCGGCAAGTTC
>DATGDN010000229.1:0-2023 GCA_035310865.1 Pseudolabrys sp. | reverse complement strand
GCTCAATGTGGCGCTGTTGTTCCGTTCCGGCGGACGCGAGATCAAAACATATGCACCGGAGATGTCGGCTTCACATGCGGAAATCGAAATGCTGGCGGCGGCGTCATTTTGACAACGACCGGTAACGAACAGTAACTAATTTTGAATGCGGAATGTCGGGTTAGGAACCGACGCCGGGCGCCCGTAGTGGCCGCAGCGCGGACGGGGGTAGCGTTTACGGGCCCCATCCGCACGCTTCGCGCACTCCGGTGGCATTTTGCCAGCGGCAGCGAGCGCAATGGGGGGTAGGGAGCTGCAGGCGAGGATCCGCCACCGGGGTGGTACTCACCCCGCAATCCGCCAACGACGCATTAACGATGCAACTGCCAGGCGCCATAAAACGAAATCGCTCGTGCTGCTTACCTGCCGGCTTCGACGTGTCTGGTAGACAAGTTAGAACTGGTAGCGAATTCGACCCGACATGCCGCAACGCCTACTGGCAAATCGCCGCTCGCCAGTTAACGGTCTATTAACCAACACAGCCTAGCTTTCACTCATCGCCCGGTCATCAGCCGATTACCACCCGGTTTCTTCTAGGAGACCAGCCAATGTCCGTTGAGACGCTGACATATGCCGCTCTAGGTGCCCGCCTCAAAATCTCGCCAGAGGCCGCTCGCGCGCTTTCCAAGCGACTCGGATTGCCGCGCTCATTGTCGCCTGACGGCAAAGCCCTGGTGAGTATTGATCTCGCTGAGATACGGCACAAACCTCGGCCACCAAGTACTCGCCAGGTAGGCAAAATTTCCCTCCTGATGGCAAAGACCGAGGCGTTGCAGGCCGAGATCACGCGGCTCGAAGCAAGTGCGGCGGGTCACCGGGCAGACTTTGAGCGCGAGCGCGAGCGGGCCGATCGCCTGTTGGCAGAGCTGCTCCAGGCGACTGCCGAGACCATGGCGGCGAAGGAAGCGACGGCACGGCTTGAAGGCGAACTGTCGGCGCTGCGGACCGCTGGCCGCGCGATTGGCGGCCAAGAACAAACCGCACGCCGACTGGGACATCTCGCCGCGACCATAGTGGAAGCAGACCGCAAGGCTTGTCGGTAACAACCCGTGTCCTTTTTTGCACTCCAGCGACTGTGAAGCACGCATGACAAACATCGCCGATATTCGCGAGATGAAGGCACGCATTACCGTGTTCGGGGTCGGCGGCGCCGGCGGCAATGCCGTCAACAACATGATTGCGGCCGGCCTGCAAGGCGTCGATTTCGTCGTCGCCAATACCGACGCCCAGGCGCTCACCAGGTGCAAGGCCAAGCACATCATCCAGATGGGCATTCGGGTGACTCAGGGCCTTGGCGCCGGCGCGCAGCCCGAAGTGGGACGCGCCGCAGCTGAAGAAGCGAGCAATGCGATCCGGGATCATTTGACCGGCGCGCACATGGTGTTCATCACCGCCGGCATGGGCGGCGGCACCGGCACCGGCGCGGCCCCCGTTATTGCTAAGACGGCGCAGGAGCTTGGCATTCTCACCGTTGGCGTGGTCACCAAGCCATTCCACTTCGAGGGCCAGCGCCGCATGCGCCTTGCCGAAGCCGGCATTGCGGAGCTGCTGAACGTCGTTGATACGCTTCTTGTCATCCCGAACCAGAACCTATTCCGGGTGGGCAACGAGAAAACCACTTTTGCCGACGCCTTCGCCATGGCCGATCAGGTGCTTTACTCGGGCGTGGCCTGCATCACCGACCTGATCGTCAAGGAAGGCTTGATCAATCTCGACTTTGCGGACGTGCGCGCGGTCGTGCGCGAGAAGGGCAAAGCGATGATGGGCAGGGGCGAAGCTTCCGGCGAGAAGCGCGTGCTCGCCGCCGCTGAGGCTGCGATTTCCAACCCGCTGATCGAGGACCCCTCGATCAAGCGCGCCAGCGGCCTACTCATCTCCATCACCGGCGGCAAGGACATGACTCTATTCGAGGTCGACGAAGCAGCCACCCGCATCCGCGAAGAGGCCGACCAGGACGCCAACATCATCGTCGGCGCCACCTTCG
>DATGDN010000228.1:0-29026 GCA_035310865.1 Pseudolabrys sp. | reverse complement strand
ATCGCGTGAATACCAAGCCCGATCCGATGTTCACCGACACACTCAAGCTCGATCTTGCCTCGGTCGAACCGTCGCTTGCGGGCCCAAAACGTCCACAGGACCGCGTCGCCCTGAAGGAAGTCAAAGCAGGCTTCGCCACCTCCATGGACAAGGAGTTCGGCAAGAGTGCCGAGGCGAAGAAGCGCGTGAAAGTATCCGGTAAAAATTATGATCTGGGACACGGTGACGTCGTCATCGCAGCGATTACGTCATGCACCAACACCTCGAATCCGAACGTGATGATCGGGGCCGGATTGCTTGCGCGCAAGGCTGCCGCGAAAGGCTTGACCGTCAAGCCGTGGGTCAAGACCTCGCTAGCGCCGGGATCGCAGGTCGTCGGCGAGTATCTTGACAAATCGGGGCTGCAGAAAGATCTCGACAAGCTCGGCTTCAATCTCGTCGGTTTTGGATGCACGACCTGCATCGGCAATTCCGGGCCGCTGCCGCCCGAGAATTCCAAGGCGATCAACGACAATGATCTCGTTGCCGCCGCCGTGCTGTCGGGTAACCGGAATTTTGAGGGGCGCGTCAACGCCGACGTGCGCGCCAATTATCTCGCTTCGCCGCCGCTGGTCGTGTCCTATGCGCTCGCGGGATCGATGAATGTCGACGTCGCAAGAGACCCGCTCGGCGTCGACCAGAAGGGCAAGAAAGTCTTTCTCAAGGACATCTGGCCTTCGAACAAGGAAATCGGCGACTTCGTCGCCAAGAACATCACGCGTCAGATGTTCGCGAAGAAATACGCCGACGTGTTCAAGGGCGATGCCAATTGGCGCAAGATCAGCGTCAAAGGCGGCATGACTTACGACTGGGACAAGAAATCGACGTACGTGCAGAATCCGCCCTATTTCGTGGGCATGGGCCGTCACCCGAAGCCACTAGAGGACATCGTCGATGCGCGCGTTCTCGCGCTCCTGCTCGACTCGATTACAACCGACCACATATCGCCCGCCGGCTCCATCAAGGTCGATTCACCGGCCGGCAAATATTTGGTGGGTCACAAAGTCAAACCGGCCGACTTCAATCAATACGGCACGCGCCGCGGCAACCACGAAGTCATGATGCGCGGCACGTTTGCCAATATCCGCATCAAAAACCAGATGGTCCCGGGCGTCGAAGGCGGTGTCACGGTCCACTATCCGTCAAAGCAGCGGATGTCGATCTACGATGCAGCCATGAAGTACAAAGCCGACAGGGTTCCGCTCGTGGTCTTCGCCGGCAAGGAATACGGCAGCGGTTCTTCACGCGATTGGGCAGCCAAAGGTTCGGTTCTTCTCGGTATTCGCGCCGTCATTGCGCAATCGTTCGAGCGCATCCACCGCTCCAACCTGGTGGGCATGGGCGTTATGCCTCTTGTCTTCGAGGAGGGGACCTCATGGCAGACGCTTGGCCTCAAAGGCGACGAACAGGTTACGATCCGCGGGTTGCATGGTGAGCTAAAGCCGCACCAGCGGCTGATTGCGGAGATCGTGTCAGGCAATGGCACGCTCAAGCGAGTGCCGCTGATTTGCCGTATCGATACGCTGGACGAACTCGATTACTTCAAGAACGGGGGCATTCTGCAGTACGTTCTGCGCCAGTTGGCGGGTTGACCGGTAATTTGTTAACGCTCGCAGAATATAGGGTCACTCACCGCGAAGTGAGTGGCGGGTGATCGACGGAGCGATTTATAACGAGGCTGCGAGGCAGGGGATTGCGGGATCGATATGAACTATCGCCACATCACCTTTGCGGTCGCTTTCGTTTTTGGCTCCATGGCCGCGCCGGCTTCAGCCGAGCCACGTGCCGTTATCGAGCTATTCACCAGCCAAGGCTGCTCCTCATGCCCGGCCGCCGACAAATTGCTTGGCGAGCTGTCACGTGATCCGTCACTGATCACGATGAGTCTCGCCGTCGACTACTGGGATTATCTCGGCTGGAAGGATACGCTCGCCCTGCATGGCCATACCGTACGGCAGCGTTCGTATGCCGAGGCCCGGGGCGACCGGGAAGTGTATACGCCGCAAGTGGTCATCAATGGCGTTGTCCACGCGCTTGGCAGCGATAAATCGGCAATCGAAAAGGCGATCGCGCAGACACGGCGTAATGCCGCTGTGCTCGCGTTGCCTGTGACGATGGCTGTTGCGGACGGCAAAGTGACGGTCAATATACCCGCCGCTCAAGGTGAACATGGCAACGCGGAGGTCTGGCTTTGCCCTGTGACGAGCAAGGTCGACGTGCAGATCGGACGTGGAGAGAACCACGACCGTACGCTCACCTATCACAACGTCGTGCGGCGCTGGGTGAAACTGGGCGAGTGGAACGGCAAGGCAGTGACCTTCAGCGTTCCGCTCAGTGAAATTCCGAAGGACGATTATTCTTTCAAGGACATCGACCGGCTCGATGTCGTCGTGCAGAGCGGTGTCGCTGCAAAACCCGGTTTGATGTTGGGTGCGGTGTCAACGAATTGCTGCACGTCTCCGGCAAACTGATATTCGCAATTCCGCTTAAAAAGATCGGGCCGGCGATGAGCCGGCCCGAAGGCATTAGGGGATTGAACCGTACGCGGAACTCAACTGGCCCGGCCGATCGAACCCCGGGGGGCTGGGGGGCTGAGGAATCCGGCGCTCGTACCGGACCGGGCCTTGAGGCAACGCTTGCCTTATCCCAATGTAGCGTGACCGGCGATTGACCGAAATTGGGCGTTATTGTGGGAGGGTTTAACGAGTTCGTGATCGTTCAGCCGGGGATTTCATGCGTTTTCAGGGCGTCCGGCGCGTCTAGGAAACGCTTGCCGTATACCGCCGCCGGCGCGATCATTGTATTTTCACTCAAAGGAGGCGCCGCATGATGTTCGGTTCCGGCGAAATTGATCCCAGCCAGTCCCCCGGGGGCGGTGCCCCGGTACGCACTGCATCCGCCCCCGCGAGTCAGGTGACCTTCAGCCGCCGCGAGCTCAATCGCATTCTGGATCTGTATGGTCGCAAAGTTGCTGCCGGCGAATGGCGCGACTACGCCATTGATTTTCTGAAGGACCGGGCCGTTTTCTCTGTGTTTCGCCGCGCCTCGGAAGTGCCGCTCTATCGCATCGAAAAACATCCGAAACTGGCGCGCCGCCAGGGCGCCTATAGTGTGATCTCGGCGACCGGCCTGATCGTGCGTCGCGGTCACGAGCTCGATCGTGTGTTGCGCTCGATAGATTGTTCGCTGGCGCTGGTTGCCAACTGATCAAGGCGGCGTGCTCGCGCCGGGTCCGAGCGCGCGCTGCATCAGGACGCTGTCGAGCCAGCGATCGAATTTATATCCGATGTTCTCGAACACACCGACGTGCTTGAAGCCGGCGGCTTCATGCAGACGAATTGAGGCTGTCTGATTGGAGTCGCCTATCACCGCGACCATCAGGCGAAATCCACGTTCGGTGCAGACGTCGATCAGTGCTTCGAGCAGAGCCTTGCCGACGCCGTGCCGCTGCCTGTCGGGCGCCACGTAGATCGAATTCTCCACGGTGAAGCGATACGCCGGCCGTGCGCGGTAAGGTCCGGCATAAGCGTAACCGGCGAGCGCTCCGTCGACCAGAGCCGCGAGGTACGGAAAGTTATTCGTCGTCAGCTCGCCGAAACGCCGGGCCATCTCGGCCTGGTCCGGCGGAGTGAGCTCGAATGAAGCGGTGCCGCGCTCAACCGCGTGTGCGTAGATGCGCGTGATCGCCGGAATATCGGCGGGCGTGGCAGGGCGGATGGTCACGGTCATGCGCCGCCAAGGCTATCAAAAAGCAAACGCCCGGGCAGGGGCCCGGGCGCGCATTGCAGTCCTGTCGTCGGCGCTTATCGGCGATCGCCCATGAAGCGCAGCAGGAACAGGAACAGGTTGATGAAGTCCAGATAGAGCGTCAGCGCGCCCATCACCGCCTTGCGGCCAGAAACGGTGCCATCGTCATTGGCGCTATACACCTCCTTGATCCGCTGGGTGTCCCAGGCGGTCAGGCCGGCGAAGATCAACACGCCGATCACCGAGATCGCGAAGTCGAGCCCGGTGCTCTTCAGGAACATGTTGACGAGCATCGCCAGGATCAGGCCGAACAAGCCCATCACCAGGAACGAGCCCACCGGCGAGAGATCACGCTGCGTCGTGTAGCCGTACAGGCTTAGCGCGCCGAACGATGCCGCCGAGATGAAGAACGTGCGGGTGATCGACGCGCCGGTGTAGGCGAGGAACACCGACGACAGCATCAGCCCGAGCAGGCCGGCGTAAAGCATGAACAGCATCAGTGCCGTGCTTGGCTGCAGATGGTTGATGCGGAAGCTCATGAAGAACACAAGGCCGAGCGTTCCGAGAAACAGCACGATCGCCAACGGGCCGCTGAAGATCGCCTGCCCAAACGGTGTAAGGGCAGTGATGCGTCCCGCCGCATCCGTGACCACGGCTGCGTTGTAGGTGAGCCATGCGACGACGCCGGTCAGAGCGACGCCGGCGGCCATGTAATTGTAGACGCGGATCATGTAGGCGCGCAGGCCTGCATCGATCGCGATACCGCGCGCGGCGCCGAAGCCGCGGGCAGCTACGTTACGGTCGTAGTCCGACATCGAAGTTTCCTCTCTCATGTGCCGGCGTTTGCCGGTTACACGTCACGCGCGACGGCCTAGTGCCACCGCGCTCGTGTCCCAAATCTAGTGGTTGGATAGGCTCGGCGCCAGATATGGCCTGATGATGACCCTGCACCATTGCGGAACGGTAACATCCGTTTCCCAATATAGCTCAAATGCTGACCGGCTGGGCCGAGGTGTGGGGATACGCGGCGGAATGTCGCAAAAACTAGAGATTCCTCAGTACCGGGCCCGGTTTTTGGCCAAGCGCCACATAGGTCCCGGCAAGGCCGAGGACGACGGTAACCACGATCGCGACAATCGCGGCCACCAGCGCTGGCCCCCCCAGCCAGGTAAACGGCAGATGCATCAGCTGGACGACAATCAACCAGGCCACGAGCGAGCCGCTGACCACTCCGAACAGTGCCGTAGCCGAGCCGATCAATAGGTATTCGATACTGTATGAGGAAATCAGATGACGCCGCGTAGCGCCGAGAGTTTTCAAGATCACCGCGTCATAGACTCTATGGCGATGACCAGCCGCGAGCGCCCCGCCAAGGACCAGTGCCGCGGCGATAAGCGTGACAGCACTGGCGCCGCGAATTGCCAGCACCAGGTTGGCCACGATACTGCCGATCGCCTCCAGAGCCTCCTTCACGCGCACGGCCGTCACCATCGGGAATGCCTCAGCCACTGCCCGGATAGTTGTCGCCTCCTGTGATGACGTTCCGCCTCCTGGGTAAGTCAGAGTGGCGAGATGGGAGTGGGGCGCTCCGACAAATGAATTGGGCGAAAACACCATCACGAAATTAATCCCGAGGCTCTCCCAATCCACCAGCCGCATATTGGCAATTGTAGCTGTGATATTGCGGCCAAGTACGTTCACGGTGACCGGATCACCAAGCTTGAGTCCAAGGCCATCGGCGATTCGTTTCTCGAAGGAAACCAGCGGCGGTCCGTCATAGTTTGCACCCCACCATTTCCCCTCGACCAATCGCGAGCCGGTCGGAATCTCGCTGGCGTACGTGATGCCGCGGTCGCTCTGAAGCACCCAGGCTGCGTCGTCCCTCGGCTTGATTTCTTCTGCCGGCGTGCCGGCGGCCGAAACTATCCGGCCACGCAGCATTGGTACGTTCTCAAGTTTTGCCGACGGCGCCTGGGTGCGGATGAAAGATTCAAAGCGTTTAGCCTGATCAGTCGGAATGTCGAGGAAATAGAATGCGGGAGCCTTCGCCGGCAATTCATTCGAGAACTGCCGGCGGAGATTGCCGTCGATCTCGATGACGGTAATCAACAAAGTGATGCCGAGGCCTAGAGAAAGCACGATTGTCGGCGTCAGGGCGCTCGGTCGATGGATGTTGGCGATCGCCATGCGTAGTCCGGTCGAACGCGAACGCGGCGCCTTTCTGGCCAGCATCATCAACAGCGCGGCGACGATGCGTAGCAACACGAATACGGCCGCGGCAGTGGCAACGTAGATAACGGCAACGCGGCGGTCATAGGCGAGCAGCACGGCGAGCGCGGCGAGGGTGGCAATGGCGAGACCTGTAAGTGCGATGTAGCGCTTGCGCGGCCAGCAAAGCTGCGGAGCCACCATATCCCGGAACAGCGCACCGACTGGCACGTCGTGGGCACGCCCGAGCGGCCACAGTGCAAAGGCAAGCGCCGTGAGCACGCCGTAGATCATCGCCAGCATGAGTTCGCCGGGATGCAAGGCTGGCAAGATAGGCAATGGGATGATCGCGCCGAACGTCCACCAGATCACGAAGGGCAGAGTTGCGCCAACGGCGGCACCGATTACGCCGCCGACAAGCGCCAGCAATACGACCTGCGTCAGATAGATGGCGAAGACACGGCGGCCGCTGGCGCCGAGCGCTTTCATCGTGGCAATCGTTTCGCGTCGGCGATCGAGGTGGCTTTTGACCGCGTTGCCGACACCGACGCCGCCGACCAGGAGCGCGGTCAGTCCGACGATGGTGAGAAACTGAGTAAATCGCTCGACGTTGCGTTCAAGGCGCGGGGACGCATTGCTGCGGCTGCGGATATCCCACCCGGCTTCCGGAAATTGCACGCGCGCCTGCGCGGCGACAGCCTTTGCACTATCGTCGGAAGAATTGTTGGCCGGCAGGCGCAGGCGATAGTGCCAGCGCACAAGGCTGCCAGGCTGCAGCAAGCCAGTCGCGCGCAGTGCATCCTGACTTACCAGAAGTCGCGGGCCGAAGCCGATACCGCCAGCGAGTTTGTCCGGCTCGTTGGTGAGCGCTGCGCGGATTTCGATGGTGGCGCCGCCAATCGTCAGCCGCGCGCCTGGCTTGATCTCAAGCCGCGCCAGCAGCGTCGAGTCGGCCGCAGCCCCGAAAGCACCGTCATGTCGCGCCAGCGCATCGGCAATCGGGCCCGGCGGATCGAATTCAGCCTGCCCGAACAGCGGATAGGACGCATCGACCGCTTTCATTTCAACCAACGTTGCCGGGCCGGCTGCCGCGCGCGCCATCGCACGCATCGTCGCGATCGTCGACATTCGGCCGTGACCTTCCAGGAAAGCCTTTTCGCTCGACGTTGCTTCACGCTGGATCAGCGTGAACGCGAGGTCGCCGCCAAGGATCACCTGACCCTCGCGCGCAAGGCCGGTGGCGAGGCTCGCCGCGAGGGATCCGACGCCGGCAATCGCCATGCTGCCGAGCGCAATGCAGGCGATAAACACATAGAAGCCGTGAAGACCGCCACGCAATTCGCGCAGCGCGAAACGCAGGGGCAGCCATCGACCGGCCGATGCTGACACTGTTCCCGACATCACGGCACACCTACGCCGTCGATGCGCCCTGATCGCAGCCGCACGACGCGGACGCAGCGCGCCGCCAATGCTGCGTCGTGGGTGACCAGCACGAGCGTGGTATTGCGCCTAGCGTGCCCGGCGAACAAAAGCTCGATGATCTGCTTGCCTGTATCTTCGTCCAGGTTTCCGGTCGGCTCGTCGGCAACCAAGATCGCGGGGTTTGGTGCCAGCGCCCTCGCCACTGCGACGCGCTGCTGCTCGCCGCCTGAAAGCTGCGCTGGATAGTGATCGAGCCGGCTGCTCAATCCCACGGCAGCGAGCTCATCACGTGCCCGCGCATGCGCGTCGGCAATGCCGGCCAATTCCAATGGCACAGCGACGTTTTCGAGCGCCGTCATTGTCGGGATCAGGTGGAATGACTGGAAAACGATCCCCACCTGACGGCCCCGAAAACGGGCCAAAGCATCTTCATCGAGAGCGTTCAGGTTCTCGCCGGCGACTGTCACGGTGCCTGAATCAGCACGTTCGAGACCCGCCATCACCATCAGCAAAGTCGATTTGCCTGAGCCGGATGGTCCGACTAGGCCAATTGCCTCGCCGCTTCCTATATGCAGATCGATATCTTTGAGGATATGAACACGGGCGGCCCCCTGTCCGAGCGAGAGATTAACACCGGCAAGCGCGATGGCCGGCCCCGCCTGGGAGTTATTTGTCATGGGACCCCATTGTTCGCAGCATCGCTCATATGGGAGGAACCCCGCCCGGGTCCAGCGTCTTGCGGCCTGGCTGCTGCTCACGTTGTTTTGTTGGATTATGCCCGCCGCTGCGTCGAAGGCCGCAGACAATCCAGTCCGTGTCGTCGTCCTCGGAGATTCGCTCAGCGCCGGCTTCGGCTTGCCGGCCGAGGAGACATTTCCGGCAAAGCTTGCACGGGCCCTCAGCGCGAAGGGTATCCCGGCCACGATTACGAATGCCGGAGTGTCAGGCGACACCGCGTCCGGGGGGCTCGGCCGTCTGGACTGGTCGGTCCCGGACGGGACGGACGCCGTCATCCTCGAGCTCGGAGCGAACGATGCTCTGCGTGGTCTTGATCCGAAAATCACGAAGGCCGCCCTCGAGGCTGTCCTGCGCAAGCTTGCCGACCGTCGTATTGTTGTCTTGCTTGCGGGCATGCGGGCGCCGCGCAACCTGGGCCCCGATTATGCGCGCGATTTCGATGGCATTTATCCGGCGCTTGCCTCGACTCATCCGGTCGTCTTTTATCCATTTTTCCTTGAGGGAGTGGCCGCCGATCCCAAATTGAACCAGGGTGACGGCATGCATCCCAATGCCGCCGGCGTCGATGCGATCGTGGCGCGTATCCTGCCGCGGGTCGAAGAATTGATCGTTAGGGCGCGTGCCGCGCGCGCCTCGTGATCGGATGTCTTGCCATGCCGCGTCTCTTCACAGGTGTCGAGATTCCTCCTGATGTCGGGCAGGCGCTGGCAACCTTGCGCGGCGGCCTGCCCGGCGCGCGCTGGATCGATCCTGAGAATTATCACCTGACGTTGCGCTTCATTGGCGACGTCGACGATGCGGTGGCTCATGAAGTGGCGTCCATGCTCGGACGCGTGAAGCGTGGGCCGTTCGAACTGCATATGGATGGGCTCACTTCGTTCGGCGGGCGCAAACCGCGCGCTGTAGTAGCGACTATCTCTGCAGCACAGGCCTTGCTCGACGTGCAGGCGGAGCACGAGCGCCTGATGCAGCGCATCGGGCTTGAGCCGGAAGGCCGAAAGTTCACCCCGCACGTGACGCTGGCGCGACTACGTGAATCGTCCAGCCAGCAGGTCGCTGAATATCTTTCGGCGCGCGGTTATTTTCGTACTTCGCCGTTCCGCATCTCGCGCTTTGTGTTGTTTTCGTCGCGAGCCTCGGTCGGCGGTGGGCCGTATGTGGTCGAGGCGGGCTATCCACTCAGCAGTTGATGCTTACGCTGGATTGAGCAACCGCGACTGCGCGTCCAGAATGGCGGTCGCAACGCCATGCGTATCAGCAACCATTTCGCACATCAGCGACAACATGGTAAAGCGCGGTGGGTCGACCTCGCCGACAACGCTGCCGAAATCGAACTTGAGGCCGGCTTCGAATTTTCGGGCCAGCTGTTGCATGCGTCCATTGTCGGCAAGGCAGTGCATCTGAAGCAACTTGATGCCACGATTGCGCGCGCTCAAGAGCGTACGCTCGAGCAGCAAGGTGCCGACGCCATGGCTCTGCCAGGGCATCTCGATGCTGAAAGCGGCTTCGCCCTTCCGCGTGAACACCGATCCGATAGACCGGAGCTCGGCTGCACCCCGCAGAATGCCGTCGACGAAAAAGCCGTGCAGCACCACGCCGAGATCGCCTGCCGACGCAGCATGCCGGGCGATGAACTCATCCGAGACTGCGCCTGCAAAACGCCGGTTGCGGCTTTCGCGATCGAGGCGAACCAGGTGGTCGCGATAGGCGTCTGTTTCGCCGATCCACAATTTGCGGATCGTGCCGCCATCGGGCAAAGGCTCATCCGTGTCGGTTCTCCTTAACTGCATCTGCCGCCCTTGCTTGGTCGCGTTTTTCAACGCCCGGTTCCCGAATCGCTGCGTGTCATTGAATATGGTGCATTGCAGCAAAAATTCGACTGGGCCCACTTCCACGGGTACGGGTACCTCCATCGGCAAAAACGCATAGCTACCAAGGGATTACCGCAGTATTTGTGCGCAATATGCGGGCAGCAATTTTACAGGTGGCAATGTTCACCCTAGGTCTCGCAAGCACGCCTTCCGCTCTCCGTCCCGGTCTCAATGTCTGAAACCTTCAGCACTCGATATGCGGCCCTCGTCGCGGCCGGAAAGATTGAGGCCGATCCCGGCCAGGCTGTGCTGGGCCGCCATCTGAGCGCGCTCGAACAGCGGATCGATCAGCACCGGCTGGCGCGCAAATCATCCTCGCTGGGCTGGTTGTTCGGGAAACGCGAGCAAGCGGGCGGGCCGCTCAAAGGCCTCTACGTTTATGGAGAGGTCGGCCGCGGCAAGACCATGCTGATGGATCTTTTCTTCGAGACCAGCGCGGTCATCCGCAAGCGGCGGGTTCATTTCCACGAATTCATGGCCGACGTGCACGAGCGCGTCCACATCTATCGACAGGAAATCAAGAACGGGGAGGCCAACGAGCACGATCCGATCCAACGCACGGCGGCCGCGATTGCCGAGGAAAGCTGGCTCTTGTGCTTCGACGAATTCCACGTCACGGACATCGCCGACGCCATGATCCTCGGACGGCTGTTCACCCGGCTGTTCGAGCTTGGCGTGGTCATGGTCGCGACGTCCAACGTTGCGCCGGGCGATCTCTATAAGGATGGGCTCAACCGCGCACTATTTCTGCCTTTCATTGCGCTGCTCGAACGCCAATGTGAGGTCGTGCGGCTTGAGGCGCGTATCGATTTCCGGCTGGAGAAGCTTACAGGCGTGCCGACATGGTACGTGCCGGACGATGCGAAGGCCGATGCCGCGCTCGACGACGCCTGGCGCCGGCTTGCAGGCGCTCATGCCGGCGCGCCGCATGAACTGATGGTCAAAGGTCACGTGGTGCGGATACCGAAAGCGGCGATGGGCGTTGCCCGATTTTCATTCGACGATCTTTGCGCTCAGCCGCTGGCAGCAACCGACTATCTCAAGATCGCCCACGAGTTCCACACCCTGATCGTCGACCGCATTCCAGTGATGGGCCATGCGCAGCGCAATGAAGCCAAGCGCTTCATCATCCTGATCGACACGCTCTACGATCATGCCGTGAAATTGCTTGCTTCGGCTGAGGCGCAGCCAGACGGGCTCTATGTGGCGACCGAAGGCTATGAGGCCAATGAGTTCAAACGCACCGCCTCGCGGCTGATCGAGATGCGCTCACAGGCATACCTTGGCCTCCCGCATGGGCCGAGGCAGGGGCCAATTGTCGATACCGGGAAAATCGTCGAGACCTAAGCGCGGATACTTGACCAGATCAGCAATGCCACCGCGAGTGCCATTAGAGCCCCGGCAAGCCAGCCCAATATCAATAGCCACTGTGGCAATGCGACACGGCGCGCCCCGCTCTTGCTGGCAACGACCACCATGGTTGCAAACATGATTGGTACCGCAACGACGCCGTTGATAACCGCGGCCCAGAACAACATCGCGATAGGATCGATATTGGTGACCAGAAGCGCCGCACCGCCGATCGTGGCCGCCGCGACGATGGCGTAGAAGCCCAGAGCGCGGCTCGCAGGCAGTTCCAGGCTGCCGCGCAGATTGAACACTTCGGCAACCGCATAAGCGGCCGAGCCGGCGAGCACCGGCACTGCCAGCAGACCGGTGCCGATGATGCCGGCGGCGAACAACGCGAAGGTCAGCGGCCCGCCAATAGGCCGGAGTGCTTCGGCGGCCTGCGCAGCGGTGTCGATGTGCGTGATGCCGTGCGCGTACAGCGTCGCCGCTGTCGTTACGATGATGAAGAAAGCAATGAGATTGGAGAAGAACATCCCAATCCAGGTGTCGATCGAGATGGCCCTGAATGAATTCTTTTTTAAGCGCCCGCGATTACCATGTGCGCGTCGATGGCTGAGCGTTGATTCCTCGACCTCCTGCGAAGCCTGCCAGAAAAACAGATAGGGGCTGATGGTGGTACCGAATACCGCGACGACCATCAGCAGCAAATCGCGGTTGAGCGTTAGCCGAGGGACGAACGTTGCGTAAACGACGTCGCCCCACGCTATCTCCGCGCTAAATGCCGCCGCGACATAGAATAGCAAGACCAAAGTGAGCAGCTTCAGGTAGCCGGCATAGCGGTGATAGGGGATGAATACTTCGGCGATCAGGCAGGCGACGCCGAACAAGACCGAAAAAACCAGCGCAGAGCCGCCTGCGACGAGCCGTAGCGCCTCGCCCATCGCTGCAAGGTCGGCGGCGATGTTGATGGTGTTTGCCACCAACAACGACGCCACCACCGGGTACAGGGCCGCCGCCGGCAGCACCCGCGCGATGTTGCGGGCAAGTCCTTGTCGCGTGTCCCAGCCGATGCAGGCGCTGATGATCTGGATCGCCGCCATGAACGGCAATGTCAGGAACACCGTCCACAGCAAGGAAAAGCCAAATTGCGCGCCGGCTTGCGAATAGGTGGCAATACCGCTCGGGTCGTCGTCGGCCGCGCCGGTCACAAGCCCCGGTCCGAATGCGCGCCAGATGCTGCTCGCGGAAAATCGCGTTGTGTTCATGTCCGGCGACTCACGAAGTTTGTGCGATCCTTGCGTGCGACAGCGTCGCCGTCCATGTCACCGCGGCGCGAAATCGCCTCTGGACTCAAGGGCTCGCGTCTGCTGGTATAATGTATACAAGATTGCAGACCAACGCCTTCCCGTCTTTCGGCTTCTTGTCGCGGCCAGCCGGAGGGGATAACCACCACTCGGTCGCGTTCCGCGGCAGCATCAAGTCGAGAGTTTTCCCACCATGGCGCGTAACAAAATTGCGTTGATCGGCGCCGGCCAGATCGGCGGCACGCTGGCTCACCTCATTGGCCTCAAACAACTCGGCGACGTCGTGATGTTCGACGTCATGGAAGGAATTCCGCAGGGCAAGGCCCTCGATATTGCCGAGTCCTCGCCGGTCAACGACTTCGATGCAAAGTTCATCGGCACAAACACCTATGACGCAATCGAGGGTGCCGATGTGTGCATCGTCACTGCGGGCGTCCCGCGCAAGCCGGGAATGAGCCGTGACGATCTGCTCGACATCAATCTCAAGGTCATGGGGCAGGTCGGCTCCGGCATCAAGAAATACGCACCGAATGCCTTCGTGATCTGCATTACCAATCCGCTCGATGCGATGGTCTGGGCGTTGCAGAAGAGTTGCGGCTTGCCGCAGCACAAGGTGGTGGGCATGGCGGGCGTGCTGGACTCCGCGCGCTTCCGGTACTTCCTTGCCGACGAATTCCACGTGTCAGTCGAAGATGTGACGGCTTTCGTGCTCGGCGGCCATGGCGACACCATGGTGCCGCTCACGCGCTATTCCGCGGTGGCCGGCATTCCGGTGCCCGATCTGGTGAAGATGGGTTGGACTACGCAGGCGCGCATTGATGAAATCGTCAAGCGCACCGCCAATGGCGGCGCAGAGATCGTCAACCTGCTCAAGACCGGATCGGCCTTCTATGCCCCGGCGTCGTCTGCAATCGCGATGGCGGAAAGCTATCTGCTCGACAAGAAGCGCGTGCTGCCCTGCGCAGCCTGGCTCAACGGCGAATACGGCCTCAAAGATATCTACGTCGGCGTGCCGGTGGTGATCGGCGCCAAGGGGGTCGAGCGCATCGTCGAGGTCGATCTCAACGGCAGCGAACGCGCTGCCTTCGAGAAATCCGCCGCTTCCGTGCAGGGCTTGATCGAGGCCTGCAAGAAGATCGCCCCTAATCTCGACAACTAGAACACGCCGGCGCACTCGGCCGTGAGCATGTCATGAATATCCACGAGTATCAGGCGAAAGCAGTACTACGCGAATTCGGCGTGCCGGTGCCGCGCGGCGTTCCGGCGTTCAGCGTGGACGAAGCGATCAACGGGGCCAAGGAGCTGAGCGGCCCGGTCTGGGTCGTCAAAGCGCAAATTCACGCCGGCGGCCGCGGCAAAGCCGGGGGCGTCAAGGTGGTGAAATCCATCGATGACGTGAAGAAGGAATCCTCGCGCATCCTCGGCTCAACCCTCGTCACCCATCAGACCGGCCCGCAAGGAAAGAAGGTCAACCGGCTCTACATCGAGGAAGGCTCGGCAATCGATCGCGAGTTTTATCTCTCTGCGCTGATCGATCGCGAAACCTCACGCGTTGCCTTCGTCGTCTCCACCGAAGGTGGCATGGACATCGAAGAAGTCGCGCACAAGACGCCGGAGAAAATCCTGACGTTCTCGGTCGACCCGGCCACCGGCATCATGCCGCATCACGGCCGCCGTGTTGCGCAGGCGCTGAGACTGACCGGCGATCTCGCCAAACAGATCGAAACGATCCTGCCCAAACTCTACTCCGCCTTCACGACAAAGGACATGAGCCTGCTGGAGATCAACCCGCTGGTGGTGACTAAAGACAACAAGATCATCTGTCTCGACGCCAAGGTTGGCTTCGACGGCAATGCTCTGTACCGCCACCCGGATATCGTCGCGCTGCGCGATCTGACCGAAGAAGACGAGAAGGAAATCGAGGCCTCGAAGCACGATCTCAATTACATCGCGCTCGATGGGTCGATCGGTTGCATGGTCAATGGCGCCGGGCTTGCGATGGCGAGCATGGATATCATCAAGCTCTACGGCATGGCGCCGGCCAACTTTCTTGACGTCGGCGGCAGCGCGACCAAAGAGAAAGTAACGGCTGCGTTCAAGATCATCACTTCCGACCCGAACGTGAAGGGCATCCTGGTCAACATCTTCGGCGGCATCATGAAGTGCGACGTGATCGCCGAGGGCCTGGTCGCAGCCGTGAAGGAAGTCGGCCTGAAGGTGCCGCTGGTGGTGCGGCTCGAAGGCACCAATGTCGACCTCGGCAAGAAGATCATCAAGGAATCGGGCCTCAACGTCACGTCGGGCGACGATCTCGATGATGCCGCGCAGAAAATCGTCAAGGCTGTGAAGGGTGCTGGGTAATGGCCGTCCTCATCGACAAGAATACCAAGGTCATCTGCCAGGGCTTCACCGGCAAGAACGGCACGTTCCATTCCGAGCAAGCCATCAAGTATGGTACCAAGATGGTCGGCGGCACGTCGCCGGGCAAAGGCGGTGCGACCCATCTCGACCTGCCGGTTTTCGACACCGTCGCCGAGGCGAAGCAGAAGACGGGCTGCGATGCCAGCGTGATCTATGTCCCGCCGGCCGGCGCCGGCGACGCCATCTGCGAGGCGATTCAGGCCGAGATTCCGTTGATCGTCTGCATCACCGAGGGAATTCCGGTGATGGACATGGTCAAGGTGAAGCGTTCGCTCTCCGGCTCGAAGTCGCGGCTGATCGGCCCCAATTGCCCCGGCGTGATGACGGCGGGAGAGTGCAAGATCGGCATCATGCCGGGCAACATCTTCAAGCCGGGCAAGGTCGGCATCGTGTCGCGGTCCGGCACCCTCACCTACGAGGCTGTCTTTCAGACTAGCCGCGAAGGGCTGGGCCAGACCACCGCGGTGGGGATCGGGGGCGACCCCGTAAAAGGAACCGAGTTCATTGCCGTCCTAGAGATGTTTCTCGCCGATCCCAAGACCGAGTCGATCGTCATGATCGGCGAGATCGGGGGCTCGGCCGAAGAGGATGCGGCGCAGTTCCTCAAGGACGAGGCCAAGCGTGGGCGCAAAAAGCCGATGGTCGGCTTCATCGCCGGCCGCACGGCGCCTCCGGGCCGGCGCATGGGCCATGCCGGCGCGATCATCTCGGGTGGCAAGGGCGACGCCGAATCCAAAATTGCGGCAATGGAGTCGGCCGGAATCAAGGTGTCGCCGTCACCGGCCCGAATCGGCAAGACGCTGGTAGAAATATTGAAATCCTGATTCAGTACTTAAGTCTTTCGTAGACTTACAGACGTCATAAATAGAGCTACAACAACACACAGCGTCGCGGCCGCCGGTTCCGGTTTTAGGCCGCGGTGAGGCGCGGATTTTCAGGCCGCGCAAGGATCAGACCATGTCCCGCCAGGACGCCAACGCAATCTTTTCCCATACCTCGTTTCTCTACGGCGGCAATGCCGCCTACATCGAAGACCTCTACGCCAAATACGAAGCCGACCCAGCCGCGGTCGACGCCGAGTGGCGAGCCTTTTTCCAGAGCCTGAAGGACGAAAAGGCCGACGTCGTCAAAAGCGCCCGCGGGGCCTCCTGGAAGAAGCCGAATTGGCCGGTGCGCGCGAACGGAGATCTGGTCGCTGCTCTCGATGGCCAATGGGCGGAAACAGAAAAGAAAATCGGCGAGAAGATTTCGGCGACGGCGCGAGCCAAAGGCGTCGAGCTTTCATCCGCCGACGTCATGCAGGCGACGCGCGATTCAATTCACGCGCTGATGCTGATCCGCGCTTACCGCATCCGCGGCCATTTCCACGCCAAGCTCGATCCACTCGAACTTGAGCCGGAGAAGAACGAAGAGGAGCTCGATCCGCGCTCGTATGGCTTCACGGAAGCCGACCTTGATCGCAAGATTTTCCTCGACAAGGTTCTTGGCCTCGAGTTCGCGTCGATGCGCGAGATCGTCGCGATCCTGCGCCGCACGTACTGCCAGACACTCGGCGTCGAGTTCATGCACATCTCCAATGCCGCGCAGAAAAGCTGGATTCAGGAGCGGATCGAAGGCCGCGACAAGGAGATCACATTCACCCGCGAGGGCAAGCGCGCGATCCTCAACAAGCTGGTGGAAGCGGAAGGGTTCGAGAAATTCCTCGACGTCAAATATACCGGCACTAAACGGTTCGGGCTTGACGGCGCCGAGGCGTTGATTCCGGCGCTCGAGCAGATCATCAAGCGCGGCGGCAATCTCGGCGTGAAGGAAATCTGCATCGGCATGCCGCATCGCGGCCGTCTCAACGTGTTGACACAGGTGATGGGCAAGCCGCACCGCGCGTTGTTCCACGAATTCAAAGGCGGGTCTGCGACGCCGGACGAGATCGAAGGCTCCGGCGACGTGAAATATCACCTTGGCGCCTCATCGGACCGTGAGTTCGACAACAACAAGGTGCATCTGTCGCTGACCGCGAATCCGTCGCATCTGGAAATCGTCGATCCGGTAACACTCGGCAAGGTGCGCGCGAAACAAGATCAGCATCACGTCACTCCGGACGATCGGCGCGTGGTGATGCCACTGCTTATCCATGGCGATGCTGCCTTCGCCGGTCAGGGGGTGGTGGCGGAATGCTTCGGTCTCTCTGATCTGAAGGGCTACCGTACTGGTGGGAGTCTGCACTTCATCGTCAACAACCAGATCGGCTTCACGACGTATCCGCGCTACTCGCGTTCGTCGCCCTATCCCTCCGATGTCGCCAAGATGATCGAGGCGCTGATCTTCCACGTGAACGGCGATGATCCGGAAGCGGTGGTGTTTGCCGCGAAAGTGGCCACCGAGTACCGGCAGAAATTCCAGCGCCCGGTTGTCATCGACATGTTCTGCTACCGGCGTTTCGGTCACAACGAGGGCGACGAGCCGTCGTTCACCCAGCCGCTGATGTACAAGAAGATTCGTTCGCATCCGACCACGCTGGAAATCTACGGCAAGAAGCTCATCGGCGAAGGCGTCGTCACCGAAGGCGAAGTCGAAAAGATGAAGGCGGACTGGCGTACGCGCCTGGACGCCGAATTCGAGGCGGGCGGCGGCTACAAGCCGAACAAGGCTGACTGGCTCGACGGCCGCTGGTCGGGGCTCAAAGCCGCGCGCGACGCCGACGATCCGCGCCGTGGCAATACCGGTGTCGATGCGGCGGTGCTGCGCGAGATCGCCAAGAAAATCACGGTGGTTCCGCAAGGGTTCACGGTCCACAAGACGATCCAGCGCTTTCTCGATCATCGGGCCAGGGCAATCGACAGCGGTGAAGGCATCGACTGGGCAACGGCCGAGGCGCTCGCATTCTGCTCGCTGCTGAAGGAAGGCCACCCGGTGCGCTTGTCCGGCCAGGACAGCGAGCGCGGGACCTTCTCGCAACGCCACTCTGTATTGTTCGATCAGAATACCGAGGAGCGCCACACGCCGTTCAATCATCTCGGTGACCCGCAGGCGCGCTTCGAGGTGCTCAATTCGAGCTTGTCTGAAGAGGCCGTGCTCGGCTTCGAATACGGTTATTCCGCTGCCGAGCCGAACGCTCTGACGCTATGGGAAGCGCAGTTCGGCGACTTCGCGAACGGCGCGCAGGTCGTGTTCGACCAGTTCATCTCCTCCGGCGAGCGCAAATGGCTGCGCATGTCTGGCCTCGTTTGTCTGCTGCCGCATGGCTACGAGGGGCAGGGACCAGAGCATTCCTCGGCGCGGCTCGAACGCTTCCTGCAGATGTGCGCAGAAGACAATATGCAGGTTGCGAACTGCACGACGCCCGCGAACTACTTCCACATCCTGCGCCGGCAATTGAGGCGCGAAATCCGCAAGCCGCTCATTCTGATGACGCCGAAATCGCTGCTGCGCCACAAGCGTGCGGTATCGCGGCTGGACGAGCTGACGAACGGCACCTCGTTCCATCGCCTGCTGTGGGATGATGCGCAACTGCTGCCAAACGAAACGATCAAGCTCGTCGCCGACGACAAGATCCGCCGCGTCGTCATGTGCTCGGGCAAGGTCTATTACGATCTCTACGACGAACGCGAGAAGCGCGGTATCGACGATGTCTATCTCTTGCGCCTCGAGCAGCTCTATCCATTTCCGACCAAGGCCCTGGTCGCCGTACTTTCCCGCTTCAAGCAGGCGGAGATGGTCTGGTGCCAGGAAGAGCCGCGCAACATGGGGGCATGGTTCTTCATCGACGTGTTCCTGCAATGGATTCTCAACCAGATCGGCGCCAAGCATCGCACGATGCACTATGCTGGACGTCCGGCCTCGGCATCGACTGCCGTCGGTCAGATGTCGAAGCACCTGGCGCAACTCAAGCAATTCCTTGACGAGGCGCTTGGATAGAATTGGAATCGCGTCATGCCGGACAAGGCCATGACGATAGAGGAAGCTAGTCATGGCTGACATTCGCGTGCCCACCCTCGGCGAATCGGTGACGGAAGCCACCGTCGGCAAATGGTTCAAGCAGCCGGGCGATGCGGTGGCGGCGGATGAGCCGCTGGTCGAGCTTGAAACCGACAAAGTGACGCTTGAGGTGCCGGCACCTGCCGCGGGCGTGCTCTCCGACATCGCGGCGAAGAACGGCGACACCGTCGCAGTCGGCGCGCTGCTCGGCCAGATCAAGGAAGGCGCCGGTGCCCCAAAGGCTGCCGCGCCTGCACCGAAGCCCGCCGAAGCACCAAAACCAGCGGCCGCGGCAGCGCAAAGATCAGGTGAAATGCCGATGCTGCCATCGGTGCGCAAGATGGCCGCGGAAAGCGGCGTCGATCCGTCAAAAGTCAGCGGCACCGGCATGCACGGGCAGGTCACCAAAGGCGACATGTTGAGCGCGATCGAGCGCGCGGCCGCTCAGCCGACGCCGGTCTTGGCGCCGGTGCAGATGCGTGCGCCGTCGCCCGCCGACGATGCGGCGCGCGAAGAGCGCGTGCATATGACGCGGCTGCGCCAGACCATCGCGCGCCGCCTGAAGGATGCGCAGAACACCGCCGCCATGCTCACGACCTTCAACGAGGTCGACATGAGCGCGGTGATGCACATGCGCAACCAGTACAGGGACCTATTCGAGAAGAAGCACGGCGTGAAGCTCGGCTTCATGGGCTTCTTCGTGCGCGCCTGCATCCAGGCGCTCAAGGAAATCCCCGCCGTCAACGCCGAAATCGACGGCACCGACATCGTCTACAAGAACTACTATCACATCGGCATCGCGGTCGGCACCGAGAAGGGCCTGGTGGTGCCGGTGGTGCGCGACGCCCACTTGATGTCGCTGGCGGACATCGAGAAGACCATCGCCGATTTTGGCCGGCGTGCGCGCGAAGGTGCGCTCAAGATCGAGGAGATGCAGGGGGGCACGTTTACCATCACCAATGGCGGCGTCTACGGCTCGCTGATGTCAACGCCGATCCTCAACGCGCCGCAGTCCGGTATCCTTGGCATGCACAAGATCCAGGAGCGGCCGGTGGTCATTGCCGGGAAGATCGAAGCGCGGCCGATGATGTATCTCGCGCTTTCCTATGATCATCGCATCGTCGACGGCCGCGAGGCGGTCACCTTCCTGGTGCGAGTGAAGGAAGGCCTCGAGGACCCGGCGCGCGTCGTGCTGGATTTGTAAGCCTATGGCCTACGACCTCATCGTTATCGGCACCGGCCCTGGCGGCTACGTCTGTGCCATCCGCGCGGCGCAGCTTGGGCTGAAAACCGCGGTGGTCGAAAAAAACGCCACCTATGGCGGCACCTGTCTCAATATCGGCTGCATCCCCTCGAAGGCGATGCTGCACGCGTCCGAATTGTTCGAAGAAGCCGGCCACAGCTTTGGCAAGATGGGCATCGGCGTGTCCCCGCCGAAGCTCGATCTCAAGGCCATGATGGCATTCAAGGACCAGGGGGTCGAAAGCAATGTGAAGGGCGTCGACTTTCTCTTCAGGAAAAACAAAATCGATGGCTTCAACGGCACGGGGCGCATCACGGCGCTCGGCAAGGTCGAAGTAAAAGGCGCCGACGGCAAGACGCAGACACTTGAAGCCAAATCCATCGTTATCGCCACGGGCTCGGATGTTGCGCGGCTGAAGGGCATCGAAATAGACGAGAAGCGTATCGTCTCATCGACCGGTGCGTTGTCGCTGCCGGATGTGCCGAGGCACCTCCTGGTCGTGGGCGCCGGCGTGATCGGGCTTGAGCTCGGCTCGGTCTGGCGGCGGCTCGGCGCACAAGTCACCGTCGTGGAATTCCTCGATGGTGTATTGCCGGGCATGGACGGCGAGGTGCGCCGCCAGGCGCAGCGCCTGTTCGAGAAACAGGGAATGAGTTTCAAGCTGTCGTCGAAAGTGACGGCGGTCGATGCGTCAGGAAAACAACTGAAGGCAACCGTCGAGCAGGCCAAGGGCGGCGCGGCAGAAACAATCGAGGCCGACATTATCCTGGTTGCCATCGGGCGCGTGCCTTACACCGCGGGCCTTGGCCTCAAGGAAATCGGAGTGAATCTCGACGAGCGCGGACATGTCGTTGTCGATCGCTATTATGCAACGAACGTGCCTGGCATCTGGGCGATCGGTGATGTCATCGCCGGCCCGATGCTGGCGCATAAGGCCGAGGACGAAGGCGTGGCGCTTGCGGAGATCCTGGTCGGGCAGGCAGGTCATGTGAACTACGATGCTATTCCAAACGTGGTCTACACCTATCCCGAAATCGCGACGGTCGGGAAAAGCGAGGATGAACTGAAAGCTGCCGGCGTTGCTTACAATGTCGGCAAGTTTCCATTCACCGCCAATGGCCGGGCCAAGGTGAACCTCACCACCGACGGCTTTGTGAAGATTCTTGCTGACGCAAAGACCGATCGTGTGCTCGGCGTGCATCTCATCTGCGCCGATGCAGGCAACATGATCGCGGAAGCTGTCATCGCCATGGAGTTCGGGGCTTCCGCCGAAGACATCGCGCGCACCTGTCACGCGCATCCGACCTTACCCGAGGCGGTGAAAGAGGCGGCAATGGCTGTCGCCAAACGCACGATTCATATGTGATTGGAAGACAAGCGGGGGAAATTCATGGCCAAAGGCCACAAGGATAAAGTCGCAGTCGTCACTGGCGGTGCCAATGGCATCGGTCAGGCCTTTGCCAAGCGGCTCGCGGAAGATGGCGTGCACGTTGCGATCGTTGATCTTGCCGACGGCAAGGAGACCGTGAAGCTGGTGGAAGCAGCCGGCCGCCAGGCGCTGGCGGTGAACTGCGACGTGTCATCGGAAGCATCAGTCGCCGCTATGGCGAAGCACGTACAGGCTAAATTCCCCCACGTCGATATCGTGGTGAATTGTGCCGGCATCTTCCCACAGAAGAACTTTCCAGAGATGACTTTTGCCGACTGGCGCAAGGTGCTCTCGATCAATCTCGATGGAACGTTTCTGGTGACAGCAGCCTTCGTCCCCGGCATGCGCGCGCGCAAATGGGGTCGTGTGGTCAATATGGCCTCAAGCACACTTGGCTCTGTGGTGACAGGGTTTGCGCACTATGTCGCGAGCAAGGGCGGCATTGTCGGCTTCACGCGTGCGCTCGCCAGCGATCTCGCGGGCGACGGTATTACCGTCAACGCGATCGCGCCCGGGCTTACCCGTTCGCCCGGAACGCTGGTGCGTACGCCGCGCCCGGGTTTCAAGACCATGGACGAGGAATTTGCCGCCGTCGCGCAGATGCAGGCGATCAAACGCGTGGAACTCCCCGATGACCTGGTTGGCGCCGTTTCGTTTCTGACCAGCGACGACGCCGCTTTCATTACGGGCCAAACGCTGAACGTCGATGGCGGGCGTGTGCGCAGCTAAGGCGTCTGTATTCGCGTCAGCCCAGATGCACGGCGTGCGGCGCCCATAGGCCAAGCGCCATAAAGCCCAGGCCGAAGACACCGACAAGCCCGGAAAGCCAGCCGAGCACGACCATTCCGGTAATGATCTCTGCGGAGGCGAGCACGATCCCGATCTGAAACGCGGCGGATGCGAATTCATATTGATGGTAGCGCGACAGCCACGTGTCGCGGTCGTGCTCATATTTTTCCGCAAGCGCCCGAAGCTCCTTGCGGCCGTCCTTTTCTTTCGGATCGGATTCGTACCTGTTCGCCGTATTGCGCCAAACCTCGATCTGCTTGGCGATCGCTGCCTTGCTCTCCTCATTTGTGATCGACGGCAATTGCACTGCCATGGCTTCGGCGGCGGTGCGCAGACCGGTCTGCCGGATCGTCTTGGCCTGGAAGAAATTCCAGGTATCGGAGGCTTTGATGTTGTCGGCAATCGCCGCCGTCTGTGCGCTCTTGCCCAGCGTTTCAGAAAACGCAAGAAACAAGGCCAGCACGGAAATCAGCAGTGCGATCTTCTTGTTGGAGTGTGCGGCATGCTCGGCGTGTTCGGCATGCTCGAGATTTTCGTGCGCGCCCATTTTTCCCTCCCGTGGTCCCAGCCACGATGACAGCAGAGCGCGTGCTGGTGCAAGAGGGGCGTGCTAAGCGCGCGGATGTGCGCTGTTATAAACTTCGAGTAAACGCTCGGCGTCGACCCCGGTATAGATTTGCGTCGTAGACAGCGATGCGTGGCCGAGCAATTCCTGAATCGCTCGCAGGTCGCCGCCGCGCGCGAGCAAATGTGTCGCGAATGAATGGCGCAAAGCGTGTGGGGTGGCACTGTCGGGCAGCCCAAGCGCACCGCGGAGCCGCGCCATTGTCAATTGCACAATGCGGGATGAGAGCGCCTTTCCACGCGCCCCAATGAACAGTGGTCCATTTGGAGGAAGCTCAAAAGGGCACAGCGCGACATAGTCAGCGATTGCCTTCGCGACTTGTGGAAGTACCGGAACCATCCGAGTCTTGTTACCCTTGCCGGTGATGATGAGGGTATCGGTGGTCCCGGCGAAATCCTTGCGCTTCAAACCAAGGGCCTCGGAAAGGCGCAGACCGCAACCGTAAAGAAGGGCGAGTGCGGCTGCGTCGCGCGCAATGATCCACGGCTCGCGCGTTTCGCCGTCGCGCAATTCAGAGTCGGTGATCTTCTTGGCGGAGGGAATCGCAAGCGGCTTCGGCAAGGTTTTTGGCAGCTTTGGCGTGCGCACGGCGGCGAGCGCGGCGACCTTGCCTTTGCCATTTTGCTCGAGAAATCGCGCGAACGAACGACAGCCGGCGAGGCCGCGCATCAGCGAACGATTGCCGGCGCCGTCGCTCCGCCGTGCGGCCATGAAGGCACGTATGTCGGCGGGTGAAAGCCTGGCGAGTTGCCTGAGCGTGGTGGCTCCGCCCAGATGTCCGGCCAGAAAGTCGAGGAACTGCGACACGTCGCGCTTGTAAGCGTCCAGCGTTTTCGCGGACATGCGCCGCTCGGCGCCGAGATAGCTGAGCCAGCGCGTGATTTCGGCACTAACATCGGGCGCGACGCGGAATTCGCTCATAAGCGCAAGATTGGCATTGCTTTCTTCACCCTTCCTTAAAGCCCCGGAATCGGCCAGACCTGAGCCTATGACCACGCGTGTTGTCGATATTCTGGTGCCAGTCGCGCTCGACCAGACCTATTCCTACCGGGTTCCGGCCGGCCTTGAGCTTTCGCCCGGCAACCTGGTGGCGGTGTCGCTCGGTACGCGCGAACGCATGGGGGTGGTTTGGGCGGAAAACCCCACACCGAATCCGCGCCTGCACAATCGGCTGAAGGATGTTGACGAAAAGCTGGACGTGCCACCGCTTAAGGCGGAGCTGCGACAGTTCGTCGATTGGGTTTCCAGCTACACGCTCGCTTCCCGCGGTATCGTGCTGCGGATGACGCTGCGTATGGGCGAACATCTCGGCCCTGCGCGCGAGCGCGTTGGCGTACGCCTTGCCGGCCCGCCACCGCAACGCATGACTGCGGCACGCGCACGCGTGCTCAAGCTTTTCGCCGACGGCCTGACGCGCGCGAAGGGTGTCGCGGCGCAGGAGGCCGGCGTCAGCGCGGGCGTCATCGACGGCCTGGTCGATGAGGGCTCGCTTGAAACCGTGGTGCTGCCGCCTGAGCCGGTGGCGTCGCCTCCGGATCCTGATTTTCGCAAGCCGGAATTCTCCCTCGCTCAGCTCGCCGCAGCCGATGCCTTGCGCACGACGGTCGAACAAGGCAACTACACGGTAACCTTGCTCGACGGCGTCACGGGTTCGGGCAAGACCGAGGTCTATTTCGAGGCGGTCGCCGAGAACATTCGGCGCAAGCGGCAGAGCTTGATCCTGATGCCAGAGATCGCCCTCACTGCGCAGTTCCTCGAGCGCTTTTCCAGCCGCTTCGGCGTGCGACCGGTCGAATGGCATTCGCAGATCTCCCCGCGAAAACGCGCACGGACCTGGGCGGCGGTAGCGGCAAACGAAGTATCAGTCGTGGTTGGCGCGCGCTCCGCATTGTTTCTGCCGTTTGCCGATCTTGGGCTTATCATCGTCGACGAGGAGCATGATCCAGCCTACAAGCAGGAGGACGGTGCACACTATCACGCCCGCGACATGGCGGTGGTGCGCGGCTCGATTGCGAAAATTCCCGTGGTGCTTGCATCGGCGACGCCCTCGGTCGAATCGGAAGTCAACGCACGTCGTGGCCGTTACCGGCATGTGCATTTGCCGGAACGCTTCGGCGGCGCCCATCTGCCTTCGATCGAGGCGATCGACATGCGGCGCGAGGGACCGCCGCGCGGACGTTTCATTTCGCCACGGCTTGCCGAGGCGGTGGCGCTGGCACTGACCAAACGTGAGCAGGCGCTGCTCTTTCTCAATCGCCGTGGTTACGCGCCACTCACGCTGTGCCGGTCATGCGGCTTCCGCCTGCAGTGCCCGAATTGCGACGCTTGGCTGGTCGATCATCGCTTCAAACGGCGGCTCGTGTGCCACCACTGCGGATTTTCCATGCCCCCGCCCGCAGAATGCCCAAACTGCCATGCCACCGAAAGTCTCGCTGCAATAGGCCCGGGCGTCGAGCGACTCGAGCAAGAGGCAGCGGAGACCTTTCCGCAGGCCCGGATCCTCGTGTTGTCGAGCGATCTGGTCGAGTCAGTCGAACGTCTCCGGCAGGAACTTGATGATGTGGCGGAAGGGCGCTTCGATCTCATCATCGGCACACAGCTTGTCGCCAAAGGTCACCATTTCCCCAAGCTCAACCTGGTCGGCATCGTCGATGCCGATCTTGGCCTGGGTAACGGCGATCCGCGCGCAGCGGAGCGCACCTTCCAGCTCCTGCATCAGGTAGTCGGACGCGCCGGGCGCGAGGAAGGGCAGGGCTTGGGCTACTTGCAGACGCACCAGCCGGAACACCCTGTGATGCGCGCGCTCATCTCCGGCGACAGGGAGGCCTTCTATAAAAATGAGATCGAGCAGCGCGAACGCACAGGTTATCCGCCGTTCGGCCGGTTGGCCGGACTTGTCGTCACGGCCAATGAGCGGCACGCCGCTGAAGGCTATGGCCGCGCTCTCGCAAAGGCTGCTCCAAAAGATGATAACGTCCGCGTACTAGGTCCTGCCGAGGCGCCGATTGCAGTGGTGCGTGGACGTCATCGTTTTCGGCTACTGGTGAAATCGCCGCGCCCCTTCGACCTTTCGGCCTATCTCCGCGCATGGCTTGCCGAAGCACCAAAGCAGCGCGGCAATGTGCGGCTGGAAGTGGACATCGATCCGCAGAGTTTTTTCTAGGCGCGTTATTCGGGCATCTCATCGTGCCGTACGTTTGGCTGCAACAATACGCAGGCCGCGGCAGCGAAGATCATTGCGAAGCCGATGATGTCCGGAATTGTCAGGCGCTCGCCAAGCACAATCGCGGTCGCGCTGACGCCTATTACGGGAACCAGCAGCGACCCGAGCGAGGCTGTGGTGGCTGGGAGCCGGCCCACGATCGACCACCACAGGAAATGCGCGAGGCCGACGCCGAATAGTCCGACGAAAAGGATTGCCAGAACAGTCTCGCTCCGGAGCGGCCAGAGATGCGGATAGCCTTCGAAAGCGAAACTACCGATGGTGATAAACACCAGCCCAAACAGCAATTGCCACGCCGCATTCACCAGCGGCTCGATCGTGACTTTGGCCCATTTGATATAGACGGTCGCGACCGCCCAGCTTAGCGCGCAGCCGAGTGAATAAAAGACGAATGGCGGAAATCCAGTCGCGAACAATGGCCACAGCAGAATCGTCACACCGACAATGCACAAGACAAAAGCAAACCAGCGAATTGCATTCAGCCGTTCGCCGAGCACGAGCCGGCTGAGGACGACGGTCCATATCGGCATTGAATAGGTGATGATAATGGCGCGCGAAGTAGCGCCACTCAACTGTGCAAAACCGGACAAGATTTGGAAACCTGCGACGTTGAGAAAACCGGCGACCATCACATGGATATATTCGCTGCGCGGGATCTTCATGTTGTGGCCGGTGACGGTAGCGGCCAGGAACAGGACAGCGGCACCTATGCCGGAGCCTGCAACGCGCAAACTCCACGGCGATATTTCACGCAATGCAAACGCAGCGGCAATCCAGTTCAGGCCCCACGCAAACGCCAGCAGCAACACCAGCAGCCTGGCGGTCGCGGCGGTGTCCGTTCTCGCATTTGGATTTAACATTGCCTTCGGGAATCCGGGCGGCATTGGCTTGCCGCGCACGCTATAGCGGGGTTGTTCTCGTGGCGAGGCAACCCTGTGATGCAAATTTGTCGGCCGCCGTCCGGACTTCCTCCACGGCGGACCGCGACGAATGGGCCACCTTGTTGCACCGCCATGCCTGCTGTGTTAGCTAGCCCTCGATTTCAGGGGGTTTCCGCGGGCTTCCGCGACGTCTCCAGAGATCGGAATTCCCTCTTGGATTCCAATGGTTTGCGCCGCCCTCTGCGACGGCGCCCGGCCTGTGAATGAAGTAAAGGCAACGAGCGTTCCTGTGGCAGGCAAAGATCCAATCATCTCGGGCATGGCTGGCCGCTATGCCACCGCCCTGTTCGAGCTTGCTCTCGAGAACAAGGCGGTCGATGCCGTAAAAAAGGATCTCGATCAGTTCGACGCGCTCATTGCCGATAGTGCCGATCTCAACCGTCTCGTGCGCAGTCCGGTTTTCGACGCCGACGATCAGCTCAAGGCACTCTCCGCAATTCTCTCCAAGGCGGGCATCATCGGCCTTGCGGCAAATTTCCTCAGGGTCATCACTGCGAACCGGCGATTGTTTGCGGTGCGCGACATGATCCGCGCCTATCGTGCGATGGTTGCCCGGCATAAAGGCGAGGTGACCGCCCACGTGACCGTTGCCGAGAAACTCAGCGATACGAATCTCGACGCGCTGAAGAGCACGCTCAAATCGGTGACGAGCAGCAAGGACATCGAACTCGACGTCAAGGTCGATCCCGCCATTATCGGCGGGCTGATCGTGAAAGTCGGAAGCCGCATGGTCGACAGCTCGCTCCGCACCAAACTCAATTCGATCAAGTTAGCGATGAAAGAGGCCCGCTGATGGATATCCGCGCCGCAGAAATTTCCGCCATCCTGAAAGAGCAAATCAAGAACTTCGGCCAGGAAGCCGAAGTCTCGGAAGTCGGCCAGGTGCTGTCCGTCGGTGACGGTATCGCTCGCGTGTACGGTCTCGATAACGTTCAGGCCGGTGAAATGGTCGAATTCGAGAACGGCGTGCGTGGCATGGCGCTCAACCTCGAAATCGACAACGTCGGCATCGTGATCTTCGGCAATGACCGTGAGATCAAGGAAGGCCAGACGGTCAAGCGCACGGGCGCGATCGTCGACGTCCCCGTCGGCAAAGGCCTTCTGGGCCGCGTCGTCGACGCACTCGGCAATCCGATCGACGGCAAAGGTCCGATCAAGGCCGACAAACGGGCGCGCGTGGACGTCAAGGCGCCGGGCATCATTCCGCGCAAGTCGGTGCACGAACCGATGGCGACCGGATTGAAGGCGATCGATTCACTCATTCCGATCGGCCGTGGCCAGCGCGAACTCATCATCGGCGATCGCCAGACCGGCAAGACCGCGATCGCGCTCGATACCATTCTCAATCAGAAACCGCTCAACGCGCAGCCGGACGAAAAGATCAAGCTTTACTGCGTCTATGTTGCCGTCGGGCAGAAGCGCTCAACCGTCGCCCAATTCGTGAAGGTTCTGGAAGAGCAGGGTGCGCTCGACTATTCCATCATCATTGCCGCCACGGCTTCCGATCCGGCCCCAATGCAATTTCTGGCGCCATTCGCCGGCTGCACGATGGGCGAATATTTCCGCGATAACGGCATGCACGCGCTGATGATCTACGACGACCTGTCGAAGCAGGCCGTCGCCTATCGCCAGATGTCGTTGCTGCTGCGTCGCCCGCCGGGCCGCGAAGCCTATCCCGGCGACGTCTTCTACCTGCATTCG
>DATGDN010000227.1:0-2627 GCA_035310865.1 Pseudolabrys sp. | reverse complement strand
GGCCCCCAGATCAGCCGCACCAGTTCGTCGAAAAACAGAATCAATCCGAACGTGCCAAGCACGTGATCAAGATGATCGCGGCCGTAAAGCCGACGCATGGCGATCACTTCCACCGCCATGCCGACGAGAAGGGTCGCACCCAGTGCCAGTACTACTCCAAGCACAAAATTTCCGGTCCAGGCGGCGAAGGTCGCGGCGAAATACGCGCCAAGCATGTAGAGCGAGCCGTGCGCCAGATTGACCAGGTCCATGATGCCGAACACGAGCGTCAGTCCTGCCGCCAGCAGAAACAGCAGCAGGCCGAACTGCAGCCCGTTCAGGCATTGCTCGATGAACAGTGTCATGATGCCGACCGTAAACCCCCCAGATGCCGGCAAGCAAACGGCGGCAGCGCGTCCGCGCCGCCGCCGTCAATTACCCCGCCCGGATCACTTCATCGGGCACTTGGTGTGGAAGCGATCCTGGTCGTCCTTGACGATGGTGGCGACGGTCTTGAGCACGTATTCGCCTTTGTCGTTCTTGACCGCGTCCTGAAGATAGAAGTTCTGGATCGGAATGTGGTTGTTGCCGAACTTGAAGTTGCCACGCACCGACTTGAAATTGGCTTTCTCCAGCGCCTTCTGCACCGCGACCTTGTCGGACATATTACCCTTGGTCGCGGCCACTGCCGATGCAATCAGGTTCGCTGCGTCATAGGACTGCGCACCATAGAACGATGGCCGCTTGCCCGGATACTTTTTCATATAGTCGGCGACGAACTTCTTGTTTGCCTCGTTCGGCAAATCGTTGACCCATTCCTGCGCGCCGGGAACGCCGAGCGCTAGATCCTTTAGCAGGGGCAACGACAATTCGTCGATGGTGAAGGCGGTGTAGAGCGGAATCTTGCCCTTCAGGCCCGCCTGCGAATACTGCGTGAGGAACTGCACACCCGCGCGGCCCGGATAGAAGACGAAGATCGCATCCGGGTTGGCGGCCTTCGCCTTGGCAAGCTCGGCTGAGAAATCGAGCTGTGACGGCCAGGTGGTGAGTTCCTGACCGACGACCTTGCCTTTGAAGGTCGCTGCGACGCCCGCCAGCATATCCTTGCCGGCGGCATAGTTCGGGCCGATCAGGAACACCGACTTCACGCCCTTCTGGTTCATGTAGAGACCGACAGCCTGTGGCGTCTGGTCATTTTGCCAGGAGGTCGAGAAGACGGTCGGCGAGCAAAGCTCGCCCGCAACCTGCGAGGGGCCTGCGTTAGCGATGACCAGGAAAGTTTTGGAGTCGACGACCGGCTTCAGCGATGCGAGCAGAACGTTCGACCAGATGTATCCTGAGATGAAATCGACCTTGTCAGACTCGATGAGTTTCTCGGTCTTCTGTTTTCCGACCTCCGGCTTGAAGCCGTCATCTTCGTAAATCACTTCGACGGGCAACCCACCCATCTTCCGACCCATGTGGTCGAGCGCAAGTTCGAATGAGTTGCGCATGTCTTCGCCGATGACCGCGACGGGACCGCTGAAGGTGCTGACGAATCCGATCTTTATCGTTTTTTGCTGGGCCGCGGCCGGGCCCGCTGCGAGCAGCAGAGCGGCACTCGCGGCTAAAAGAGTTTTACGCATGTGTTCCTCCCCGAGGCCATTTCGGCCCGCGTTTTAGATACCCTAATGTAGCGAAATCGGCGGGTATTGGTCCACCCGCACAAAGTGCGAGAACGCCGCAAGCCGGCCATGGACCCGGTCAATGCCATCGGATGCCCGTTGACCGCAACGGCAACCGCCTTGCAGTCTAGTCCGTGGGCCCTACTCAAAGGCCGCTGGAATTATAGTTCGAGGAACTTTGACCTGTGCCCAAGGCGCTCGATAAGACCTACGACGGCATCATTATCGGTGCCGGGCATCACGGCTTGATCCTTGGCACCTATCTCGCCCGCGCCGGCCTCGACATCCTTTTGGTGGAACGGCGGCTGACTTATGGCGGCGGCCTGTGCACGCGCGAAGTGACGCTGCCGGGATTCCATCACAACCTGCACTCGATCAATCATTTCCATATCAGCGAGACGCCGTGGTTCAAGGACCTGAACCTGAGCGAGCGCGTGACTTACATCACCCCGCGATATGAGTTCGGTCAGGCCCATCACGACGGCACTGCACTTGTCCTTGGGCGCGATCTGGAGGAATCGGTCGCGAACGTCGCGCGTTTTTCAAAGAAAGACGCACAAACCTTCCACGAATGGAACCGCAAGGCGGAAAAAATCACGGCGGAGGTTTTTCTGCCGGAGCGTTACGCCGAGCCTTTGCCGAAGCAAGAGCGCGAAGCCCTGCTGTCGCGTACGGCCCTGGGCCGCGAATTCCTTGAGGTCTCCAACCGGCAGCCGCTCGACGTGGTGCGCGAGCTGTTCGAGAACGAGCACGTGCAGCTGTTGTTTCTGTTCAAGGTGTCGCTGTTCGGCACCTGGCTGGTGGATACGCTGTCGAAGACCTCGCCGATGGGATCAGTGATCCGTGCCTTCGATCTGGAAAGCGGCTACCAGCTTTGCCAGGGCGGCTCGTTCAATCTGGCGCGCGGCCTGATGGAAGCCTTCATTGCCGCCGGCGGTACGTTTCAACCTCAGGTGAACATCGACCGCATCGTCATTGAGAGCG
>DATGDN010000226.1:0-2965 GCA_035310865.1 Pseudolabrys sp. | reverse complement strand
GACCTCGGCAACACGACTGTGTCGCGGCCGGCGTCGGCGCATCGTCGCCAAACAGCGAGGCGGGCAAGGCGCTGGTCAAGTTCCTTACATCGCCGGAGGCTCAAGCGGTATTTACTGCACACGGCTTCGACCCGGCCTGACGGTTAAACGACCATCATCACCGGGTTTTCGATCAGCGTCTTGAGCGCACCGATCAGTTCGGCGCCAAGCGCGCCGTCGACCGCGCGGTGATCGCAGGATAGCGTCACGCTGATGATGTGAGCGGCTTCGATCTTGCCGTTCCGCACAACCGCTCGCTCCTCGGCCGCGCCGACCGCCAGAATCGTAGACTGGGGTGGATTGATCACCGCCGTGAAATCCTTGATCCCGTACATGCCGAGGTTCGAAACTGACGATGTACCGCCCTGGTATTCATGGGGCTTGAGCTTGCGAGCGCGGGCGCGCGCCACAAGATCGCGTGCTTCATTCGAGATTGCCGACAACGACTTGCTTTCGGCACTGCTTATAATCGGCGTGATCAACCCGCCCGGCAACGCTACCGCAACGCCGATGTCCGAATGCTTGTGCTTTAGCATGGCGCCTTCGGTCCAGATCACGTTGGCGTCCGGGACACGCTGGAGTGCGAGGGCGAGAGCCTTGATGACGAAATCATTGACCGAGAGCTTGTAGGCAGGCTTTCCATCCTTGTCCTTCGGTGCGGCCGCGTTGATTTCTTCGCGGGCGGCCAGAAGCCTCCCGATGTCGCAATCCATCGTCAGATAGAAATGCGGAACCGTCTGGACCGAGGCGGTGAGCCGCTGCGCGACCGTTCGGCGCATGCCGTCATGCGGCACCAGTTCGTAGGAATCCTGATCGTAGAGTGAAAGAATTTGTTGGTCGGACAAAGCCGGCGCGATGGCGGCGCCTTGAGCCGCCGCACCGGGTGCGCGCAGTCCTTTTCCTGATTTCGCGGCATCGATGTCGCGCGCAATCACGCGCCCATGTGGGCCGGAACCCTGTACGCGGCCGAGATCGATGCCGGCTTCTTTCGCGAGCCGGCGCGCCAATGGAGATGAGAAGATTCGGTTGCCGTGAGACGCCTGCTGCTCCTCACCCGCAGTCTTCGGCGGTGGAGGAATCCGCGTCCCCGGCGCGGCACTGCGCGCGGCCTCGCGTTGTTGGGGCGCAGATGGCGGCGAGGGCGTTGCTGCCTCAGCTTTCTTCTCCGGCGCTTTCGCCTCGGCCGCAGTTGCCGCCGCCTTCACGTCTTCGCCTTCGCCGGCGAGGACGGCGATCACGGAGTTGACGGCCACATCTTGCGTTCCTTCAGGCACGACAATTTTCGCAAGCGTGCCCTCGTCGACCGCCTCGTATTCCATCGTCGCTTTGTCGGTCTCGATCTCGGCGATGACATCGCCGGATTTGATCTTGTCGCCCTCTTTCTTCAGCCAGCGCGCAAGATTGCCCTTCTCCATCGTGGGTGACAGTGCCGGCATGAGGATGTTGGTGGGCATCGATCGGCTTACCGGTAGCAGACAGCCTTCGCCGCCTCGACGACCTCGGCGACAGAAGGCAGTGCCAGCTTTTCAAGATTGGCCGCGTAAGGCATCGGCACATCCTTGCCCGATACGCGGATGACCGGTGCATCGAGATAGTCGAATGCGTGCTCCATGATGCGCGCGGCGATTTCCGCGCCGACGCCGTTTTGTTGCCAGCCTTCCTCCACCGTCACCGCCCGGCCGGTCTTTTGCACCGACGTTATGATTGTGTCGGTATCCATCGGCTTCAGCGTCCGCAGGTCGATCACCTCTGCATCGATGCCGGCATTCGCCAGCTCCTCGGCGGCTTTGAGCGCATAGGTCATGCCCATCGACCAGGCTACGATCGTCATATCGTTGCCTGGACGGGCAATTTTCGCCTTCCCGATCGGCAGC
This sequence comes from Pseudolabrys sp., assembly GCA_035310865.1. Taxonomy (GTDB): domain Bacteria; phylum Pseudomonadota; class Alphaproteobacteria; order Rhizobiales; family Xanthobacteraceae; genus Pseudolabrys. Next base: position 1,052 of record DATGDN010000226.1, on the reverse strand, counting down.
ACGAAATCATCGAGCTTCGGGACCGGTGACGAGTGGCCGTACAGAATCTCATTTTCGAGAAAGATTACCGGATTTGGATCGCGGATCGCGGCCTTCAGCAAGCCCTTGGCATCTGCCGCCGTTGAGGGCGCGATCACCTTTAGTCCGGGAATGTGGGAATACCAGGCCGAATAATCCTGGCTGTGCTGAGCGGCGACGCGAGCAGCCGCGCCATTCGGGCCGCGGAACACGATTTGGCAGCCCATCTGTCCTCCTGACATGTAAAGCGTCTTTGCTGCCGAGTTGATGAGTTGGTCCATCGCCTGCATTGCGAAATTGAACGTCATGAATTCCACGACAGGCTTGAGACCGGCCAGCGCAGCGCCAATACCGAGGCCCGCAAAACCATGTTCGGTGATCGGCGTGTCGATTACGCGTTTGGCGCCAAATTCCTGCAACAACCCCTGGGTCACCTTATAAGCGCCCTGATATTCGGCGACTTCCTCACCAAGGATCAGGACATCTTTATCGCGGCGCATTTCTTCGGCCATAGCGTCGCGCAGCGCCTCGCGCATGGTCATGGTGACCATCTCGGTGCCTTCGGGGATATCCGGATCGTTTGCTGCCCGCGGCGCCGGTGCTCCGGGTGCTTTCGCCGGCCTTGGTGCCGGCGCATCCTGCGTCTTTGCCTGCGTCTTCTGCGCTTTGGCGGGTGTCGCGGATTCAGCGGCTTTCTGTTGCTGTGACGGCTTCGACGATTTTATTGCGGATTTGTCTTCGCCTTCGCCGAGGATTACCGCGATCGGTGTGTTGACTGCGACGTCGGCCGTGCCTTCCGGCACCAGAATCTTTCCAAGCGTGCCTTCGTCCGTCGCTTCGACTTCCATAGTCGCCTTGTCGGTTTCGATTTCGGCGATGACGTCGCCCGACTTTATCTCGTCGCCCTCCTTCTTGAGCCACTTGGCCAGATTGCCCTTCTCCATCGTGGGCGAGAGCGCGGGCATGAGCACTTCGATCGGCATGGCGCTAGTGTTTTCCAGGCACAATGATCAGCGGTAAACGTCGGTATAAAG
>DATGDN010000225.1:0-3074 GCA_035310865.1 Pseudolabrys sp. | reverse complement strand
TCTCCGGCAACGTGGATGTCGTCTTCGCGCTTGAGCCCGGGGATATCATAGTGTTCAAAAGGAACACCTGCCTCCGCAAGGCTTCGCACAATGGAGTCCATTTCGTTGCCGACGCCCCAAGTTGCGGATGTCGCCTTATTGGTACCAGCAAGCTGCGACTCGTAGACGACGATTGTCGAATTGCCGCTTCGCAACGTGACGACGCCGGCTTCTTCGGTGCCGATGGATGAGAAGCCAAGTTTTTGCTGGTAAAATTTCTTGGCCGCAGCAAGATCCTTGACCGCGATCGTCGCCATAGCATCCTTGTCTGCCAGCATTTTCAATCTCCGTGTGACATCTATCGGCTGCAACGCCTGCGAAAACGATCCGTTCCGCATGCCAAGCAAATGGCGCCATGCTGGCAATTACACTGCGTTGCCCGGGATTGCTCCGGTCCTGTCGACTATTTAAGTCGGCCAATAACCAAGGAGCTTGTCATGTCAGAAATGTTGTCACGCCAGAAGGCGTTATCTGTTGCAACTTGGCATCGCACTATTTCTCTTCACGTCGGTCGAGGGCTTCGTCATTCCCACGCTTGTGGTGCCCAGGACAAGCTCTTCACCGTCGCGTCTCGATTAGAATCCGAAGTTTCTTGCTAGTGCCGCGACCGTCGTGCCCACTAGCATGGCACCCACCGCATTGCGTGACGCGATCATCACAAGCGCAGCTGTACCCACTGCAAGCCAAATGCGTGGCCCTGCGGCCCAAGTGGTCGCGGCAACGATCGAAATCAGCACCGATACCGACATGTACTTCAGAAAGGCTTCTACCCGCGGTGTGATCCTGACATATGACATGATCCAAACGCCGCCAACGCGCGTTGCCATCGTGACAAGCGCCAAGAGAACGACGGCGCTGATCGCAGCGACCGCGTCAACCATGCCGCCACACTCCCGCGATACCTCCTACAAGAGCGCCGGCAATGATGTGCCAGCCCGCCGGCAAGACATAGGTGCCAGCAACAGCAACAGCTGCGGCGGTGACGAACGGAAATAGGTCCGACCGGCCCTTCCACCAGCCGACAATCACGGCCGTGAAATAGGCGACCATGACGGCATCGAAGCCGAAGCGCGACAAGTCGCCGAGCAATGAACCTGCAAGCGCACCGACAGCCGTGCTGACAATCCAGATAATCCACATTGTCAAACCACTGCCGAACAAGATGCCGGCGTCGGTTTCTCCGCGGTCTCGGACGGCCATTGTGTGCGCGAAATTCGCATCGCTGAGGAGAAGCAGCGCCGCGAGTCGCCGCACAATGGGAATCTGTAGTAACCATGGCGCGAGCGCTGCACCCAACAAAATGTGGCGCGCATTGACAGCAAGCACCGTCAGCGCGAGCGTTGCCAGCGGAAGAGGCGCGTACCAAAGGTCCAGCGCCGCGAACTGTGAAGCGCCGGCATAGATGGCGATGCTCATGAACACGCTAATTCCCGGCGAGATGCCTTTCGCAAACGCCGCGACGCCAAAGGCAATTCCAAACGGGATCACGAATGCCGCAATCGGCGCGATCTCACGGCTGCCACGCCTTACGCCGCTTGCTGTAAAGCGCGGGCGTTCGAACTGGTCCGAACGCGGGATGTCCCCTGCCATCCCAGTCATTTGAAACAGGACGCGCCGTCCGGTCAATCAACCGGGGCGTCGAGTGGAACAGATCCGATGTCCGCTTCTGGCCCTTAGCGGACATGGGCTGGTGCACCGCACATGTCCGCTTTCGGGGTAAATTATGACCTATTGCAGCCAGATAGCGACTGGCAGACGGTGTCCCTCGAAGTCGTTATGCGCTTGCCTGATCGGTCGCATCGGCTCGGTTGACAGAACAAGAGACGTCCGTTGCAATTACGTCCAGGAAACGCTTGGCGAGATTGTACATTGAAGGCCGACCAAAACGCTCCGCCTCGCCACAAAGTGGAGGACGCCATGAACTCTCCGACCCGCATATTGCTCATCATCTTGGCCATTGCCGCTATGGCTCCGGTTGCCCATTCGCAAAGCGTCTATCCGTCGCATCCGATGCGCCTAATCGTGCCGTATCCGGCGGGCGGCGCTACGGACGTTGTCGCACGAATCGTGGCCGAGAAAATGTCGGCAACGCTCGGACAACAAGTGGTCGTCGACAACCGTCCCGGCGCGGGCACCATGATCGGCGCCAGTGCCGTCGCACGGAGTGAGCCAGACGGCTACACGATGCTTATCGGCGATACCGGCACGTATGCCCTCAATCCGACGCTTTACGGAAGCAAGCTCACTTATGATCCGCTCAAGGACTTCGCCCCGGTCTGCCGAACCGGGCGTGTGCCGTTGATACTTGCCGCAAATCCAAAGACCCTTCAGGTGAATTCGGTTGCCGACCTGATCGCGCTCGCCAAGAAAGAGCCGGGCAAGATCGACTTCGGGGCGCCTGGGCCGGGCAGCCCGATCCATCTGGCTGCAGAGCTTTTCCGGCAGCGGGTTGACATCCAATTGACGGCCGTACCCTATAAGGGTGGTGCAGACGCCCTCACCGATTTGATCGGAGGGCGCATCGGCCTGTTGTTCATTGACGCCGCGACCGGCCTGACGCACATCAAGTCGGGCGCGCTGCGGGCGCTGGCCGTCGGCACCGACAAACGCATCCCGACCGCGCCCGACATTCCGACCATGGCGGAAGCGGGCGTTCCCAATTTTGAAGCTTGGGCATGGAACGGTATTGCCGTGCGCACCGGCACGTCTCCTGAAATCGTTCGCGCGCTCAATCTGGCTTGCCGCAAAGCGCTTGAGCTACCTGACGTGCAAAAGCGGCTGGCCGACCTCAGCGTGCAACCGGCGCCGACCAGCCCGGAGGAATTTGCCGCCTTTATCAAGAGTGAAGCGGCGAAGTGGCACGACGTGATTACTACGGCAGGGATTTCGTTGAACTGAATTGGTGACGTGACGGCAGGAACCGGACATCGACATGAGACTGGTCAGTTACGGCCCGTTCGGCAGCGAACGCGCAGGTTTACAGGTTGGCGATGCGCTGTTCGACCTCCAACAAATTATGTTCGCCATGGGCGCCG
>DATGDN010000224.1:0-14439 GCA_035310865.1 Pseudolabrys sp. | reverse complement strand
GTCGTGTCGGGCCGCAACGCGATCGGTATCGAATTGCCAAATCCGACCCGCGAAAAAGTCTATTTGCGCGAGCTGCTCACCGGTCTGGACTACAACGAGAGCTCGGCGAAACTGCCGCTCTGCCTCGGCAAAACCATCGGCGGCGAGTCGGTTATCGTCGACTTGTCGCGCATGCCGCATCTGCTGATCGCCGGCACAACCGGCTCCGGCAAATCGGTTGCCATCAACACCATGATCCTGTCGCTGGTATATCGGCTGCGCCCCGACCAATGCCGCCTGATCATGGTCGATCCCAAAATGCTCGAATTGTCCGTCTACGACGGCATTCCGCATCTCCTGACGCCTGTCGTCACCGATCCGAAAAAAGCGGTGGTCGCTCTCAAATGGGCGGTGCGCGAGATGGAAGGCCGGTACAAGAAGATGTCGAAACTCGGCGTGCGCAACATCGAGGGTTACAATGCGCGCGTCGCCGAAGCCAAGGCAAAAGGGGAGACGCTCACCCGTACGGTCCACACCGGATACGACAAAGAGACAGGACAGGCGATCTACGAGAAGGAAGAGCTTGAGCTCGAACCGCTGCCGTTCCTCGTCGTGATCGTCGACGAGATGGCCGACCTGATGATGGTCGCCGGCAAGGACATCGAAGGCGCCATCCAGCGGCTGGCGCAGATGGCGCGCGCCGCGGGCGTCCACGTCATTTTGGCCACCCAGCGTCCATCGGTCGACGTCATCACCGGTACCATCAAGGCGAACTTCCCGACCCGCATCTCATTCCAGGTGACGTCCAAGATCGACAGCCGCACCATCCTCGGTGAGCAGGGCGCCGAACAACTGCTCGGCCAGGGTGACATGCTCTACATGGCGGGTGGCGGCCGCATCAGCCGCGTGCACGGGCCCTTCGTATCAGACGAGGAGGTCGAGAAAGTCGTGCGCCACCTGAAGTCACAGGGCACGCCGGAGTACCTGGAAGAAGTGACCGCTGGCGGCGACGAGGACGAAGACGGAAACCCGATCTTCGATTCGACGGGCATGGGACTCGCCGAGGGCGGCGACATCTATCAACAGGCAGTCGCCATCGTGAAGCGCGACCGCAAGGCCTCCACTTCATACATCCAGCGCCGCCTGCAGATCGGCTACAACCGGGCCGCCACCATCATGGAACGCATGGAAGAAGAAGGCATTGTCGGCCAACCCAACCACGCCGGCAAACGCGAAATCCTGATCCCCGAAAATCCGGCCGACGACCGCTATTGAGAATCGCCCGGTTCGTCGTTAAGCCGGTTTGGCATTCGGACCATTGGGTCGCGAAATCGCCACAGCCGACCCCTATAGGGATTATCGAGATACCGCGGGGCACAAGCCGGAGAAGGTAATGGCGGCAGTCGATAAGGCGCGATCCGGTTGCAAACTGGGCTTTGTTGCGCTCTTGGCCTGCCTCGCCGTTCCGGCACTCGCTCAGACCGTTCCACTCCCGGCGCCGCGGCCACCGGGGCTGCAGAGCCAGCCGGCCCCGTCAGCCGCTCCAGCAGCCAAGCCCGCGGTTCCAACCCAGGCGCTCGGCGCGCACGCGCAAGCAACGCAACCCGGACCGTCACCGAACCCCGTTACCAATCCTTTCGCCGCCTTGCTTGGCAAGGCTGGCTCCGCTGGAACGCTCAGTCCCGAGCAGCGCGCGATTGTCGAGCGCGTCAACAACTACATGGCCGGCGTGCAGACCTTAACGGGAAATTTCATTCAGGTCGGACCTGACGGCAGCCGCACGGAGGGAGACTTCTACATTTCCAAGCCAGGCCGGGTTCGTTTTGAATATAACGATCCGAGCCCGATCGAATTGATCGCCGACGGGTCATCCGTCGTCGTCCGGGACCGCCGCCTGGCAACCCAGGACGTCTATCCGCTGTCGCAGACTCCGCTTCGTTTCCTGCTCGCCGAGCACGTCGACCTGACCAAAGATACCCATTTGATATCCGTCTATGCCGACGATGTGTTTGTGACCGTCGTGGTCGAGGAAAAAAACGGAATCGTCGGCACCAGCCGGTTGATGATCATGTTCAGTGCCAAGGACATGCAATTGAAGCAATGGACCGTGACCGATCCGCAGGGCTACGACACGACGGTGGCGGTGTATAACCTCGACACCAGCAAACGGCCCGATCCGGCATTATTCAAGATCGACTACACGCGGTACCACAATTAGCGTCCTGTCATTCCGTGGCGCCGCGACGCGGCGAGCCCGGAATCCAAATGCATCGCAAGACCTGTGAATGGTTCTGGATTCCGGGTTCGCGTTTTCAGCGCGCCCCCGAATGACGTGTTACATTGCAAACTATGGCACTCAAGGTCACCACCTGGAACATCAATTCGGTTCGGCTGCGAATTGATCTTGTCGCAAGCTTTTTAAAAAGCGAGCGTCCTGACGTCCTGTGCCTGCAGGAGACAAAATGCCCTGACGATGCGTTTCCGCTAAAGCGCTTCAAGCGGCTCGGCTACGATCACGCAGCGCTCAACGGGCAGAAGGGCTATCACGGCGTCGCGGTCCTTTCGCGCGTTCCATTTGAGCAGGTCGACGTTCAAAGCTTCTGCGGCAAAGCCGATTGCCGGCACATCTCGGTGGTTCTGGGCGAGCGTGCGAACCTAAAGGATCCGATCACCTTGCATAACTTCTACGTTCCGGCCGGCGGTGACGAACCTTGCCCTGAGATCAATCCGAAATTCCAGCACAAGCTCGACTTTCTCGATGAAATGCGCACGCATGCCGGACTACAACCGGAAAAGCCGCAACACGCAATTCTCGTGGGCGATCTCAATGTCGCTCCACTCGAGCACGATGTCTGGAGTCACAAGCAGATGGTCAAAGTCGTCTCGCATACCCCGGTTGAGTGCGAGAAGCTTGTCGCCGCGCGGAAGTCCGGTGGCTGGATCGACTGCATGCGCGTCCTCACACCCGAGCCCGAGAAGCTCTACACCTGGTGGAGCTATCGCGCGATGGACAATTGGCGGACCGCCGATCGCGGCCGAAGGCTGGATCACGTCTGGACCTCGGACGCACTTGCCGACCGCGTTTCGAAAATCAGGATTGCCAAGAACTACCGTGGTGCGAAACGGCCCTCCGATCACGTGCCGGTAACGGCCACGATCGAGATCTGACCGTCGTTCGGCTGAAGCAAATTATGTCTTATCGCGTGCCTCAAGCACGCGTTTCACCCCGGCCAGCTCTTTCGACCAAGATTGCAGGCGCTCGCTCATGCTCTCGCGCAATTTCTCCGCGGCGCCTGGATAACCTTCCAACATTTTGCGGAAGAGATTGCGTGGAATACGAACAACGACCGTCGGCTCTTTCGCGATCGCCGTGGCCTGACAAACGGTGTTGGTTAACAGTGCGAGCTCGCCGACCAACGTACCGGGACCGACTGTAATCTCCTTGCCTTCGGTAAGCGTGCCGGGCTCCAGCAGAAGCGAACCTTCCTGCACGACATAGCCGCCGTCAGCGAGCTCGCCGGCGTAAAACAGCACTGCCCCGCTTTGCAAGTGACGCGTCTCGGCGCCGATCGCCAGAATGCGCAGCGCCTGCTTACCAAGTGCGGCAAGGGGTGGCACCTGCTCGAAGAAAGCAATGTCGTCTTCGAGGCCCATGACTAACGCCTGTGACTAACGCCTGCCGGGTTTGTTCGACACCGCGAGATGCAAGACTATCACGGCACCAGCTTATAGCCGCCAGCTTCTGTCACAAGGATCGCAGGCGCCGCTGCGTCCTTCTCGACCTTTTGGCGGAGGCGGTAGATGTGCGTTTCAAGGGTGTGCGTGGTGACGCCGGAATTGTAGCCCCACACTTCCTGCAACAACGTCTCGCGCGAAACCGGCTTCTGCCCCGCGCGATAGAGATAGCGCAGGATGGCCGTTTCCTTTTCAGTGAGCCGCACCTTGCTGCCTTTTGGACTGAGCAGCAGCTTCGAGCTCGGCCGGAACGTATAGGGGCCGATCGCGAAGACGGCGTCTTCACTTGCCTCGTGCTGGCGAAGTTGAGCACGAATGCGCGCCAGCAACACCGCGAAACGGAATGGCTTTGTAATGTAGTCATTTGCACCGGATTCGAGACCAAGAATGGTATCGGAATCCGTGTCGTGTCCGGTCAACATGATGATCGGCGCCTTGAAGCCGTTTTTGCGAAGGATGCGCACGGCTTCGCGCCCGTCCACGTCAGGCAGTCCGACGTCCATAATTACGAGATCGACCTGGCCATTCTTGGCTGCCTGTACCCCCTTGGTGCCGCTGTCTGCCGAAATCGCATCGAATTCCTCGTGCAATGCCAATTGCTCGACCAGCGCCTCGCGCAGCTCGGCGTCGTCGTCGACTATCAGAATCGTGCGTTTACTGGCCATCGCCCCAATGGGCCCCCTTAAAAGGTGTCCGCGCGCCCATCCATATGGTCGCGAAGTAGAACATTCAGGGATAAAAGAGCAAGCATGAACTGGTATTCAGGGCGGACATAGCAAAACCCAAGATGGTATCGACATTGCAGAAACGATCTTTGTCCCGGATCACAGTACGCCGCAAGCCGGGCGACTCGCGCCGCGGCTGGCTGACCGCAGGAACTCTTACGGTGCCAGTGGCATTGGGGCGTGACGGCATCAAGGCAAATAAACGTGAAGGCGATGGCGGGACCCCGCGCGGCGCGTTCCAGCTCAGGCGGTTGTGGTGGCGCGCAGACAAGCATCCACGTCCGCTCACCTCGCTGCCGGCGCGGCGGATCGGCCCGACCGATGGCTGGTGCGAAGACCCCACCGACCGCCGTTACAACCGGCCGATCGAGGTGCCGGCTCATGCAATAGGTGACCGGCTCGCGCGCAAGGACAATCTCTATGACTTCATTGTCGAGATCGACCACAATACGCGACCGCGCGTCACGCGTCGCGGCAGCGCTGTCTTTATTCACGCGGCGCGGGACAATTTCGCACCGACGGCGGGCTGCGTCGCTCTCGAACTCAATACACTTCGCCGCCTGCTATCCCGGCTAAGTCCGCGCACAAAAATCGTAATTGAATAGTGCTGGCGCGTTACGCCGCTGAGTTTATGCGTGACCCGAAAATCGCCGTACCTACTCGTACATGCGTGGCACCAAGCGCGATAGCAATCGCAAAGTCCGCGCTCATTCCCATCGAGAGAAGTTTCAGATCATTGCGGCGCGCAATCTTCGCTGTCAGCGCAAAATGCGGTGCGGGCGCTTCGTTGAGAGGCGGAATGCACATCAGCCCGGAAATTTTCAGTCCGTAGTTGTCGCGGCATGCCGCGAGAAAAGTATCGGCATCCTGCGGCAATACACCGGATTTTTGTGCTTCAGAACCCGTGTTGATTTCAGCGAACAGAACCGGTTGGCGCCGCTGTTTACTGATTTCCTTCGCCAGTGCCGCGCACAGGCTGGCTCGATCGACGGAATGAATGGCATCGAACAGCGCGACTGCGTCCTTAGCTTTGTTCGATTGCAGGGGGCCGATCAGGTGCAGCTCAAGGCCGCTGTGCCTCTCCAGCAACTTCGGCCATTTCGTCTTGGCTTCCTGCACACGATTTTCACCAAATATACGCTGGCCTTCGGCGATGACCGGCTCGATGGATTCTGCATTGAAGGTTTTTGAAACCGCAATCAGCGTTACGTCATCGGGATTGCGGTTGGCATCGCGGCAGGCGCGGATGATTTCCGTTCTGACTTGTTTTAATCCGGTCTCGGCGGCAGCGATCATACGCTGCCTATATCGCACGATGCCGGGCGCCGCCACTTCAAATGAAAGGGCGCGGTACTTGCTGATTGACGCCGGTCCCTGCGATCCTTGCAAGCGCCGCACGGTCCACGACCTCGAATACACGATCTTTCCAGCGGACCGCATTCGTTAAAAACAGCCGCTTGAGGGTCTTGTTGGTATGCACCAGCGACATTCCGAGCGTGTCGGCAACGTGCTGTTGGGTAAATGGAAACTGGATGCTGGCATTCTTGACCAGGCTTGCCTCTTCAGCGCGCAAAAACAGGTGCAATAGCAAGAATGCGGTCCGTTCGAGCGCAGTGCGCCGCCCGAGACTGACCAAATGCTCGTCAATAAGCTGCTCTTCGCGCGCAGCGAGCCAGGTGATATCGAATGCCAGAGACGGCAGCCGGCTATAAAGGTCCCACAGCTTTCCGCGCGAGAATACGCAGAGCACAAGTGGCGTCAATGCTTCCACCGAGTGCTGCATTTCGTGCATCAAGGTGCCTTGCAGGCCGACCATGTCGGCGGGTAGCGCGTAGTTCAATATCTGGCGGCGGCCGTCATCGAGCATCTTGTAGCGAAAGCCCCAGCCGTTGAGGACCGTGTAGAGGTATTCACTATGCGTACCTTCACGCAGGAAGCTGACCCCGGCATCGACCCGTAATTCGTCCACTTTGAACATCTTCACGAATGCCAGCTCTTCGGCGGAGAATTCACGCAGGCCGGGCCGCTTGCGCAGCGGACATAGAGCGCAAGGCGTAATTTGGCCGTTTGACCTTCCGTTTCCGAGAATCATGGCAGCTCGCAAGCGCGCTCAGGAAAAGTGCAGGCGCGCCAGGCTAGTGAAATGCCATTCAAGGCATTCAACCATGAATTTTCCCGCGCTATGTCATTTTTAAATGCTGCTCAGCTCAATTCGTAGGACAAAGGAAAGTTCTATTCGGAGAATATGTCCTTGCCTACGTCGGATACTTGCTAAGCGGCAAACGCTGCTTGGTGCTGGACGACGAATTTCTGATCGCTCTCGATATTCAACAAATCCTCGAGCGTGCCGGTGCAGAGCACGTGGCAAGCGTCGCCAGCGCAGCCGAAGCCATTGAACTGCTCGACCGTGAATCGAAATTTGACGTGGCGGTGCTGGATGTGAAGTTGGGCGATCCGGAGCGCGACAGCTTCGACGTCGCGGCCCTGCTTGAGAAGCAAGGCACGCCGGTTGTATTCCTGACCGGCATGCGCGTCGACGACATGCACGCCAGCCAATTTGCCAAAGCGCCGGTTGTCGAAAAACCGTACGATGCAGCCGCACTGCTGCGCGCCGTGCAACGGGCTCTTATGCAAACTTAAGCAGGTGCGCGGCGCGCTTCCTGGCTGTTAAGCAGCCATCTGCCACTGCGCCATGGCGTCCTTCGCCGATTTCTTCAGGCGCACTTTATCGTCGATCTTCGCGACCCACGCGATGGGGATCACATGATGCGCGCCGCCTGATTGAGGATCGCTTTTCGTCAGCACGATCTTGTCGGCGTCTTTCGTGCAGTCGACCGTTCCGACATGCGCGCCGTCGGAGCCGCACACTTCCATATGTTCCTTGATCTGTTGAGCCTGGACCATTCGGCACCTCCTGTGTGCCGGGCTAACCCACGCCGCTACTTGCCGGTTCCTTCGGTTTTTCTGGCGGATGGTCGCGGCGCGGTTGACCCACCGGCCTCTTTCGTGTCTGTTCCGCGCGCCATAAAAAGACGCGCAAATGACCGCCGATTCGAGCAAAAACGAGCGCTATAACTCCCGCGAGGCCGAGGCCCGCTGGCAAAAAATCTGGGCCGAGCGCGCCATCTTCGCCACCAAGAACGACGACCCCCGGCCGAAATATTACGTGCTCGAGATGTTTCCCTATCCGTCGGGGCGCATCCATATGGGGCATGTCCGCAACTACACCATGGGCGACGTGGTCGCGCGCTTTAAACGCGCCATGGGCAACGCGGTATTGCACCCAATGGGTTGGGACGCCTTCGGCATGCCGGCCGAGAATGCCGCGATCGACCGCAAGGTGCATCCGAAGGCCTGGACCTACGACAACATCGCGGCGATGAAAAAACAGCTCCAGTCGATGGGGTTGTCGCTCGACTGGGCACGCGAGATCGCGACTTGCGATCCGGCTTACTACAAGCACCAGCAGAAGATGTTTCTCGACTTCCTCAAGGCGGGATTGGTCGAGCGCAAGCAGTCGAAGGTGAACTGGGACCCGGTCGACCAGACTGTGCTCGCCAACGAGCAGGTCATCGAGGGCCGCGGCTGGCGCTCAGGTGCGCTGGTCGAGCAACGCGAGCTTACGCAGTGGTTCTTCAAGATCAGCGACTACTCGGAGGACCTGCTCAAGGCGCTCGACACGCTGGATCGCTGGCCGGACAAAGTCCGGCTGATGCAGAAGAACTGGATCGGCCGCTCGGAAGGCCTGCTGTTGCGTTTCGTGCTTGATCCCACGACGACGCCGAACAAGGAAAATGAGCTGGAGATATTCACCACGCGTCCGGACACCTTGTTCGGCGCTAAGTTCATGGCGCTGTCGCCGGATCATCCGCTCAGCCAAGCCGCGGCGAAGAAAAACCCGAAGCTTGCGGAATTCATCGAGCAGTGCCACCGCATGGGTACCTCGCAGGCGGAAATCGACACTGCGGAAAAACTCGGTTTCGACACTGGGATGAAAGCAGTCCACCCGTTCGATGCGAACTGGACGCTGCCGGTCTATGTCGCAAATTTCATTCTGATGGAGTATGGCACCGGCGCGATCTTCGGCTGTCCCGCGCACGATCAACGCGACCTTGACTTCGTCAACAAATACGGGCTCGGCAATACGCCTGTCGTCTGCCCGCCCGGTCAGGATCCAAAGACTTTCGTCATTACCGACGTTGCCTATGACGGCGATGGACGCATGGTAAACTCACGCTTCCTCGATGGAATGACGATCGATGAAGCAAAGGAAGAAGTTGCCAGGCGTCTTGAAAAGGAAACACGCGGCAACCGGCCAGTTGCGCAGCGTCAGGTGAACTACCGCCTGCGTGACTGGGGCATTTCCCGCCAACGCTATTGGGGCTGTCCGATCCCGATCATCCACTGCGAGAAATGCGGCGTGGTCCCGGTGCCGGAAAAAGATCTGCCGGTGACGTTGCCGGAGGACGTCACCTTCGACAAACCAGGCAACCCGCTGGACCGGCATCCCACGTGGAAGAACGTCAAGTGCCCAAGATGCTCCGGTCCGGCGCGGCGCGAGACGGATACGATGGACACGTTTGTCGACTCGTCATGGTATTTTGCGCGTTTCACCGATCCCTGGATCAAGACGCAGCCCACCGACCGGAAAATGGTCGATGAGTGGCTTCCGGTCGATCAGTACATCGGTGGCATCGAACACGCCATTTTGCATCTGCTCTATTCGCGATTCTTCACCCGCGCGATGCACAAGACCGGGCACGTCGGGATGGACGAGCCATTCGCCGGATTGTTCACGCAAGGCATGGTGGTGCACGAGACCTATCGTGCCAATAACGGCGACTGGATCGAGCCCGCCAACATCAGGATCGAAGGTATTGGAGACGCGCGGCGGGCAACGCTCGCTGCGACCGGTGAGTCGGTGGAGATCGGCTCCATCGAAAAGATGTCGAAGTCGAAGAAAAATACCGTGGACCCGGACGATATCATTGCCGCCTACGGCGCGGACACCGCGCGCTGGTTTATGCTTTCGGATTCACCCCCTGACCGCGACGTGATTTGGACTGAGGAAGGAGTGCAAGGCGCATGGCGCTTTGTGCAGCGGTTGTGGCGGCTCGTCGGCGAGATCGCGAACGTTCAGGCACCGGCAAACCGGCCGGAAAATTTTGGAGAGCCCGCGATAAAAGTGCGCAAGGCTGCCCACCGCGCGCTCGCTCACGTCTCCGAAGACATCGACAAATTGCGCTTCAACCGCTGCGTCGCCCACATCTACGAATTCGCCAACACCCTTGGGGACGCTATTGGCAGCATCGAGAAGACGCCGGATGGCGGACTTTCCTGGGCGCTGCGGGAGGCCGGCGACATTCTGGTCCGGCTGTTTCACCCGATGATGCCGCACCTTGCCGAGGAATGCTGGTCGGCGCTCGGCCACAAGACGCTGGTCGCGGCCGAAAACTGGCCGAAGCTCGAATCCCAATTGCTAGTTGAGGATACCATCACACTGCCGATCCAGATAAACGGCAAAAAACGGGCTGAAGTGACCGTCAAACGCGACGCAACGAATGCGGAGATAGAGGCTGCCGTTCTCGCCCTCGATGCTGTAAAAAAGGCGTTGGGGGGCAAAAGCCCGAAAAAGGTCATTGTCGTCCCGCAGAGGATCGTCAATGTCGTGGTCTGAAACCAGACGCTTCGCCAGGATCTTTGCCGCCCTGGCGCTCGCCGGCCTTACGGCCGGATGTTTCCAGCCGCTTTATGCCGAGCACCCAACGCCGGCCGGTAGCGCCGGCGTTGCCGACCGGCTCAGTGGCGTCGACGTCTCATCAATAGACGCGCCGAGCGGAAGCCGTCTTGCCCGTGTCAGCGTCGGCGTGCGCAACGAACTGATATACGACCTGACCGGGGGCAACGGCGGTGTCTCCCCGACCCACCGTCTGAACGTACGGCTGAGCGCGACACAGCTTCAAGTGATCGTCGATATCAACACGGCACGGCCTGACATCAACAATTACGGCATCGACGCCGTTTATACTTTGACCGACGTCGCAACTGGAAAGCCGGTTGCCAAAGGCCAGACTTTCGCGCGCGTCTCCTACAACATTCCTGGCCAACAGCAACGATTCGCCGGCGAGCGCGGCCTCCGCGACGCCGAGGACCGGGCCGCCAAGGAAATCGCCGAAAACATTCGGAACCGGCTGGCGTCGTACTTTGCAGCGGGCACCTGATCGCAAATTCTCATGGCCGGCCGGCCAGACGATGACGAGCAAATGACCGCCATCAAAGCCTCCGACGTCGATCGCTTCATCGCCAAACCGGACCCCGCTCAACCCATCGTCCTTGTATTTGGCCCAGACGCCGGCCTGGTGCGCGAGCGCGTGGACTCGCTGGTGCGAGCTTCGGTCGACGATCCAAATGATCCGTTTTCGCTGGCGCGCATTGAGGGCGATGATCTTGCCAGCAATCCGTCGCGCCTGGTCGAGGAGGCGCATACGGTTCCGCTGTTCGGGGGCCGCCGAGCGGTCCTGGTGAAGGCTGGGACACGCAACATTGCCGCCGCGATCGAAACCGTCATTGCAGCTCCGTCGACGGAGTGCCGCGTCATCATCGAAGCGGGCAATCTCGGAAAAAGCGCGCCACTGCGCGCGCTTTGTGAGAAAGCGAAGGTGGCAGTAGCGCTGCCTTGCTATGCGGACAATGCGCGCGCTTTGACACAGCTCATCGATGAAGAGATGCGCGCGGCCGGCTTGACGATCGAAGCCGATGCCCGAACTGCACTTGTTGCACTGTTGGGCGGCGACCGTCTTTCATCACGCAACGAAATCCGCAAGCTCGCGCTTTACGCGCGAGGGAAAGCGAGCATCGAACTCGCTGATGTCACTGCGGTGGTCGCTGACGCCTCGGAGATTGCCCTTGATGGCGTCGTCGACGCGGCATTCGCCGGCCGGGCAGCCGAAGTCGAGAGTGAGTTTTTCAAGGCACGCGCCAGCGGCTCATCCCCGGCGGCTATCATTTCAGCAGCGATTCGGCAGGTTGCCAACCTGCATAAGATGAAGTTGGCGATCGAAAGCGGCGATTCAATCGAATTTGCAATGAAGCGGTCCGCGCCCCCTGTGCATTTCACTCGCGAGCGCCAGGTAAGTGAAGCCCTGCGCGCATGGGCGCCTTCGCGGCTGTTGCGCGCCATGGAGCAGCTGGCGGAGGCCTCTCTCGATATGCGGCGCAATGCGCCATTGGCGGAAGCAATTGCCCAACGAACGTTGCTATCGCTCGCGCTGGGCGCCCGCAAACAGGCCTAAATACGGCGGATGGCGCCTTCCCGCCTAAATCGAATTACCCGCAGCGCGCCAATGTGAATCTTCGTCTTTAGAACTGATCAAGGCTTTTCCAATAAATTTTCCAGGACGAACGCGCCTGGCGATTTAACAGACGGCATTGGGAAAATGCAGATTTTCGAGGGTCGGCGAAGTCTCACTCATTCGAATGAGGCGCGCGCGCAATTCTGGCGCGTGACAATCGTCTCATCGTTTTTCATCATCGTCCTGGGTGCAAGCTTGTTCCTCGGCACCGTGATGGTGGTCGGCACATTTCGCAGCGGCGACCCTTCAAGCGAGTTGACGTCCAATGGACGCGCCGGCCGTATCGCTCGCACTTTGCGCGACGGCACGTTGTGCCACTACATGGTCTTCGACAACAAAACCGCACAGACCGAATTGGCCGTTGCGACGAAAGCAAGCCCAAGCCCAAACAGGAAAAACCGGTGAGCATCACCTGGGGCAAGTGACCCCCGTTGCGTGGCTTCGAGTCGCCTATAGGTTAAGCTGATAGCTGTGGGGCACCCAACGGTAGCCGCCCTGCCCCTTCTCCACATATCCAATTCCGGGAAAGGGCATATGAAAGCTCGCGACAAATAACTTGTCGGCCGTCAGCATATCGAGCATGCGCTTGCGCGTGGCGACAGCCTTCTCCTTATCGTCGTCCATTTCGAAATGCCATTCCGGCCGCTGCACCGCCATGACAAATTGGGTGAACGTGTCGGCCGTGATCATGAAGCGCTTGCCGTCACTTTCAACGTGAAAGGCCAGCAAACCGGACGAATGGCCAGCAGCATCAATAGCCGTAATTCCCGGCACCACTTCATCACCCGGTTTAATGAAGGTCGAACGCTCGGCCAGAGGCAGACATATCTTTACGTATAGCTCACGGTTGAATTTCCGCGCTTCACGTACGTTTTCGCCACGTTTCCAAAAATCAAATTCGGCGGCGCCGAACACGTAACGGGCATTCGGAAATACTGGTTTTCCACCTTCGGTCAGCCCTCCGATGTGGTCGGGATGTCCGTGCGTGAGGACAATGACGTCAATGTCCTCGGGGCGGTATCCAGCGGCGGCAAGCCGTGCTGCTGTCTGCCCCGGCGGCAAACGCTTGCTAAGCTGCTCGTATTCACGCGGCAGCGCGCCATTGCCTGTGTCGAACAGGACCAGCTGCTTACCAGTGTTCACAATCGTCGGAATATTCGGATGCTCAAAGCGCTGGGTGTCAATGTTGTTCGCCCGCGCTAGGGCATGCACCTCGTCCACCGAAGCATTGCCACCATATTGTGGATGCAATCCCTCTCGGATCGCTTTGGCATCCAGAACCGTGGCTATCTCGAAGCCGCCAAGCTTGAAGCGATAGATCGTCGGCTGCAATTCGCCCAGAAGTGAAGCGGCCACCTGAGGTCCTCCCGATTTTGTCGTCGCTGGCGCATGCTTAGCAGTTGGGGTGGCAGGCGATCCAGCGGCCAAGATTGTGAGTTGGCCGCATAAGATGCGGCCAACCAAAGCAATTGATTTACCGCAACGCGCCTTGTCGCCGTTTGTGCGAGGTAGGCTCGCCGACAAAGGAGGGCACAATGCCCGAACACCAGGTTCATCAAGCGAGCTACCCAACGGTCGATTTCGTCCTGGATGCGATCGCCAGCTGGGTAAACAAGTATCGTAACGTAGCCGCTGCCCACAGTGACTTCGAACAATGCAGTCCGGACGATGTCAGGCAAATTGCAGGCGACCTGGGGGTGCCGGTCAGCGAATTACGCGCAATCTCCGCAAAAGGGCCAGGCTCAGCTGAATTGCTGACCAAAATGCTGACTGCATTGCGCGTAGACCCCGAAGCTTTGGCGAAGAGCGATCCAGCCGTTATGCGAGATCTGCAGCGACTATGCGTCAGTTGTGGATACAAGGGCCGCTGTCAACACGAGTTGGCAAAAGGCACTGCCGCCGAACATTTTCATGAGTTTTGTCCGAATGCCTTTACGCTGGATGCACTATTCAAATCGAAAAAGCCTGCTCCTCGCTGATACTCCGTATGGAGGATGCGAGGTCATTAGCCCCAAGATGAGACTGTTTGGCGCTTGTCGGATTTTCGCCTAGCGCGCGCGCATCACGCCGATTTCTCATGAGCGGCGGATTCGGCCGGCAGACGTTCGGTTTGCCGCCCGAAGGCGCCCGTTCGGCATTTGCATAAAAGTCTAAGAGTAGTTTCACGAAGCATTTTACGCGCGTTTTATAAGCCATCAGAAAGCTTTACGTCGAAAGTAATTCAACTGCCGACGGTGTTGATGGCTCCGCCAGCATTGTGTCTCCCATTCAATGCGATACGGAATCCGCTTTCCGGCAAGTACGGAATGGCGCTGATCACGCCTGTTCTGGCTGTTGCCTTCGTTTTTGGAATGGTGTGGGACGACATCGAAAACAGTTATGCGGCGTCGATCAGTTCTGATGCCAATTCTGACGTCGTGGTGTTGTCCTTTGCAAACGCCGGCACTTCGGCGGCCGGTGATTCCGAGCTGATTTTGCTGGTTGATTTCAATGTTGGCGCCGAGACCTGCCAGCTCGATAGCACGCTGGCAATATCGCTCCTCGCGCTCGCGGGAGCGGCCGATGAACGGATGAGCGTTCCGATTTCTCTGCGCACGGAAAGTCGTGCGCTTGACTTGGGAAGCGCCGTTTTCGCAAGCGCCAGTGTG
>DATGDN010000223.1:0-6135 GCA_035310865.1 Pseudolabrys sp. | reverse complement strand
CTCCGCGCATTCGCGATCTCGCTCTGCGGGAGCGTGGACCGGGCGGACGACCTGGTGCAGGAAACCCTTGTCCGGGCGCTCGCCAATATCGAATCGTTCCAGCCCGGCACCAATATGTCGGCTTGGCTGTTCACGATCCTGCGCAACCATTTCCGCTCGGAATATCGCAAGCGCCGGCGTGAGGTCGAGGACAGCGACGGCCATCACGCGGAGTCGCTTAAATCGCAGCCAGACCAATACGGGCACGTGGAATTCCGGGAATTCCGCGAAGCACTGGCCCAACTGCCGTCCGATCAGCGCGAGGCGCTGATCCTGGTGGGCGCCTCCGGCTTTTCCTATGAAGAGGCCGCCGGCATCTGCGGCTGCGCCGTCGGGACGATCAAATCGCGCGTCAATCGTGCACGCACGCGGCTCGCGGAATTGCTGCACGTCAACAGCGCCGAGGATTTTGGCCCGGACGAGACGACGCGCGCGGTGCTCGCTAGCGGCGGTGAATAATTCTGCTCACACCATATAGGGCTTTTAGTACTCGTAAATAAAAAAAGCTCCGTGCGACCATCGTCGCACGGAGCTTTTTCACTCAGACGATTGAGACGATGCTATATCACGGCACCGTCGGACTACGCCCGCGGACGAAGCCTGCGATCACAGCGATCGCAAACAGCACGATCGCCACGAAGAACACGATCTTCGCCGCTTCAATGGCAACGCCGGCAATGCCGCCGAAGCCAAGCAACGCTGCGACGAGCGCGATGATGAGAAATGTGACGGCCCAGCCTAACATGGTGGTTACCTCTGGTTTCGGTTGCGGCATCACCCGCGTGCCGGGGCAACGTCAACCAATGCGAAATGGTTCCTTTCGAGGCCGACACAGGACTTACAGGGATTCCGGGCGGCCGTTGTCATGGATCAATGCCGCGGCCCGCGGAACCGCTTCGATAACGAGCCAGTTCATTCTATATGTTTGACATCCGAATTGGCGTTGTGGCCGTGAGGCCGAAAATATTCATAGCGACACAAGTCATCATGCGCCGTCCCGCAAAATCTGGGTTGAAAGTCTACCGCGCCAAGCGCCGTTTCGGGGTCACCGCCGAGCCGACGGGCAAGGTGGTGCGCAAGCGGGGCAATGCCTTCGTCATTCAAAAACATGCTGCAAGACGCCTGCATTACGACCTGCGCCTTGAGCTTGATGGCGTAATGAAGAGCTGGGCCGTGACCCGTGGGCCAAGCCTGGTGCCTGGAGAAAAACGATTGGCCGTTCAGGTCGAAGATCATCCGATCGCGTACAACAAATTCGAGGGCACCATTCCGCAGGGCGAATACGGCGGCGGCACGGTGATGATCTGGGACCGCGGCCGTTGGCAGGCTGAAAATGATCCCCACAAGGGTCTGGCCAAAGGCCACCTAGCCTTCACGCTCGACGGCGAGAAACTGCATGGTGGCTGGCACCTCGTGCGCATGCACCGTCGAGCTGGAGAAAAACGCGACAACTGGTTGCTGATCAAGCAGCACGACGATGCCGAGCGCTCTCCGCGCGACAAAGACATACTCGAGGAGCAACCCTACTCTGCCGTCAGCGGCCGCTCGATGGAAGAGATCGCCAACGGGCCAAAGAAAGAATGGCATAGCAACAGAACGAGGGACGGAAAAACTTCATCGAAAAACAACCGTACGCCCGGCAAGTCAAAGAAGAAGACCGCGACTGACGCGCGCGCGCGTCCTGCTGCTGTCAAGTTCACGCGCCGCAGCGCGAAGGTAAGGACCAAGGACGACACATCCGTCGTCAGCGCACGTTATGCCGCCCTGCCCACGTTCGTTCCGCCTAGCCTTGCAACACTATCGGACAAGGCTCCCGACCGGGGAAATTGGATCCATGAGATCAAATTCGACGGCTACCGCGTTCAGGCTCGGCTCACGGGCGGAAAAGTAATTCTGCGCACACGCACGGGCCTCGACTGGACAAAAAAGTTTCCCTCGGTAGCGGCGGCCATTGCGAAATTACCGGCAAAGAGCGCGCTTATCGACGGTGAAATCGTGGCGGAGGATCACGACGGCATTTCGAGCTTTTCTCTGCTCCAGCAGGACCTCAAGACTGGCCGCCACGACCGCTTAGCATTTTACGCATTTGACCTCTTGCATCTGAATGGCGCCGATCTAATGCCCTTACCGCTCACCGCGCGGAAAGATGCCTTGGCCAAGCTTCTTGAACGTCAGCCGCAACGCGGGCCGGTGCGTCTGAGTGAATCCTTGACCGAGCCGGGCACGGCCCTGCTCCGGCACGCCTGCAAACTGGGACTGGAAGGCATCGTTTCGAAAGTCGCCGACTCACCTTACCGATCCGGCCGCGGCCGCGACTGGATCAAGACCAAATGCTCAGACCGGCAGGAATTAGTGGTTGCAGGCGTCGTGCCATCGACCGCCGACGCGCGAGCGGTAGGTGCGCTGGTGCTCGGCTTCTATGACGACGGAAAGCTGCATTATGCGGGACGCACCGGTACCGGATTTACGCATGAAACGGCGCGCAAGCTCTTCCGCAGGCTGATGAGCCTAAAGAGCGACAAAACGCCTTTCGAAGCGGTACCGGCAGAAGAACGGGGCGTACGCAAGCCTATCTGGGTCAGGCCGACAATGGTCGTCGAGGTCGATTTCCATGGCTGGACTCACGGTGACCGCGTACGTCAGGCCTCATTCCAGGGGGTGCGAGAAGACAAGTCGGCCAAGGACGTCGTGCGCGAGCGTGCAATCGCCGCAGCCAACCGCACGGCAGCAGTGAAACGCAGTACGCCGGTCGCCAAGGCCAACGACAACATCGCTGGAGTCCGTCTCACCCATCCTGACCGCGTCTACTGGGATGATGCGGGCATCACCAAGCGCGATCTCGCGGAATTCTACGTGCAGGTTTGGAAGTGGATGCGGCCGCATCTGGTCGGTCGCCCGATCGCACTCTTGCGTTGCCCGGAAGGCACCACGGGGCAATGCTTCTTTCAAAAGCATGCGCGTGCGGGCATTCCGACCGAGTACCTTCATCTGGTCCCGGAGAAGGGCGACAAAATCATATCCATCGACGACCTCTACGGGCTGATCGCCCTCGTGCAAGGCGGTGTCCTAGAAATACATACGAGGGGCACGACAATCGACGACCGCGAGCGTGCCGATCGCCTGGTGTTCGATCTCGATCCGGGCCCTGGGACGAGCTGGAGCGAACTGGTTGCAGCCGCGCGAGAAGTCCACGCCCGACTGGCAGAATTAAAGCTCAAGAGCTTTCTCAAAACGTCAGGCGGCAAGGGCCTGCATGTAGTGCTGCCGATCAAGCCGACCCCGTGGGACGTCGCAAAGGCCTTCACGCACAAGATTGCCGCGTCGATGGCAGCGGATTCTCCCGACCTCTACATTGCGACCGCCACCAAAAGTCACCGCACAAAAAGAATTTTTGTCGACTATCTGCGCAACAGCCGTGAGGCCACGGCGGT
Organism: Pseudolabrys sp.; assembly: GCA_035310865.1. Classification (GTDB taxonomy): domain Bacteria; phylum Pseudomonadota; class Alphaproteobacteria; order Rhizobiales; family Xanthobacteraceae; genus Pseudolabrys. The sequence continues at coordinate 2,665 of DATGDN010000223.1, read as the reverse complement.
AGCCCCCTATTCGACGCGCGCGCGCCCCGGCGCACCAGTATCCGTACCCATCGAATGGACCGAGTTAGGTAGTCTGAAAACAGCAAACCAATACACCGTGCAAACTCTCTTGCAGCGGCTATCACGCCTCCGCAAAGATCCGTGGGCTGCAATTGGCCGCATTAAACAGCAGCTGCCGACTCTGAAATAAGCGCCGCGGTCCGGTATTCGACATGGAACGCGGGAACAACCCTGAGCGTTGCCGGCAGCAATAACTGCCGGCCATGGGCCGGAGGAATAAACGATGGCAAAAACCGACAACAGCACTTCGACTTTCGCATCACCAGCGCTGGCACAGCAGTTCTCTCGATTTGCGCATACGACATCATCGTGGACGGGCCACCCTTTTGCGTTCCTGCTGGCTTTCGCGGTGGTCATTGTCTGGATGCTGACGGGTCCGATATTCAACTACAGCGACACTTGGCAGCTGGTGATCAATACCGGCACAACCATCGTGACCTTCTTGATGGTGTTCTTGATCCAAAATACCCAAAATCGCGACACGCTCGCGATCCAACTCAAATTGTCGGAGCTTGTGCTGGCGATGAAGGGCGCCGAAAACAAGTTTGCTGCAATTGAGGATCTCACGGATGAAGAGCTGGAGCGGCTACATGATGATTGCCGCGCTCGCGCGGAGATGACTCTCCAGCATATTGAAGGACGAAAATCGCGCCCGCTGAAAACCGCCAGGTAAGCCGCATTCCGGCTCTCCCGACGGCGCGGTGCGCATTTTCACAATTTGTGAATCTTTTTGGTGGAACTTTCGATCCGCCGGGCTGTTCACCGGAAAAGTGGGCGGTCATTTTTTTGACAGAACTCCGCCACACCGGAATGATCTAGATTGCCGTGGACGGAAGGGGACAATGAAATTTCGCAATTGGTTGGCCGCTGGTGCGGTACTTCTCTCTTGGGGCGCGCCTGAAGTCGCTTTTGCCCAGGCTTCACGTCAATTCACGGGTATGGCCGCCTTTTACAGCACCGACTATTCCGGACGGACCGCCCGCGGCGAACGATATGACCCAAAGAAATTCACCGCCGCGCACCGCAGCCTCCCTTTCGGCACGCGTCTTCGCGTCACCGATCCGAAATCTCGCCGGAGCGTCTCGGTGGTCGTGAACGATCGCGGGCCCTTCACAAAGGGCCGCGTCCTCGACCTCTCGCTCGCCGCCGCGCAGGCACTGCGCATGACAGGCCGCGGATTGATGAGGGTAACGGCGGCCGTGGAACCCGACGCCAAATTTACGACGGCGACGACAAAGCCCTGACCGCGCTGATCGACGGCGAGCAACGAATCCAGGTCTCCTGGGCGGACACCGCCTCACCGCGCCGCGTCTGGACGGTATTTTCATTCAGCAGGGTCATGAAGATCGTTTCGCCCGCACCGGGCTCCGGCACCGGCACCACATACGAGAACCAGTGCCTGCTGTAATTGCCCTCCATCGCCTTGCCACCCGGCGTCACGATCTCCGGCCCGCGAATGCTGAACCGGCGGCCGTCATTGTGACACCAGTTGCCATCGATTGCGTCGGCCAAAGCCGGACCGGTGAGGCCGGTGAGGCAAACCGCGACACAGAGCTTCTTCGTAAACCAGACCATGATCTGCGCTTTCCGTTTATGCGCGTCAGCAGCGCGCCCGTACCTTGCAAGGCTGATTTTCCGTTATAATAGCGGCCGATCCGGCCCTTTCCTACCTCCCTCACATTACCCTCCAAGGACCCTCTCCATGCCCGCCAAGCGTCCGGCGCCCCGCCTTGCCCTCGTCAACGAACAGCGCATGAACGACGCCCAGCGCGCGTTGCTTGCAAGCCTGCGCGCCGGCCCGCGCGGAGCCTCGATAACGCCGCGCGGACCGTTTGCCGTATGGATGCATGCGCCCGAATTGGGAGAGCTCGCTCAAAAACTCGGTGCCCATTGCCGATATGGGACTGCACTCCCGCCGCGCCTGTCCGAATTCGCTATCCTGTGCACCGCGCGAATCTGGCGCGCGCAATATGAGTGGTTTGCGCACGCACCGATGGCCGAAAAGGGAGGGGTCAAAATAAAAACGATTGAAGATTTGCGGCGTGGCCGCGCCCCAAAATCCGCGCCCCCTGACGAGCGAGCGATCTACGCGTTCATTCAAGAACTTTACAAGACAAAGCGCGTAAGCGACCGCACGTATAAGCGTGTAGAGGCGCTGCTCGGCGATAAAGCGACCGTCGAGTTGGTCGGTATACTGGGCTATTACGTGCTAATTTCCATGACACTGAATGTGTTCCATATGCTGCCGCCGGATGGCGAGAATCTGGCATTTCCTGAATCGAATTAAACGGAATTGGTCCGGCGCGCCAATGCCGGGGCTGCAAATCAGAAATTGATGTTCGGGATCTGCCGGTCTCAGCAGCTGCGCCGCGTTTTGATAATCACATTGCCATTCGGCAAGCGCGTCCGGACACGTACGGTCCGGCATTCGGCATGGTGCCGGTGCCATCGACGATCGTGGTCTCGGATGATGACGTCATCGCGATCTCGAACCACAACCTGCGCTGACACGGGGATGGCGGTCGCAAGCGTCGCCGCTGCGGCCGCACACAGTACGACCATTTTCATCTCAGCCTCCTCTGTCTCCCCCGGGGCTCGGGGAGAC
>DATGDN010000222.1:0-6766 GCA_035310865.1 Pseudolabrys sp. | reverse complement strand
CCGCGAGGCGCGCGCCGAAATAACCGCCGACCGCGCCGGCCGCCATCGCTGCAATACGCATGGACCTGTCCTTTCACAGCGCTCGTCCCCGCGAAGGCGGGGACCCAGACTGGATTCCCGCAAGCGGGGGATGTGTTTACTCGCGGCAGGTTCTCTTACACAAGCGCGCAAAAAAACTGGGCCGGCGCGATGGCCGGGCCAGTGCGGGGGAGAATTGAGGAATTAATCAATAAACACCGGAATGGCGGATGCGGTCCCATGCCGTCTGCGCAGGGCTGGTCGGCTGCGGAGCATAGGACTGGGTCACCGAGACCTGATGCGCGCGCGTCGAAGACTGTGCGACCGAGGTCTGCGGCAGCACGATCACCTTGGCGCCGACTTGCACGCGCTTGTAGAGATCGATGACATCTTCATTGGTGAGACGGATGCAGCCGCTCGAGACATGCTTGCCGATAGTGCTCGGCGCGTTGGTGCCGTGAATGCGATACTGCGTTCCGCCAATGTACATCGCGCGCGCTCCGAGTGGATTACCCGGCCCGCCGGCGGTCATGCGAGGCAAATAGGGCTGACGCGCAAGCATTTCGGCCGGCGGATACCAATCCGGCCACTCGGCCTTGCGCTCGATCGATTTCACGCCGGCCCAGGTGAAGCCTTCGCGGCCGACGCCGATGCCGTAGCGGATCGCCTTGCCGTCGCCGAGCACGTAATAGAGATACGTGTGCGGCGTATCGACGATGATGGTGCCGGCCGCTTCACGCCCGGTGTAGCTGACGATCTGGCGGCGCAGATTTGTGGCAAGTTGAGCGTCGTCAGTTTCCTCGGTCGGCTCAGGCTGCACCGCTTGCGGCGCGATCTGTGTCGGAGCGGGAGGGGTGAGGAATGCGAACAGCGGCTCGGCGTTCGCGACGCCGCACGACAGCGCAGCAGCGGCGGCCAGCGCGGCAAACGTAACTGACTTGGACATGGCACCCTCGGCGGTTCACCCTCCCGTCTGTCAGGAAAATGGCCGAGGAGGTTCAAAGGTTCCCTGAAGGAGGCTCCGTAAAAACACTTAATGCCTGGGAACGATTTAGATGCCTGGGAACGATTAGCCAAAATTGGATTTGGGCAATCTTAGTCTTTGCTTTTGTGCCACCCAACCACGGCCTCGGGCACGCTGTCGGTTGAGGCAAAATACGGCTTGATATCGAGGAGCGGCGTGCCGTCGAGGCAGTCGAGCCCCACTACAGACAGCCGATTGCCATCTACACGCAGGAGCTTGACCACGCTCATGGCGACCGGGTTGGGTCGGGCCGGCGAGCGCAGGGCAAAGGTGCCGTGTTGGACGCCGTAGTGGCCCGGCACCTGCAGAACCAGATTCCGTGGCGATTTGTCCATCCAGTAAAGCAGAACCAGGTGGCTGCAGGTTTCGACATCCTTGAGGCCTTCGCGCCAGCGCGGGTCGACGTCGACAATGCAGACCGCCTCGAATTCCCGGGCGTTCTTCGGGCAATCCTTGCGCTCCTTCCACGGCGTGCGGATGCGGCCGATGAAATAGAGGCCAGCGTCAGGCTGGGCTGGCAGCTCCACCGCCTTTTCGCCGTCGCGGATGCCGAAATCCCGGGTGGTGGTCATGATCCATTCCTTAGCGCCACTAAGTCGCGTTGTCGGATCAGAACAGTAGCAATACGGGCCGGGAACGCCGACCGCACCGTCGGTCACGTGGGCCGGATTCTGCGCTTGCCGACAGCCCCTTAAACGTATAAAGATATCTTTATACGGTGGGAACCAGCCCATATGAGCAACGCATGAGCGGCAGCGGCAAGCTTGGTTTTGAGGCTCTCAATACGGCCCTTAAGGCGGCCGGCGAGGAGACCCGCCTGCGCGTGCTGGCCCTGCTCGCCGAGGCCGAACTGACGGTCTCCGACCTCACCGACATCCTGCGCCAATCGCAGCCGCGCATCTCGCGCCACCTCAAGCTGCTGGTCGAGGCGGGGCTGGTCGAGCGCTTCCGCGAAGGGACGTGGGCGTTCTTTCGCCTCGCCGAGCATGGCGCTGGCGCGGACGTCGCGCGCGCCCTGATCGAGCGGCTGAATGCCGCCGACCAAACGATTGCGCGCGATCGCGAGCGGCTCACTTCGGTGCGGCAGGCGCGCGCCGCCGCTGCGCAGGCTTACTTCCGTGCCCACGCCGCCGAATGGGATCGCATCCGCAAGCTGCACGTCGCGGACGAAGCGGTGGAAGAGGCGATCCGCGCGGCGCTCGCCGAAAAGCCGTTCCGTTCCTTGCTCGACCTCGGCACCGGTACCGGGCGCATGCTTGAGATGTTCGGCCCGGCGATCGAGCGCGGGCTCGGGCTCGATCTATCGCTCGACATGCTGCTGCTTGCGCGCGACCGGCTGGAGCGCGCCGGCCTGAGAAACTGCAGCGTGCGGCAGGGCGACATCTATGACCTGCCGCTCGCCAACGACTCCTTCGACGTCGTCATCCTGCATCAGGTCCTGCACTTCCTCGACGACGGCGCGCGCGCAATTCGCGAGGCCGCGCGTGTGCTGCGTCCCGGCGGCCGCTTGCTGGTGGTCGACTTCGCGCCGCACGAGCAGGAATTTCTGCGCGAGCAATTTGCGCACCGACGCCTCGGCTTTGCGCCGGATACCGTGACGCAGTGGGTTACCGCATCCGGGCTCGAGCCGGTCATGCACAAGTCGCTCACGCCCGAACCGGGCTCCGAAGGCAAAATCGCCGTTTCGCTCTGGCTTGCACGCGACACGCGCGCCCTGATGGCAACATCGCTGCGACGCGAGGTGGCATGATGAACAGTCCCGTGCGTCTGAGCCGTTTCACGCGTGGCGATACGCGCGGCATCGGCGTTTCGTTCGAATTCTTTCCGCCCAACAGCGAGGAGATGGACAAGATCCTCTGGGAATCGATCGAGCGACTCGCACCGCTTGCGCCGGACTTCGTGTCGGTGACCTACGGCGCCGGTGGCACCACTCGCGAGCGTACGCACGCGACCGTCAAGCGCATCCTGGCTGAAACGGAGCTGACGCCGGCTGCGCATCTGACCTGCGTTGCCGCGACGCGCGACGAAATCAACGCGATCGTGCGCAGCTATCACGATGCGGGCGTGCGCCACATCGTGGCATTGCGCGGCGATCCGGTCGGCGGCGCGGGAGAGCGTTACGCGCCGCATCCGGGCGGATATCAGAATGCCGCCGATCTCGTCGGCGGCATCAAGCACATCGCGCCCGATTTCGAGATCTCGGTCTCGGCCTATCCGGAAAAGCATCCCGACAGCGCAACCGTCGAGGCCGATATCGACATGCTAAAGGCCAAGGTCGACGCGGGCGCAAGCCGCGCCATCACCCAGTTCTTCTTCGAAAACGATCTTTATTTCCGCTATCTCGACCGCGTGCGGGCGCGCGGCATCGATATTCCGATCGTACCCGGCATCCTGCCCGTGCAGAATTTCAAGGCAACAACCGGTTTTGCCAACCGCTGCGGGGCGTCAATTCCGGCCTGGATCTCCGAGCGCTTCCACGGCCTCGACAACGATGCCGCCACGCGCAAGCTGATCGCAGCTGCGGTTGCCGCCGAGCAGGTGGTCGACCTCGTGGACCGCGGCGTTACCACGTTCCATTTCTACACGATGAACCGGGCCGACCTCGTGTTCGCAATCTGCCATCTGCTGGGCCTGCGGCCTGCAGTGCTGCCTGTCGGCTGATCCGGAGTTATTGTTGTGAATGCGTCCCACAACAGCGCCCGATCCGCATTCCTTGACCTGATGAGGACGCGCATTCTCGTGCTGGACGGCGCCATGGGCACGATGATCCAGGGCCTCAAGCTCAACGAGGAAGGCTATCGCGGCGCGCGCTTCGACGCGTGGAACCGCGAGGTGCGCGGCAACAACGACCTGCTCACTCTCAGTCGGCCCGATGCCGTGCGCGATATCCATCTCGCCTACTTCCGCGCCGGCGCCGATGTCGTTTCCACCAACACCTTCTCCTCGACGGCGATCGCGCAGGCCGACTATGGCATGGAAGGCATTGCCTACGAGCTTAACCAGGCCGGCGCGACCCTCGCGCGCGAGGCAGCGATGCAGGCGCAGAAGGAAGATGGCCGCCGCCGGTTCGTGGCCGGCGCTCTCGGACCCACCAACCGCACCGCGTCGATCTCGCCGGACGTGGCCAACCCCGGCTTCCGCGCCATTACTTTCGATCAGTTACGCGCCGCCTATGGCGAGCAGGTGCGCGGGCTCATCGACGGCGGCGCCGATCTGCTGCTGATTGAAACTATTTTTGACACGCTCAACGCCAAGGCGGCCATCTTCGCTATCGCCGAGATCTGCGAAGAACGCGGCGTCGACGTGCCGGTGATGGTCTCAGGGACCATCACGGATCGATCCGGGCGTCTGTTGTCGGGCCAGACGCCGGGCGCGTTCTGGAATTCCGTCAAGCCTGCAAATCCGGTGACCATCGGCCTCAACTGCGCACTAGGGGCGCGCGAGATGCGCGCGCACATCGCGGAGCTGGGGCGCCTGGCCGACACATTCGTGTGCGCCTATCCGAATGCCGGCTTGCCCAACGAATTCGGTTATTACGACGAAAGCCCGGAATACATGGCCGAACTGCTCGGCGAGTTCGCAGAGGCCGGGCTGGTGAACGTGGTCGGCGGTTGCTGCGGCACCACGCCGGAGCACATCGCGGCGATTGCCAAGGCTGTCGCGGGAAAACGGCCGCGCGCAATTCCAGATTTGCCGCGGCACCTGCGCCTTTCGGGTCTTGAGTCGTTCACGCTCACGCCGGAAATCCCGTTCATCAATGTCGGCGAGCGCACCAACGTCACCGGCTCGGCCAAGTTCCGTAAACTGGTCACGGCCGGCGACTATGCCGCGGCGCTGTCGATCGCGCGCGAGCAGGTGGAAAACGGTGCGCAAGTGATCGACGTCAACATGGATGAGGGCCTGCTCGATTCCGAGCAGGCGATGACGACATTCCTCAATCTGATCGCGGCCGAACCCGACATCGCGCGCGTGCCGGTCATGGTCGATTCATCGAAGTTCTCAGTGATCGAGGCGGGCCTGAAATGTCTGCAGGGAAAGTCGGTGGTGAATTCGATATCACTGAAGGAGGGCGAGCAGGCCTTCATCGATCACGCCCGCACCGTGCGCCGTTACGGTGCGGCGGTCGTGGTGATGGCCTTCGACGAGAAAGGTCAGGCTGACACGCTCGAGCGCAAGACCGCGATCTGCAAGCGTGCCTGCGACATCCTGGTCAACAAGGTCGGGTTCCCGCCTGAAGATATCGTTTTCGATCCGAATATCTTCGCGGTCGCCACCGGCATGGAGGAGCACAACGGCTACGGCGTCGACTTCATCGAAGCGGCGCGCTGGATCCGGAAAAATCTTCCGCACGCACATGTGTCGGGCGGCGTGTCGAATCTGTCGTTTTCGTTCCGCGGCAATGAGCGCGTGCGGCAGGCCATGCATTCGGTATTCCTGTTTCACGCCATCAAGGCCGGCATGGATATGGGCATCGTCAATGCCGGCCAGATCGCGGTCTATGACGACCTCGATCCCGAATTGCGCGAGGCCTGCGAGGACGTGGTGCTCAATCGCCGTCCGGACGCATCCGAGCGGTTGCTGGATCTGGCCAAGAAATTCCAGGGCGCCGGGCAGGAGCACAAGGAGGCCGATCTTGCCTGGCGCGAGCAGCCGGTCGAGAAGCGGCTGGCGCACGTACTGGTGCATGGCATCACCGATTTCATCGAAGCTGACGTGGAAGAGGCGCGCATAAAGGCCAAACGCCCGCTCGACGTGATCGAAGGCCCGCTGATGGAGGGCATGAACATCGTCGGCGATCTTTTCGGCTCAGGAAAGATGTTCCTGCCGCAGGTGGTGAAATCCGCGCGCGTCATGAAGCAGGCGGTCGCGTATCTGATGCCGTTCATGGAGCAGTCGAAAGACGGCCGGCAGCACGGCGGCTCGAACGGCAAGATCGTGATGGCGACGGTGAAGGGCGACGTCCATGACATCGGCAAGAACATCGTCGGCGTCGTGCTCCAGTGCAACAACTACGAGGTTGTCGACCTCGGCGTCATGGTGCCGGCGGCCAAGATCCTCGAAACGGCGCGCACGGAAAAGGCCGATATTATAGGCCTGTCCGGGCTGATCACGCCGTCACTGGACGAAATGTGCCATGTGGCAGCGGAGATGGAGCGGCAGGGATTCGAAGTGCCGCTGATGATCGGCGGCGCCACCACCAGCCGCGTGCACACGGCGGTGAAGATTCACCCCAATTACCGGCGCGGGCAGGCGGTCTACGTCAACGACGCCAGCCGTGCGGTCGGCGTTGCGCAGACGCTGATGTCGGTCGATGCGCGCGCCGGCTACGTGACCGAGTTGCGCGGCGAATACGCGCGTATTGCAGCTGCGCATGCGCGCGCGCAGGAAGACAAGGCGCGGCTGCCGCTCGCGGCGGCGCGCGCCAACGCGCTCAAGCTCGACTGGTCGGGCGCCTATGCGCCGCCCAAGCCCAGCTTCATCGGCACGCAGGTGATGGCGGATTATCCGGTGTCGGATCTGATCAGCGTCATCGACTGGACGCCGTTCTTCCAGACCTGGGAATTGTCGGGCCGCTATCCGGCGATCCTCGAGGACGAGACGGTGGGCGAGGCGGCGCGCTCGCTGCACAGGGACGCCAAGGCGATGCTGGAGAAGATCGTCGCCGAGAAGTGGTTCAAGGCGTCCTGTGCGTTCGGTTTCTGGCCGGCCAATTCGGTCGGCGAC
>DATGDN010000221.1:0-4824 GCA_035310865.1 Pseudolabrys sp. | reverse complement strand
CGCGAGCACGAAGTGGAGTCGCTGTTCGCCATCGGAAACGGCTACGCCGGATCGCGGGGGTCGCTTGCGGAGGGCAGCGCGCTCTCCGCACCTGCGACATTCGTGGCAGGAGTTTTCGATTCAGGCGCGAGTTCCCTGCCGGGGCTCGCGGCAACTGCGGACTGGACTCGTCTGTCCACCACAATCGACGGCCACGCGCTTCGGCTCGATCGGGGGCATAACCTGGAGCACCGACGCATCCTCGACATGCGGCAGGGTATTTTCTGGAGGGAGTGGCGCCACCAGGACGAATCCGGTCGGGTCGCGCAGGTGCGAGTGCTACGCCTTGCCTCCTTGGCCGATCGTCACCTCCTGGTTCAATGTGCGACCATCACGCCGGAAAACTTCAGCGGCAGGATATTTGTCGATGGCACACTGACCGGTCCCGTCGTTCAGGTGACGCGTAGCGGCACGACAATCGCCATGGCGGTGGCGCGCCGAGTCATGAACTCCACCGACCGTTGGACGCCCTCGACCGAATTGATTCAAGGCCGCCAAGGCCTCGAACTCACGCTAGGCGAAACATACCGGCTCGATCGGGTCGTGGCGTTATATACATCCAGGGACTCCGCCGATCCGCGGGAGACGGCGCGCAGGCATGTTGAGAGCGCGATCGCGAACGTGGCAGGCGTGATCGGCGAACACCGCGATGCGTGGCTGGCAAGATGGCAGGCATCCGATGTTCGGATTGAGGGCGATCCTGCGGCGCAGCGGGCCTTGCGCTTTGCCATCTATCATCTGGTGAGTGCGGCGAACCCGCAAGACGATCGCGTGTCAATCGGTGCTCGCGGATTGAGCGGAAGCGCCTACAAGGGACATGTGTTCTGGGACACCGACATTTTTATGCTGCCGTTTTTCGTACTGACTTACCCGGCAGCAGCCCGCGCGCTTGTCATGTACCGCTACCACACGCTTGCTGCCGCACGCGCCAAAGCCGCCCGGCTTGGGTGCAGGGGCGCCTTCTACGCATGGGAGTCGTCTGATAGCGGCGAGGATGTGACGCCCCCGTTTGTGGTCGCTCCCGACGGCCAGGTCGTACGAATCCTCACGGGAGAGCAGGAGCAACACATCAGCGCCGACGTAGCCTTCGGTGTGTGGAACTATTGGCATGCTACCGGCGACGATCAATTTCTAGTTGAGGTCGGTGCAGAAATTTTGATCGAGACAGCGCGCTTTTGGGCTAGTCGCGCCCAACGCGAAGAAGACGGTCGCTATCATATTCGTGGAGTCATTGGCCCCGATGAATACCACGAGACCGTAGACGATAACGCGTACACAAATGGCATGGCACAGTGGAATCTGGAGGCCGCGGCAGAGATTGCGAATTTGGTTGCGGAGCGCTGGCCGGAGCCGTCGCAGGCGCTTTCGCGCCGGCTCGGTATTGAACCGGAAGAGCCACGCCGATGGCAGCAGGTGGCTCGCGATCTCTATACCGGATTTAACGAGCGCACCGGCCTGTTCGAGCAGTTCCGCGGCTATTTCGACTTGGAGGAGATCGACCTGGCGGCGTTCGTGCCGCGAAACGCACCGATGGACGTGCTGCTCGGTCGCGAGCGCATTCGGCGGTCCAAAGTCATCAAGCAGCCCGACGTGGTGATGTTGGTACATCTTCTTTGGGACCGGATGCCTCCGGATGTCCGTAAGGCCAACTTTGAGTATTACGAACCACGTTGTGCGCATGGAAGCTCGCTGAGTCCGGCGATTCACGCGACCGTGGCGGCACGCCTGGGCGACACTGCGCTGGCGGAGCGTTATTTCCGGCAAGCGGCGGAGATTGATTTAGCGGACAACATGGGAAATGCAGCTGGCGGCATTCACGCGGCAGCGCTCGGCGGTCTGTGGCAAGCCGTCGTACTCGGTTTTGCCGGCTTGCACTTAGGCGGAGAGAGCCCTGAGCATCGCACAAACCTACCGCCAAACTGGCGCAGCCTATCAGCGCGCATTCAGTGGCGAGGCCAATGGCACGAGCTCACGCTTCCGGGAGGCGCCGAGCGCCAGAAGCGGAGGGATGATTCATGAGCGAACCGGTCATCCTGGTTCCCCTCGACGGCTCGAAACAAGCGCTGTCGGCGCTGCCGGTGGCAAAGGTGCTCGGCGAGATCGAGCGTGCGACCCTCCACATTTTGCACGTCGGTGAGCATAAGCTGACAGCAGAGGAGATACGCGGCCGACTCGGACGCGAGGCTCCGGCGCTCGACGGCTTTACAATCGACGCCCGTGTTGGAACGCCGGCGGTGCAAATCCTGCAGGTCGCGGAGGAAATGAAACCGCGCGCGATCGTCATGTGCAAGCACAGTGGCGCCGAGCGAGGCAAGATGCTGGGCCGCACGGCAACGAAAGTGCTGCGCGATGCTCGTTGCCCAGTTTTCCTGGTCCCGCCGGAGCGCGGTGCAACACCGTGGCACCTTCAGCATGTCTTGGTGCCACACGACGGGACGCCCTCAACCAGCGCCGCACTGCAACCAGCCGCCGAGCTTGCCGATCGTAGTCGCGCTGAACTTCTGGTGGTCCACGTAACGGACATCAAGACCGCTCCGGCGGAAGCTGGCTCTCTCACCACCCCACGTTATGTCGATCAGCCACAGCACGAATGGCCAGCCTGGAGCACTGAGTTTTTAAACCGTCTCGCCTGCCTTTGCCCGCTCGGGCATTTACATGTCCGGATGTTCCTTGCTCACGGCGATACTGCCGCGGAAGTCCTGCGCTTGTCGGAGAGACAATCTACGGATCTAATCGTCCTTGCCTGGAGAGGAATATGGCAAGCTCCCCGCGCGGGGACCCTAAAGAACATTCTACGCGAGGCGCGCTGTCCCATAATGGTGGTGCGCACTTGAACTCGTAACGCGCCATACGACTACAGAGATCGGAACGCTCTGCGCGAGAAGAGATGCCCGTTGAAACAATTACAATAAGTCGACGCGACTTCGACGCCGCAATCTTCGATCTCGACGGCGTGCTGACCGAGACAGCGCGCGTCCACGCGGCTGCGTGGAAAGCAATTTTTGATGCGTTCCTGCAGAGATGGGCGCGTGGTCTGGCCTTTCAGCCCTTCGATGTCGAAGCTGACTACCTCAAATATGTCGACGGGCGACCGCGCCACGACGGCATTCGTAACTTTCTCGCCTCCCGCGGCATAAACCTACCGGAAGGGTTGGAGCATGACCCGGTGGACGCCGATACAGTGCACGCACTCGGTGAGCGCAAAACGCGGCTGTTTCTGCAAGCGCTAAAAAAGGGGATCGAGCCTGCAGCAGGCGCCAGAGCGCTTTTGGATAAGCTCCGGGAAGCAGGCATCAGGACGGCCGTTGGCTCATCGAGTAAGAACACCAGCGCCATTCTGCAGGCTGCGGGACTCGAGCATCATTTCGATGTCTGCGTCGACGGGCTTGTGGCCGAGGCGCTCAGGTTCCCGGGTAAGCCGGATCCGGCATTGTTTCTCGAGGCCGCACGCCGCCTCAACGTTCCGCCGTCGCGTGTAATTTTGTTCGAGGATGCGTTGGCTGGGGTCGAAGCCGGCAAACGGGGCGGCTTCGGATGCGTGGTTGGCATCGATCATGGCCAGCCACCCGGGGCGTTACGTCAACATGGTGCCGATGTCGTCATCAAGAACTTGCGAGCGGTGCACGTGGAGCTAGGTAACTCGTTTTCGTCCTGACGCCGGACTCAATGGACCGACTCGCTCGGCTCGTCGGTAAAGTCCGCAGGGGCCGTGTGCAGAGTCTCGGCTAGGCTCGGGACCAGCTTGACATTCGACCGCGCGAGCAGCGACTTGTACACCCGCACATAGTCCTCGGCCATGCGCATGGCAGTGAACCGCTCTTCAAAGCGCCGGCGCACCGCACGGCGATCTAGTCCCAAGACCTGCGGCAGGGTCACGGCTGCCTGGTCGATGCTGTCGACGATATGCCCGGTCAAGCCGTCTTCGACCACTTCCTCGACCGAACCGCGACGCAGCGCCAGCACCGGCGTGCCGCAGGCCATCGCCTCGATCATGGACAATCCGAAGGGTTCGGGCCAGTCGATCAGAAACATCAGGGCCAACGCTTGGCCAAGAAAATCGGTCTTCTCCTGCTCATTGATTTCGCCGATGAACTCTACGCCAGGCGCTTTGAGCAAAGGGGCGATCTGCTCGCGGAAATAGGTTTCGTCTACCCGATCTACTTTGGCGGCAATCTTGAGCGGGATGCCAAGCGTCTGCGCGACCTCGATCGCGCGATCGACGCCCTTCTCGGGTGAAATGCGCCCGAGGAAAGCAAGATAGCCACCACGCGGATTGAACGTCGGCCGGTGCAGATCGAGCGGCAGCCCGTGGTAGACGGTAGCGACGAAATTGGCGTTAGGGATCGGCGCGCGCTGACCGTCGGAGATCGAGACTAGTGGCATGTCGTTAAAACCAAAATAAAGCGGTCGCAGGTCCGGTAGATCCTGCCGGCCGTGCAGCGTCGTCAGAGTGCGACCGGCGAGCGGATGAAATAGTGGAAAATGAAACTGGTCGATGTGGAAGTGCAGGATGTTGAAATCGTCGGCACATTCGCGCACACGGTCCAGCATCAGCATGCAATAAGGAATCGGATCGCGCACGTTCGGGTCTAGCCGCAACGCCGTGGTCGCGCAACTGACAAGCCGCGCGGACGTCACGGAATCGCCGCTTGCGAACAGAGTCACATCATGACCAAGGCGGACGAGTTCTTCTGTGAGATATGAGACAACCCGCTCTGTTCCGCCATAGAAACGGGGCGGCACGCTCTCAATAAGGGGGGCAATCTGCGCAATTTTCATCTCGAA
>DATGDN010000220.1:0-4689 GCA_035310865.1 Pseudolabrys sp. | reverse complement strand
AGCCCTTCGAGGATCATTTATGGCCACAGCAAAGGACCGCGCGCAGGCCAAGGCCGGCTCCGGATTGAACGACGATATCGGCGAGCAGAAAAGGCTCGAACTGTACCGCATCCAGGTCGTGATCCGCGAAGCCGAGCAGCGCGCCTACGATTTGTTCCTGCAGAACCTCGTCAAGGGCACCAGCCATCTGTCGCTCGGTCAGGAGGCGGTGGCGGCTGGTTTTGGCGGTGCAATGAAAAAAGGCGACCTCTCTTTCTGCACCTATCGCGGTCATGCCCACACGTTGGCTCGCGGCGTGAGCGTGGAAAAGGTGTTGGGTGAGCTGATGCAGCGCGACAACGGTTTGATGCGCGGCAAGGGCGGGTCGATGCACCTCACGTCTGCCGAACATGGCGTCATGGGATCTTACGCCATTATCGGAGCACATCTACCCATCGCATGCGGGGCTGCCTGGCGTGCACAATATAAAGGTGCAAAAGACGTCTCGGTTTGTTTCTTCGGTGACGGCACGACAAACATCGGCGCATTTCATGAAGCGCTCAATTTCGCCGCCGTGTGGAAGCTCCCGGTCGTCTTCGTCTGCGAAAACAATCTCTACATGGAGTACACGCCGATCGCAGATGTAACGGCGGTACCCCAGCCGGCCGCCGACCGTGCCTCGGCATATGGACTCGAACGCATCGTTATCGATGGCAACGATGCGGATGTGGTCTATCGGACCGCGCAAACCGCTTTCGACAAAGCGCGGGCAGGCGGGGGGCCGTCGCTCATCGAATGCCTCACCTATCGTCACAGCGGACATTCGCGCGCCGACCCGGCCAAGTACCGGCCCGAAGGCGAGCTTGATCGCTGGAAGCTGCGCGACCCGATCAAGATCTATCGCGAGCGCCTGCTGCAGTTCGGCGTGTCCGAGAAGATGATTGCCGGCATTGACGCAGAGGTGCGCAAGATCGTCGACGACGCGACCGAAGTCTGCAAGGCCGCGCCGCCGCCGCCGCTCGATATCATCGCCACCGATGTCTACGCCGATGGAGGCTGGGCATGGCGGAACTGACATACCGCGATGCCGTCATCCGCGGCATTGCGCAGGAAATGGAGCGCGACCCCGACGTCGTCTTTCTTGGCGAAGACGTGGCCAAGGCCGGTGGCGTGTTCAAGGCGACTGTCGGTCTATTCGAGCAGTTCGGGCCCTTGCGAGTGCGTGACACGCCGATTTCCGAGCAGGCGATCCTCGGCGCCGCAATGGGCGCCGCAATGACGGGCCTGAAGCCGATCGTTGAGATCATGTTCTCGGATTTTTTTGCCGTATGCTTCGACTACATCGCCAATGAGTTTCCCAAAAGCCGATACATGTCCAACGGCCAGCTCAAGTGCCCGCTGGTCGTGCGCACTGGAAATGGGGCGGGATCGCGTTTCGGAGCACAGCACAGTCAAAGCGTCGAGAATTGGTGCATGATGATCCCGGGCCTGAAAGTCGTCGCGCCCTCGAGCCCGCGCGATGTCATCGGTCTGTTGGCGGCATCCGTGCGTGACCCCGATCCGGTCATCTTCCTTGAGCATAAATCGCTCTACGCCACAAAGGGCGAAGTTCCGGACGGCGAAATCGTCGACACCCTCGGCACGGCAAAGATTCTGCGCCCGGGCAAGGACGCGACCATCTGTGCGCTGGCATTGATGGTCCCGCGCGCGCTCGAAGCAGCCGAAAAGCTCAAGGCGGAACACGGAATCGACTGCGAGGTTGTCGATGTGCGTTCGCTGGTGCCGCTTGACACCCAGACCATCCTCGGCTCGCTAGCGAAGACTCACCGGTTGTTTACCGTCGAGGAAAATCCGAGGCTTTGCGGATGGGGTGCCGAAATTGTGTCGATCGCGGCCGACGAGGCCTTTTACGATCTTGACGGTCCGCCGGTCCGCATCACAACACCGCATATCCCCCTGCCGGCAGCCGATATTCTGGAGGACGTCGTATTGCCGACGCCGGGCCGGATCGCGGAGACGGTGAGACGGTCGCTGAACAGTTAGTTGGGACCGCTCGTCCCCGCGCAAGCGGGGACCCAGTCTGGATTCCCGCTTGCGCGGGAACGTGCGGAGCAAGTTGAGAGGTATGTTATGTACGAAAATCTTCTGGCCAACGTTCCAACCGACCTCTGGATCGGCGGCAAATGGCGCAAGTCTTCCGACGGTGGCCGTTTCGACGTGATTGATCCTGCAACCGAGCGAAAAATCGCATCGGTTGCCAGCGCCACGGTCGATGACGCCAAGGCCGCGCTCGACGCCGCCGAGGGCGCGTTTGAGGGCTGGGCGGGGCGCAAGCCGCGCGAGCGCGCGGAAATCCTGCGCAAGGCTTACGAGCTAATCATGCGCGATGCCGAGCGCTTCGCAAAATTGATCACTCTGGAGAACGGCAAGGCATTGCCCGATTCACGCGGCGAAGTGGCCTATGCCGCGGAATTCTTCCGCTGGTACGCCGAGGAAGCGGTACGCAATATCGGTGAGGTGTCGCGTGCGCCTGCGTCCGGCGCACGAATTTTTGTGCATCATAAGCCTGCCGGCATCGCCGTGCTGGTGACCCCGTGGAATTTCCCCGCAGCGATGGCGACGCGCAAGATTGGTCCGGCGCTTGCTGCCGGCTGCCCGGTCGTACTCAAACCGGCTTCGGACACGCCGCTCACGATGCTAGCCTTGATGCCGGCGCTGGAAGAAGCTGGCGTGCCCGCCGGTGTGGTCAACGTCATTCCGTCGCGGTCCTCCGGCAAGGTGGTTGGCGCCATGCTGCACGATCCCCGCGTGCGCGTCGTTTCTTTCACCGGTTCGACCGAAGTCGGCCGCAAATTGCTGCACGAGGCCGCCGACAACATCGTCAAGCCGGCAATGGAACTCGGTGGAAACGCGCCTTTCATCGTATTTGATGACGCCGACATCGATGCGGCGATCGACGGCGCCATGATCGCCAAGATGCGAAATATGGGCGAGGCCTGCACCGCGGCCAATCGCTTCTACGTACATGAGAAGGTGCACGACGAATTTGCCAAGAAGCTGACCGCCAAGATGAGCTCATTGAAGATGGGCAATGGCCTTGATGAAGGCGTCAATCTTGGTCCGCTCGTCAACAAGGACGGGCGCGACAAGGTGATCGAACTCGTCGACGACGCCGTGAAAAAGGGCGCCAAGGTACTAGTCGGCGGCAAATTGCCCGAAGGGCCTGGCTTCTTCTATCCCGCGACCGTGCTGACCAATGTGCCGGACTCGGCGAAAATGCTGAATGAGGAAATCTTCGGGCCGGTTGCTTCGATCCAGACCTTCAAGAACGAGGACGAAGCGATCAAGCGTGCCAATGATACCGAATACGGCCTGGTCGCTTACCTTTATACAACAGACCTCAGCCGCGGCATGCGGGTGTCCGAGAAACTCGATTTCGGAATGATCGGCCTCAATCGCGGGCTGGTCTCGGATCCTGCGGCGCCATTCGGAGGCACGAAGCAGTCCGGCCTTGGACGTGAAGGGGCGGCGGAGGGCATGAAGGAATTTCTCGAGACGCAATATGTGTCGGTGAGCTGGTAGCGGTCGTCAGCAGCAGTCGAGGGCAAGAACGTGGACGTCCTGATGCCGCAGCTTGGCGAAACCGTCGCCGAGGGCAAGATCACGAAATGGTTCAAGGCGGCCGGCGACGCGGTGAAGCCGGGCGACAATCTATTCGAAATCGAGACCGACAAGACGTCGATGGAAGTGCCGTCGACCACGAGCGGCACGCTCGCCGAAATACGTTTTCAGGTCGGCGAGGTAGCCAAAGTGGGCGCTGTGGTTGCAGTGATTTCAGGGTCTGGCCAAGCGACAAGTTCGCAGTCTGCCAGTCAATCTCCGCTCACTCCCGCGACAGCGGGAGTCCAGGGCGAAGCTGCACTGGGTCCCCGCTTTCGCGGGGACGAGCGGACAGGTAGATATGCGACGCCCGCGATGCATTCCACTCCGATGCCGCGCCCGGCTACGATGGATCCTTTCCAGGCGGTGCGCACGCCCGAACGAAACTACGGTCCCGCAAGACTTGCGACCGGCGCGGCCGTCACGCCCCTGGCGCGGCGGCTTGCAGGCGAACGCGGCATCGACCTTACGCGTGTTTCCGGTTCGGGGCCGCACGGCCGCATCGTTGCTGCCGACGTTGAGAGGGCGGCCCCTGGCGTGGCATCGCCGGCGATCCCGAGTGGCGCCAGCCCTGCGCAAGTGAAGGCGCTTTACGAGGGCATCGCCTATGAAGAGATTCCGCTCGACTCGATGCGCCGCACGATCGCTACGCGGCTTGTCGAGGCCAAGCAAACGATTCCGCACTTTTATCTCACCTCCGATCTCGACGCCGGCCGCCTGATTGCGATGCGCGAGGAGGCCAATGCGGCCGCGCCGAAAGACAAGGCCGGCCAGCCGGCGTTCAAGCTCACGCTCAACGACTTCATCATCAAGGCTTGGGCGGCGGCGCTGCAGCGCATTCCAGCCGCGAATGCTGTCTGGGCAGGCGACCGCATCCTGCGTTTCCGCAGCTCGGACATCGGCGTGGCGGTCGCTCTCGAAGGCGGGCTTATTACGCCGGTGATCCGCAATGCGGAGGCAAAATCACTCACCACAATTTCAGCCGAGATGCGCGACCTCGCCGACCGCGCGCGCCACAAGAAACTCAGGCCGAATGAATATCAGGGCGGT
>DATGDN010000219.1:0-4941 GCA_035310865.1 Pseudolabrys sp. | reverse complement strand
AACCGACAACGCCGGCGCGTTACGCGCCGAAGTCGAACGCATGCGCTGGATCAGCGCCGACGTCGAATTCTGGCCGGCGGAACGAGTGCGCGAGCAGTTGCGCAGTTCGCGCTATTTCAACGCGGTCCATTACCGGCAGGCCTTCCACATCGATCCGTACAACTATGCGCTCGGGCTGGCGGCACTCGCCGAAAATGCCGGCGCGCGCATTTTCGAGGGGACGCCGGCGGTGTCGCTCGATCCGGCCGGCGTTCGCAAGCGTATCGTCACGCCCGATGGCCGCGTCCGCGCAGCGCATGTGGTGCTCGCCGGCAATACCCATCTTGGCGCTTTGATGCCCCAGCTTGCGGCAACGCTGCTGCCGGTCACAACCTTCGTTATGGTGACCGAGCCGATTGGTGGAGTCTTGCACGAGGTGGTCCGCTATCGCGGCGCGGTCAGCGATACAAATTGCGCCGATAACCATTATCGGATCGTCGGAGGCGACCGACTGCAATGGTCGGGTCGGATGCGCGCATGGGAAGCCAATTCGCGCTTCATTGGCAGAGCCCTCGCCAATGACATCCGGCGTACTTTTCCGGATCTCGGAAAAGTCGAAGTCGCGCATGTGTGGGGCGGAACGTTCGGACGCACGATTCATCGCATGCCGCAAATCGGTGAAATAGAGCGTGGCGTGTGGCTGGCAAGCGGGTTCGGGGGTCACGGCCTCAATACCAGCGCTATGGCTGGTGAACTCATCGCCCGTGGCATCGTCGATGGCGACCAGGCCTGGCGCCTTTTTGCTCCTTATGAGCTGGTCTGGGCCGGCGGCCTGCTCGGCCGTGTTATTGCTCAAGGCATTTATTGGGGCGCGAGGCCGGTCGAACGCATCGAAGAGGAAGTTGCCCGCTACCGCGCCCGCACGCGCGCCCGCCGAGACGCGCGCACGGCGCGCAAGGATTCCGTCGCCACACCATAGGACTTAACCTGATGCGTTCACTGCCTCTGACGAACCTCTGTATGGTAATCCGGCCTGGCGATGGGTGGCTGCACGATCTCCGGTGATCTGCAGAACGGCGTCGGCGGCGCACAGGCGAAGCCGAGGGTCGGTTTGATTTCCGATTTCACGTTTGCCTCCGACGTCGTGGCTATTGATGGAGGCTATACGGCGCGTCTTGAACGAAAAATTGGAGCCTATCCGGCCCATCAGCGCCGGCAGCGCACCGGCGAGCGCGTCAACGACGAGATAGTCGCCACCATCATCGCAACTCTGCGCGAGTGGGGTCTCGAAGTTCAGCCCGGCGAGGAAGATACGCTCACTCTCGACCAGAGCGCACTCGTCGTTGCGCCCGCGCGAGCCCGTCACCGCTAAGAACAAAAAGAGTTTCGGTTTTGGCGCGGGGCGTGGACACGTCGTCGCGGCCATGAGTGCATCCCTGTTTTCAGCGGGCGGAAGGCGCCAGGTGCTGACGTTTGATGCCGAGCCGACAGCCGGCAAGCGCGAAGCTGCGGTACCGCCCAAGGTCGCGGCCGCTCGCAATGCGTCGATCGCCGCGATCGTGGGAGCTGGCGGCGAGCCGAATGAACGATTGTCTCCCGACGTAGAAACTTTGGCGCGGCGTCTAGGCCGCACCATCGGCGACCGCGTCCTGGCCTTCGCCAAGGAGCAGGGCTGGCTGACGCCGGCAGGTCCTGCCGAACCGGGGCAAGGGACATCCGAACCGCCAGCAAAAGACGCGGACGCTCAATCCGGTAACGCGCCGGACCAGTTGGGCACCGCCCGGCCAGGAACGTAAGGCTATCGGCTTTCCCGGCGCGCCATGAAGGCAAGCCGCTCGAATAGGTGCACGTCCTGTTCGTTCTTGATCAATGCGCCATGCAGCGGCGGAATAAGCTTCTTTGGGTCGCGCTCGCGCAACGTCTCCGGGCCGATGTCCTCGACCATCAACAATTTGAGCCAGTCAAGAAGCTCCGACGTCGAGGGCTTCTTCTTCATGCCCGGTACGTCGCGGACCTCGTAGAACAGCCTCAACGCTTCCGCGACCAATCTTTGCTTTATGCCGGGAAAATGCACCTCGATGATCGCGCGCATGGTTTCGGCATCGGGAAACCGAATGTAGTGAAAGAAGCATCGCCGCAAAAAGGCGTCCGGCAATTCCTTTTCGTTATTCGAAGTGATGACCACGATCGGCCGGCGGCGCGCCTTCACAGTCTCGCCTGTCTCGTAGACGAAGAACTCCATGCGATCGAGCTCCAGCAGCAGGTCGTTCGGAAACTCGATGTCGGCTTTGTCGATCTCGTCGATCAGGAGCACCGGGCGCTCTTCGGCAACGAAGGCATCCCACAACTTGCCGCGCCTGATGTAGTTGCGGATATCCCTGACACGCTCATCGCCGAGTTGGCTGTCGCGCAGCCGCGACACTGCATCGTATTCATAGAGACCTTGCAGCGCCTTGGTGGTGGACTTGACGTGCCATTCGATCAGCGGTGCGCCGATGGCCTTGGCGATTTCGAGCGCCAGGACGGTTTTGCCCGTGCCCGGTTCGCCTTTCACCAGCAGCGGCCGCTCGAGCGTAATCGCGGCATTGACCGCTATCTTGAGGTCGTCCGTCGCCACATAGGCCTGAGTGCCTTCAAAACGCATACGGTTCTTCCTTTTCCCGCGCGCCCCTATTCATATAGCCAAGCGACGGAACAACAAGGGGGTGGGGGAGCCGGTTAGTTCCGCACCGCGCGTTCCAGGAGATCCGCCGTGACCGGCGCGCGATCGCGATAGATCTTGTGCCGGTTTTCGGCCATTCGCGACGAGATCGTCTGCCGGAATTGCGTATCCTTGCCGAGGCGCGTCGCAATCGCGACATAGTCTTCGATCGTCGTGGCGATTGTCTCGGTGACGTCCAGCATCCGCAATATCGCTGCACTGTGGCGGCCGCGCATCGTCTTTCCTTCGAAAGTCACCACCGGCAGCCTGCGCAAGGCATTCCGGGGCTGAATTGCAGCCCGACCAGCCGACGCTGTCCATGAAAACGGCTGAGAGGCCGGCTGCCGCCACGAACTTGCTCTGACTCTCGATTGAGAAAAACGCAATGCTCGTCGGCACGCAGTCCCTCCGCGGCGAATGCTCGCTCGAGCTGTTCGCGAATGATGGAGGTGATCTTCGGCGCGCCGAAATGGCGCAAAAACACGAACTGGCAATCGCCAACGGCGCGCGCGATGCGCACGAACACATCGTCGTACTGGGGCAGATACTTAAACAGCGACTGCCCGCTCAGAAAACGGGTGCGCTTGCACGCAGGCCGAGTTCCTCGCGCGTGACCGGAACTGGCTCGGTTTCAACGGGCTCGTAGTAGATCGACAGGTTCGGCAGGCGAACAAGTTTTTCGGGTCCGGCGGCTCCATCAGCGAAGCGATCGCACAGGCGGGACGCTGCCTCCGTCTACTCGTCACGGATGGCGCCGAGGTGATAGCCGGTTACATGAAAGCGATTGCGGTCGAGTTGACTGACCCAGCCCTTGATTGGAATTTTCCAGTTGGAGTGGCGGTAGAAAAAGCTGCTGACGATGCCGACGCGGATCACCTCGCCCGGCGCAGGTGGCGGCGGCAACGGAGCGGGCGAAAAGCTTTGCGCGACGATGCGGCTGATCATGTCGCCATAGTCCTTCTGCAGCGCGCGGTCGTTTTCGCCTTGATAGGCGAGCAGGAACGGATGCCGGGAGCCGATCGCTTTGATCATACGCTCCGCCTCGTTCAGGCGGCCTTGCGTGTGCAGCGCGACCGCCTGTGCGAAGGCTTGCGGCACTTTGAACGGCTCGCCTTTCGGCACCGGCGATGGCGGCATGCGAATCCCCTGTGCCGAGGGGTAAAAAAGCGCCGCTGAGTCGTCTAGGGCCAATTTTCGGCTGGAATTCCTGCCGCTTAACGGGATCGTGATCGCCGCGCGAGCGCGAGTTGATTTGCGTTTGAGCGGACTTTTCTATCAAAAGGTGCGCAGCAAAATATTCCGCCATGGGAATTGCGGCCCCGATCAACGGTTTGAACAGGTGTGGGGCGTGCACCAGGGAGAAAGCTGAATGATAAATCGGCGCGCTCTTTTAACCGCCGGCGTGGCGCTCGCAGCGCTTATGGTCGCGACAAGAAATGGCGAGGCAGGAGCTATGACAACGACCGAAACGATCGACTATCGCAACCTATCCGACACCGAGTGGCGCAAGCGGCTCACGGCCTACCAATACGATGTGTTACGCAAGCACGGCACCGAGCGGGCCGGCACCAGCCCGCTCAATCGCGAGAAGCGCAAGGGCGTCTTCGCCTGCGCCGGCTGCGATTTGCCGTTGTTCTCATCCGACACCAAGTTCGAGAGCGGCACCGGCTGGCCGAGCTTCTATCAGCCGTTGCCCGATGCGGTGGAAACCAAGACCGACCGCTCATTCTTCATGACGCGCACGGAAGTGCACTGCAAACGCTGCCTCGGCCATCTCGGCCACGTATTCGACGACGGGCCTCCGCCGACCGGGTTGCGTTACTGCATGAACGGCGTGGCGATGAAGTTCGTGTCGCAGGAAACTTCTTCTTCGTGATGCAGACGGCAAAACCTGCCGGTTGACGGCAGAAAGAACCGGAACGGCGGCCCATTGCGACCGCCGTTTTTCCTATAAGTAGGTCGGCACCAGGTCAGAGAGGTAGTTTGTAATTTCGCCGACGCCGACATCTTTCTCTATCCGTTGCAACGCGATCACTACGGGACCGCCGAGAATGCGCTGGTCGAAGCGATGTCACTGCGCCTGGCGCCACTTGTGCAATCCGGCGGAGACCGGATTTGTCGCGGCCTCGATCGAGGAAATCGGCTCGCTGCTCGAAACGTTGCTTTTGCTGCCGGAGGTGCGCGAAAAAAATATCGCGAAACGCGATCCGCTTCGCCGCGGAGACGCGCACTCCCACGCTGTCAGCGCAGGATTTCACGAT
>DATGDN010000218.1:0-7509 GCA_035310865.1 Pseudolabrys sp. | reverse complement strand
ACTCAGGGAACCCATCGGCAAATCCTCCGCAGCGACGGGCTTTTCTCAGGCTCGTCCCGCCATGTTTTCAATGTGAAACTAGGCCCCGCAGGCGGCAAAAACAAGGACTTCGCGGGCGGTCAAAGCGCCGCGCAATGCCTTGAAATCGCTTAAATGGGCCGCGGTCACTTTTCGGAACGCGTTGGCGGCGGCGCCAGGCCCAGATCGAGATCGCCAGGCTCAAGTGAATCTTCGTCGTCGCGCAACGTCGACTCGTCTGAGGGAAGCGGAACGGCAAATCCCGGAGGCAAATTGCCTTCTATCAGCCCGGCGCCTTTAAGTTCTTCGAGGCCTGGCAGGTCGCCGACTTCCTCTAGCCCAAAATGGGAGAGAAATGCCTCGGTCGTTCCGTACGTGATCGGCCGCCCAGGTGCCTTGCGGCGCCCGCGCGGGCGGATCCATCCAGTTTTGAGCAATACGTCGAGCGTGCCGGTCGCCGTCACCACGCCGCGAATTTCCTCGATTTCCGCCCGTGTGACCGGCTGATGATAGGCGACGATTGCAAGCGTCTCGATCGCCGCACGCGAAAGCTTGCGGGTTTCTACGATCTGCTTCGTCAACAACCACGACAAATCGGTGGCCGTGCGGAATGTCCACTTTTTTCCGACGCGCACGAGATTGACGCCGCGTGAAGCATATTCATCCTTGAGCTGAGCGAGCGTCGTTTTTACGTTCACGCCGTTAGGAAGCCTGCGCGCGAGCATTGCCTCGTCCAGCGGCTCGCCTGCGGCGAACAGCAAAGCTTCCAGCAACCGCAACTCTTCAGGCCGAGTGGCTTGCGCCGGCGCAGCCTCATTTGCCGGCTCATTGTTCTGCACCACCACGAGCTTCTTGGCCACGCTCGGCATGGACCCCTTCCCCTTACGAGTTTTCTTGCGCGTCATGCGTCGCAACTATTCCAATCGCGCCGACGCGCTTGCGCATATAGATCGGCGCGAATGACTCCTTCTGGTGAATTTCGGCAACGCCCTCACGCACGAGTTCAAGTGCGGTGGCGAACGAAGAAGCAAACACCGTCGCGGCAAACGCCGGCTCGACCACATAACTGATCAGGAATTGATCGATGCGCGACCAATCCGCCGACTGTCCGATCAAGCGTTCGAGTGCGGTGCGCGCTTCGGCTAGTGACCACACCGTGCGTTGCTTGAACCGCACGCGGGAAAGCGCGCTGCGCGAGCGCTGTGTGGCGTATACTGAAAGCAAGTCATAAAGGGTCGCCGACCACTCCGGCTGCTTGATCTCCGCAATCGGTTCAGGCAATCCGCGCGGGAAAATATCGCGATTGAGCTGCGGCCGTTCCATCATGCGCGTCGCAACATCGCGAATGGCTTCCAGCCTCCGCAGACGATTGGCAAGAGCGAGCGCCATGTCTTCCGCGCTTGGCCCATCGCCTGTTTCTGTCTCTGGCAAAAGTAGCCGTGATTTCAAGTAAGCGAGCCAGGCCGCCATCACCAAATAATCGGCGGCGAGCTCGAGCCTGAGTTGCCGCGCCGCCTCGATGAATGAGAGGTACTGGTCGGCAAGCGCCAGGATCGAAATCTTGGCGAGATCTACCTTTTGCTGACGCGCAAGCATCAGCAGCAGATCGAGCGGACCCTCAAAGCCTTCCACATCGACGATCATGGCCGGCTCGGTGGTGCCGCGGTCGGCACCGAGCGTGGTGTCGAACTCCTCGCTGCTCATGATCCGGTCTTCCGTTGCGATGCCGTTCGTTCGACAATCATTTGTGAAAACAGAGCACGCGCGGCCTCGGTATCAAATTCTTCTGGCTCGGAGCGCGCAGCAAGAGCCGCCTCAGCTCGAATGGCCGCCTCGCCGGAGAGCTCGGGTGTTGCACCGGCGACTGCAACCATCTCTCGCAGGTCGCCATTGCAGTGAAGCACGACATCGCACCCCGCCGCCAGCGCGTCACGGCTGCGTTCGGCGATGCTGCCAGACAGGGCATTCATCGAGACGTCATCGCTCATCAATAGGCCCTGGAATCCAATAAACCCGCGAATCACTTGCCTGACCATTGTGACCGAAGTGGTGGCGGGCGCGATGGGGTCGATCGCGCTAAACACAACATGCGCTGTCATGCCAAGCGGCAGTCCCGCCAACGGCCTGAACGCGGAAAAATCTGTGGCCTCGAGCGTCGCGCGGTCGGTATTCACGACGGGCAAATTATGGTGGCTGTCGGTCGTGGCGCGGCCGTGGCCCGGCAAATGCTTGAGGACCGGCAGGACGCCGCCGGCCTTCAGCCCTTCGGCAATCGCCTTGGCGATCCTGGCGACCTTTCCGGGCTCGGTGCCGTAAGCTCGATCGCCGATAACTGGATCCCCGCCGGCAGCCGGGACGTCAGCGATTGGAAGGCAGTCAACGTCTATGCCGAGCGGCCTTAGGTCGGCGGCAATCAGATGACCTGCAAGCCGTGCCGCAGCGATGCCGACCTCCGGCTGCCGGTCGTACAGCTGACCGTAACGGGCACCCGGCGGATAGGCGCGCCAATGCGGCGGGCCCAAGCGTTGCACGCGTCCACCTTCCTGATCGACCAGGACGGGGGCTTCAGCTCCTACGATTTCCCGGAAAGACTGAGTGAGTTCGGCTACTTGGTCAGGGCCACTGACATTTCGCTTGAAGATTATGAGGCCCCAAGGCCGAGCTTCGCGCAAAAAGGCACGCTCATTGGGGGAAACGGTAAGTCCCTCCAATCCTGTGATAAATGCGCGTGCCGCCATCGGCGCGGATTAGCCCGCGGCCGGCGCCAGGGTCAAGTTTCAGGCTGTTAATTCCTCTGGATGAGGCACTGTCCGCCGGCCGCCTTGAGGCTTGAGCACAGTTGGCTCGCCTCGTTGGCGTTGGCGAACGGCCCGACCATCGCCCGGTAGAACGTCCCTTTGGCGCCCAGATCGACTTTGTGGATAGACGCTTGGCGGTTGCCGAGCTGGTCCGGGAACTTGGCCTGCAGGCTTTGGAACGCTGCCTGGGCCTCTGTCTCGCTACGCTGCGACGAAACCTGCACGAAGCTGCCCGCCCCCCCGGCGGCGGCGTTCGCCTGCGGCGCTTGGGGCGCGACCGAGGCAGTGCGTGTCGGCGCGGCCGCTGCCCGCGCAGGCGCACCATTCGGATTTAGCGACAAGGGCGCATTGTTCGACGCTGGTGCAGCCTGACGGGCGGGCGGCGCGGCCCGCGTCGGCGCAGCTTGTGGTGCATTGTCTTCGGTATCGGCCGTCGCGTTATCCGGCGCGGGCCGTTCCGGCGCGGCCGCAACCCGCGGCGCCGGTGTCGGACGTGCAGGAGCTGGCGCGGCTGAAAGTGACGACGGTGCCGCATCCGCCCCAACGGGCGGATCCGGATGAATTGCGATAGTACGAATTTTCTTTGGCTCGCTCGTGACCACGCCGCTGCCAAGCGCTGATTGAGAAGCGCCCTGCGGCAGCGCAACCGCAGTCGGCCTATCGAGCGGCTGTTCCTCGCGCGACACCAGCTTTTCGCTTTGTCCCCGCTCGTTCACGCGCTCGGTGATTAGTTTGTTTGATTGGGCATCCTTGCCAGTCGTTGCGGGCACGATCTTGCTCGGTCCCGTGTCCGCCTTGATGACCGGCGGTGGCTTGTTTGATGTCGCCGAGCCAAAGAGAGCGCGATAGCCAAATGCGCCGGCAGTACCAATCACGGCCAAAGCGAGCACACCGGCAATCGCCCAAACGGCCAAGCGGCGCCGCGAGGGCTGAAAGTCTTCGTAATATTCCTCCTCTACTGGAGCCTGGTCGTATGCCTCATGTTGATAATCGGCCTGCTCCGGCGGGTAGCCCTGGGCCTCGTGCTCGTCCTGATACTGATCAGCGTCAGCCGGCGGGACGCCGCCGTACGATTGGCGTCCATAATTCTGGCCGACGTAGTCGCGCGGACTGGCCTGGCTCGCCGGCGCCGGTGACGAATAGTTGCCATTGCCTCCGAACTTTGACGCCGGCTCGGGCGTTTGCGCGACGCAGCCGTATTGCGCCGTGTAGGGAGTTCCGAGGGGTCGAGTATTCCAATCCGCTCGCTCAGCGGGCTGTGGCGGCGAACGACGCGCCGGTTCCCGACCGAACTCCCCGAACGGGTCGGTCTGTCCAATCAGGCGCGCCAGTTCAGCCAGCGGGTCGCTGCCCGACGTCTTGCTTGACCCGCGCGCCGGCGGCGGCTCGCTAGCTCGGTATGGTCGTTGGCTTTGGTCGTCCGCCATTCGGTCCCCAGTTACTCAACTCGCCCTTACATTGGTCTTTTATTCGCTGACGATCCTCGCCAAACGCAGACACCAAGGACGAGACTATCGCATCTCTTCCGGCGCGCTGACCCCGAGCAGTGCGAGGCCCGAAGCCAGTATGGTGACGATCCCCTCCACCAAGGCGAGCCGGGCTGCCGTCGTTTCTCGATCATTCTGGATAATGAAGCGTAAATGAGGCAAGTCTTTTCCTCTCGTCCAATGTGCATGAAATTCACTTGCTAATTCATACAGATAGAACGCTATTCGATGGGGCTCGTGAGCAGCCGCGGCGGCCTCGACGAGTCGCGGGTAAAGCGCCATCCGGCGCAGCAGGGCAACCTCCCCCGCATCGGTCAAGCGCTCGATCGGTGCACGTCCGAGCATGTCCGCGCGTTCTGACGCTGCTTCTGGCAGTCCCGGTATTTCTTCGCGGGCATTTCGAAACACTGATTGCCCGCGTGCGTGCCCGTACTGCACGTAGAACACAGGATTCTCGCGCGAATGTTCGATGACCTTTGCAAGGTCAAAATCGAGGACCGCATCGTTTTTCCGGTACAGCATGTCGAAACGCACGGCGTCGCGCCCAACCTCGTCGACTACCTCGCGCAAGGTGACGAATTCACCGGCACGCTTCGACATTTTCACGGGCTCGCCCGCGCGAAGAAGGCGCACCAACTGCACGAGCTTCACGTCGAGGTCAGCATTGGCGCCACTCAGCGCTTTGACCGCTGCTTGCATGCGTTTCACATAGCCGCCGTGATCGGCACCCCACACGTCGATGAGGTGGCGAAACCCGCGGTCAAGTTTTGACTTGTGATACGCGATGTCAGTGGCGAAATACGTGTAGCTGCCGTCCGTCTTCTTCAGCGGGCGGTCCACGTCGTCACCAAAGGCCGTCGACCGAAACAGGGTCTGCTCGCGATCTTCCCAATCCTCGATAGCTCCGCTTTTCGGCGGCGGGAGACGCCCTTCATAGACATGGCCTTTGCCCTTTAGCCAATTGATGGTTTCGGCGACGCGGTCGGTGCCCTGCTCAATAAGCGATCGCTCAGAGAAGAATTCATCCTGAACGATGCCGAGCGCCTGCAGATCATTGCGGATCTCGGCCATCATCATGTCGATCGCACGCTTGCGCACGATTGGAAGCCATTCGCTCTCCGGCTTATCCTTCAGTGAGGGCCCGTAGGCGCCTGCAAGATCCTTGCCGACTGATTTGAGATACTCACCAGGGTAAAGGCCGTCAGGAATGGTGATGGTTTCGCCGAGCGCCCCGCGGTAGCGGAGAAATGCCGAGCGCGCGAGCACGTCGACCTGCGCCCCTGCATCGTTGATGTAGTACTCGCGCGTGACCTTGTAACCTGCAAAGGCGAGCAGGTTCGCCAACGCGTCCCCGAATACCGCGCCGCGTCCGTGTCCGACATGCATCGGTCCGGTTGGATTGGCCGAGACGTACTCGACATTCACTTTTTCGCCCTTGCCCATGTCACTGCGGCCGTAGTCCCGGCCCACTCCGAGCACGAGACGCAGTTCCTCGATCCAGACATTTGGCTTGAGGGTGAGATTGATAAAGCCAGGTCCGGCAACATCGACTGAAGCCACCCCTTCGTCACCGCGCAGTTTGGCGGCAATGCCTTCTGCAAGCTCACGTGGCTTCTTGCCGGCATCTTTCGCCAGCACCATAGCGGCGTTGGTCGCCATGTCGCCGTGGCTCGGATCGCGCGGGGGCTCGACCACGATGCGAGAGAGATCGCTACTGGGGACAAATGATGCCGTCGCCGTGCAGACACGCGAAAGCATGGTGGCGAAGAGGTGTTGAGGCGCGGGCGCGGCAGTAGGCCTGGGTTTGGAACTGCCCTTGGGCTTGGGCGCCGCCTTGACCTTCGGTTTGGCGCTGGCCTTCGGCGCAAGTTTTCGCGCTGGCTTGGCTTTGGATTTGCCTTTGGCCTTGGGCCGCCGAGCCTTGCGTTTGGGCCTGTTAGCCTTGGCTTTTGGCTTGGCCTTGCGCGGGGTCTTGCGCTTACCCTTGGTACTACGTTTGCGTTTGGATTTGGTCGCGGATGCCATTGTGGCGCTGCGGGTAATGGAATTTGGGCGGGGAGTCAAAAGGTCGCTACCTGATTGTCGCCCCGCTATCGACCGAAATTATCTGACCAGTCGTGATCGCCGCTTCGTCGGAGGCGAGGTAAACGGCCATATCGGCCATATGGATTGGCAGGCCGAGGCCGTGCAGGTGCGTTGCTGCAAGCTTCTCGATGTCCTTCGAACCTTCAAGCAACTTCTTGACCCGCTCGGTAAGCACAACGCCGGGCGCAATCGCGTTGACCCTGATCTTGTCGGCGGCGTATTCCACCGCCATGGAACACGTCAGCGCGGCGACGGCCCCTTTGGCAGCGGTATAACAATCTCGGCCCGGCAGCGCGCGCAACGCGACGATCGACGACATGTTGATGATCGATCCGCCGCCGGATTTGATCATGTGTGGAATGCCGAGCCTCGAGCACAGGAAAGTGCCGTAAAGATCGAGCTTGATGACCCTCCAGAATTCATCCTCGGATACGTCCGTCACGCGGCCGTCCTGCGGCGACGAGCCGCCGGCATTGTTGTGAAGAATATGGAGGCCACCGAATCGCTTGACGGTCTCGGCGAAAGCGGCCTCGACATTCGCCCGCCCGCGGATATCGCAGTGAATGAAATGCGCGTCGCCGCCGGAATTCGAAGCACGCGAGCGGGCAGATTGAGCGGCCGCTTCTCCGCGCCCCACGTCGATTTCGGCATAACAACCTTGGCCCCCTCCTCGACAAAACGTTCAGCTGTCGCGCGGCCAATTCCTCCTCCGCCGCCGGTGATGAATGCGATTTTTCCTGCAAGACGCGCCATGAGCCCTCCCAAAAATGAATAATGATATTGACCAGACGCGTCGCGGTGCAAGAAGGGCTTAAAGAGGACAATCGCGCATCACACGATCAAGACTTTGCTCATCAAGCGGCGCGACCGGTTGTGTTGCCTGCCCACCTTTGGCGTGCATCGCGGCGCGATAGGCGAACACGACTGCCGGACCAAGCGTCGTGCCAGGTCCGGGATAGCTGCCCGCCATGACCGAAGCCATATCATTGCCGCACGCGTAGAGGCCGGGAATGGGCTTTCCATCGCTGCCCAGCACACGTGCGTTGGCATCGGTTGCAAGTCCGGTGCTGACGGCGATGTCGGCAGGCCAGACCGCAAGCGCGTAGAACGGCGGCGCGACA
>DATGDN010000217.1:0-5625 GCA_035310865.1 Pseudolabrys sp. | reverse complement strand
AGTTCGCCCGTAGCGCGCCTACTGACGACTCCGGAAAATTCCCAAGTCACCCATGTCCGCTTTGGGGTAAAGCGGACATGGATGATTGGGCTGCGATGTTCTGCTTTTCAATGTCTGCCGAGTGCGTGACCATAAGTCTGGGACATTAGCTCGCTCAAGTCGCAGGGCCGATTAAGACCGCGACGAGCCAATTCAGCGCGGGACAGCCGCGATAACTCGAAATGGCGGGCCGCTATCTCCCGACCATCCTCAATGCCTCCGATGAACTGGCCTACATAGGTCGCTGCACGGGTCGCTGCGTCAGAGAGACCGGTTGGGTGGGAAGTACCGGCCTGAATAGTGGTGACGGTCATGGTCCCCTCCTTAGCGTATCCAACAATCTCAACTTGTATGCGGAGCGGGATGTGGTTGCTGTGTTGGCGATCACAAAAAGTCGTTATGCACATAAAGCATAGCCCCGCGTCATGCACACACGACGCAGGGCTATTTGGGCGCTACCCGCGCTAATGCGCAGATCGCGGGTGCAATAAAATTATCCCGCTGTCTAGTCGGTCTGCAATACCTAAAAGTCTTACCGCATTTCGACCGAAACAGGGCGCGAGGCCCTGTGCCGTGCGTATTTCGCATTGACAACAGGATTATTGCGCGACATATTGCGACATACTGCCAACGACTACACAGCAAAGGGGGCGGCTATGTCGGTACGCAAGCGCACTTGGTTCACCCGCGCGCAACTCAAGGACATCGAACCCGAAGCCAAGAGGTTGGCGACGGTTGCCGGAAAAGCCGAATGGAAGGAATACTTCGACCACGCTGCCCGCTCATTGGGGATTGAGCCTAACGAGGCCTGGATTGTCGATTACATCGACCAGAAGGGCGAGCGGCACATCCAGACCTTTGGCCGCAAGAAAGATGCGGACGAATTTCAGGCGACAGTTAAAGTCGAAGTGCGGCAAGGCGTACACACACCACAAAACAAGAGTCTCACGGTTGCCGAGGCCGCAGAAGACTGGATCAAATACGTGCAGCTTGAGAAGCGCGAACGGTCCACGATTGAACACTATCGGTTTCACGTCAAAAACCACATCAACCCGCGCATTGGCCGGGAGAAGCTATCAAAGCTGACGACACCTAGAATTCAAGCGTTCCGGGACGAGCTGCTGGAGAACCTGTCGCGCGCACAGGCCAAAAAAGTGCTGGTATCCCTCAAATCATTGCTCCGCGATGCAAGACGTAGGGGCAACGTGGCTCAGAACGTGGCACTGGACGTGTCGATCAGCACCGACAAGCGCGCCAAGATGAAGTTAAAAGTCGGCGTCGATATTCCGACACCGGACGAAATCAAACGCATTCTTCATGCGGCAACTGGCCGGATTCGCCCGTTCCTCATCACAGCGATTTTTACTGGCTTGCGAAGCTCGGAGTTGCGCGGATTGCAGTGGGCCGATGTCGACCTGAAAAAGGCCGAGCTGCACGTCCGCCAACGCGCCGACCGTTACAGCAAGATCGGCAAGCCCAAATCCGAGTCAGGTAACCGCACGATCCCGTTGGGACCGCTCATCGTGAACACTTTAAAAGAGTGGCGGCTGGCCTGTCCGAAGGGCGCTCTCGATCTGGTTTTCCCGAACACCCTAGGCAAGCTGTGGGATCACGCCGACATCGTGAGCCGGTACATGTGGCCGACGATGGTCGCGGCGCGTGTCGTAGATGCCAAGCGCGAAGCCAAATATACGGGGCTACACGCACTCAGGCACTTCTATGCGTCCTGGCTCATCAACCGGAAGAAGGACGGCGGGCTGGAGCTACCCATAAAGACCGTGCAACAACGGCTAGGACATTCATCCATAGTAATGACATCGGACGTATATGGGCACTTATTCCCCCGTGGTGACGATGGTAGTGAAATGGCGGAAGCGGAAAGGCTGTTACTGGCGTGAGCGCGACACAAACGCGACATACGGACGAATTGCTCAATGAAATCAATCGATGGCGCTGGATTGTCCATCCTGTAGAAGCCCACGTACCAATTCCGGGCACCCCATGACCGCCATTACCGACATCATTGGCCGCGAAATCCTCGACAGCCGCGGCAATCCGACCGTCGAGGTCGACGTCATTCTGGAGGACGGCTCGCGGGGCCGTGCCGCTGTTCCATCTGGCGCGTCAACCGGGGCCCACGAGGCGGTTGAACTTCGCGATGGCGACAAGGCGCGTTATGGCGGCAAAGGGGTGCGCAAGGCGGTCGATGCCGTCAACGGGGAAATTTTCGATGCCCTCGGCGGCATGGATGCGGAAGCGCAGACCAAGATCGATGAGACGCTGATTGCGCTCGACGGAACGCCGAACAAAGGACGCCTCGGGGCTAACGCCATTCTTGGTGTGTCGCTTGCGACGGCCAAGGCCGCAGCGGCCGCCAAAAGCGCGCCGCTTTATCGATACGTCGGCGGAACAGCTGCGCGCGTATTGCCTGTGCCGATGATGAATATCATTAATGGTGGCGTGCACGCCGATAACCCGATCGATTTTCAGGAATTCATGGTCATGCCGGTCGGCGCGCCGACTTTCGCGGAGGCTTTGCGCGCGGGCGCCGAAATTTTCCATACGCTGCGCGCGGCGCTCAAATCGGCCGGGCTCAACACCAATGTGGGCGATGAGGGCGGCTTTGCTCCTAACCTGAAGTCGGCGGAAGCCGCGCTCGATTTCATCATGCAGGCAATCAGCAAAGCCGGGTACAAACCGGGCGGAGATGTGATGATTGCGCTTGATTGCGCCGCCACGGAATTTTTCAAGGACGGCACGTACGTCTACGAAGGAGAAGGCAAGAAACGCTCGAAACAGGATCAGGCAAAGTATCTCGCCGATCTTACTTCGCGCTATCCGGTTGTCTCGATCGAAGACGGCATGGCCGAGGATGACTGGGAGGGCTGGAAGATTCTCACTGGCCTGATTGGAAACGAATGCCAGCTCGTCGGCGATGATCTTTTCGTAACGAATGTCACGCGGCTGTCGAAGGGCATCAAGGATGGGATCGCCAATTCGATCCTGGTCAAAGTCAATCAGATCGGCACCTTGACGGAGACGCTGGCTGCGGTCGAGATGGCGCACAAGGCAGGCTATACGGCGGTGATGTCGCACCGATCCGGCGAGACGGAAGATTCCACCATCGCCGACCTCGCCGTCGC
This sequence comes from Pseudolabrys sp., assembly GCA_035310865.1. Classification (GTDB taxonomy): domain Bacteria; phylum Pseudomonadota; class Alphaproteobacteria; order Rhizobiales; family Xanthobacteraceae; genus Pseudolabrys. The sequence goes on along the minus strand of DATGDN010000217.1, from coordinate 2,443 downwards.
CACCAATTGCGGACAGATCAAAACCGGCTCGCTTGCCCGCTCCGACCGGATCGCGAAATACAATCAGCTGCTGCGCATCGAGGAGGAACTTGGTCCGCAGGCGAAATTTGCGGGGCGCGACATCCTGAAATCGTGAGGCGTGTTGCGGCATTTGCCTGTGACTGCGAATTTGACGCAAATTGCTCCCTGAAACAGGTTGCGAGTACCGACGATGGACCAGACTACGACCCTGTCGACCTACGACCGCCGCCGCGCTTCGGACCGCCTGGCCACATTTAGCGTGCAGTCAATCGACGGTGCGCGCGCGGTCGAAAAGCCGTTTTTCCATCTCGAATTCGACCGGGTATTTCCTGACGATATTTACGCGCAGATTCTCGCATTGATGCCCGAGTCAACGGATTACCGGCCGATGCACGGCCGCAGCAAGGGTCATGATCTCGAGGATGGAACCCATACACGCGTCAAGATCGATCTGTTCCCCGAATACATTCGCAATCTGCCGGCAGAGAAGCGTGCGTTATGGGACGTCGTCGGCCGCGCGCTTTGCTCCGAGCCGGTCAAGCAAGCTTTTATCCGGCGTTTGGCGCCAGGCCTGTCGAAACGCTTTGGCGAAAACTTCGCCAAGGTCGGCATGTATCCTATTCCGATCCTCACGCGTGACATTCCCGGCTACATGATCACGCCGCACACCGACACGCGTTGGAAGGGCATCACGGTCCAACTCTATCTGCCGAAAGACGATGCCAATACCGACATCGGGACCATCTTCCATGACGTGCTCCCCGATGGTTCGAAGCCGAAGCACACACAGATGCGGTTTGCACCGAATACCGGTTACGCCTTTGCGGTCGGCACCGACACGTGGCACTCAGCCGACCCGGTGCATAACCGCGTGAAGACGCGCGATTCGATCCTGCTCACGTATTTCGTCGACCAAGGGTTGCTGAAAATCCTGCGCAACCGCGGCAAGCGTATTGGAAACTTCGTTCTCAACGAAATCCGCCAGAGGATCTAACGCATTAAACGCGCCTTAACGCCCTTGGCCCATCTTCCCGGCCATGGTCACGCATCGGCGCCGCCGCACCTTCCTGACCGTCCTCGGTCTCTACACATTCGCTGCGCTGTTCATCGGCTATTTTGCGGCCAATGCCTTTACAGGCAATCATGGATTGCGTGCGCAGCAGGACCTTGAGCAACAACTCACGGCCATGAAGGACGAACTGACGCAGCTCAAGGCCGAGCGGGCGGTGTGGGAGCGGCGGGTGTCCCTGCTACGCGCCGACCGCATTGATCCGGACATGCTGGACGAGCGTGCCCGGGCCCTGATCGGTTATGCCGACCCTCGCGACCTCCTGCTGCTCAATTCGCGTTAGCAACCGCGGAAGGCTGGCGGCGTTATCCACCGCTCGCCTTGAAATTTTCAGCCAATTTCTGGGCGTTTTGCGCAATTCTCCGCGGCAGCCTCGCGCTTTCGCCGCCGGAGGATTTAAGCTATTGGGTTCGGGAAAGCCTACCGAGCCGCCCGTCACAACTGCCGGACGCTTTCGCAGGGAGTGCTAATGGCGGTCGCCCAGAAGAATCCGAGCGCCGACGCCAAGCCCGTCGCCGATTTCAGCAAGGAGCAGGAGCTTTCCGCCTACCGCACCATGCTGACCATTCGCCGCTTCGAGGAGAAGGCCGGGCAGATGTACGGCATGGGCCTGATCGGCGGCTTCTGTCATCTCTATATCGGCCAGGAGGCCGTGGTGGTCGGCATCCAGATGGCGCTCAAGCCGGGTGACCAGGTCATCACCGGCTATCGCGACCATGGACACATGATCGCAATAGGCATGGATCCCAAAGGCGTGATGGCCGAGCTCACGGGGCGGGCGCATGGCTACTCAAGGGGCAAGGGCGGCTCCATGCACATGTTCAGCGTGGAGAAAGGTTTCTACGGAGGGCATGGCATCGTCGGTGCGCAGGTGCCGCTCGGCACGGGTTTGGCTTTCGCCAACAACTACCGCAACAACGGCAACATCAGCATCACGTATTTCGGTGATGGCGCCGCCAACCAGGGCCAGGTCTACGAAAGCTTCAACATGGCAGAACTCTGGAAGCTGCCTGTCGTCTATGTGATCGAGAATAATCGATACGCAATGGGCACGGCGATTACGCGTGCGTCGGCTGAAGTCAATCTGTCCCGGCGGGGACTATCCTTCAACATTCCCGGCGATCAGGTGGATGGTATGGATGTGCGTGCGGTGAAGGCTGCGGGCGAAAAGGCAGCCGAATGGTGCCGGTCTGGAAGGGGTCCGTACATTCTCGAAATGCTGACCTATCGATATCGTGGGCATTCGATGTCGGATCCGGCGAAATATCGCACGCGCGAAGAAGTGGATGAAGTGCGTACCCGTCACGATCCAATCGATATGGCGCGTGATCGAATTATTGAAAAGAAATTCGC
>DATGDN010000216.1:0-1785 GCA_035310865.1 Pseudolabrys sp. | reverse complement strand
AAAGGCGGCAGCATAAGACTACTTCTGCGTCTTGATATAGGCAGCAAGGTCAGTCGCCTCGCTGCGCGACAGATTCATATCCGGCATCCGCGGATGCGGTGTCAGCAAGAAGTAAGCAAGTGTTGTCTCGTCGAAGTGTGGTTTATTGGCAACCGCGGAGAACGGCGGCGCTTGCGTGGTGCCGCGTTGCTGATCCGACGCCACGATATGGCAGGTGGCACACCAGCGCTTAGCAAGTGTTTCGCCCTTAAGTGCATCGGCTGCAAAACTTCGTTCTGCCGACGCGGCGGCAAGGGCAATGCAAATCGCCCCGATAGCTGCATAGTGCATGGTGCTCCTCGGTGTTGACCGGACGTGACTATACCTGTTTGACGCTTGTCCTGCTCAGTGGCGGCCTGCTGCGCGCACAAGTGGCAAGGCGTCGACACTGCCCGGCGGATGATTGAGCACGCGGAGAAACCGGTCCGCCCATTGGCTGAGATCGTTGCGTACCAGCATCTTGAAATTGTCGGCATGCCGCTGCCGGCGCTCTTCCAGCGGCATCGACAGGGCGCGATTTATGGCATTGCCGACGCCTTCCGGATCGTACGGATTGACGAGCAGTGCAGCCGCGCACTCATGCGCAGCGCCGGCAAAGCGCGAAAGGATCAGCACGCCTGGGTCGTCGGCATTCTGCGCGGCGACAAATTCTTTGGCGACAAGATTCATGCCGTCACGCAGCGGCGTGACCAATCCGGCACGGGCGGCGCGATAGAGCCCGGCAAGCGCCGTGCGGCTATGCGCCTTGTTGATGTACCGCACCGGCGTCCAAGAGGCTTCGCCGTACGCCCCGTTGATGCGGCCGACCGCCTCCCCCACCGCGCGGCCCATGTCGGCGTATTCGGGAATGCCTGTGCGGCTGCGCGGCGTGATTTGGAGATAAGTGACCCTGCCGCGCCAATCCGGGAAGTTGGCCAGAAAACGTTCGAACGCACTCATACGCTCTGGGATACCTTTGCTGTAGTCGAGCCGATCGACGCCGATAATCATTGCGCGGCCGGACAGACTTTCCAGCACCTCACGGACGAAATCTGTTTCAACGGCACGTCGGGCCAGGCGTGCGAAGGCTTCCGTTTCAACACCGACCGGGAATGTGCCGATCTGCACAATGCGGCTGCCAAAGTGGAAGGCGTTTCCGCTCGCCCACGGCAAGCCGCATTCGTTGGCAATGTAACGCGAAAAATTGGCAGTATCGACTTCGGTTTGAAATCCAACCAGGTCGTAGTGGCACAGCGCCGGAATCAGCTGATCGTGATTGGGCAGCGCGGTCAGGATTTCGGGTGGCGGGAACGGAATATGGATGAAGAAGCCGATCTTGTTGTTGCGGCCGCGATCGCGGAGTGCCTTGGCCAACGGAATCAAATGGTAATCGTGGACCCAAATCACGTCATCGGGCTGTAGCAGCGATTCAAGTTGGGTGGCGAAGTACTGATTGACCCGGAAATAACCGCCGAGATCGCGGCGCGTGAATTCGGCAAGGTCGAGCCGATAGTGCAATATCGGCCACAGCACCCGATTGGCAAAGCCGTAGTAGAATTCCTGGTAGTCGTCCTTGTTCAAGTCAACGGTGGCATAGGTGATGTTGTCGTGAGTAACGGACTTGACGGCGCGCGGCATGTATTCGGAAACGCGGCCGCTCCAGCCGAACCACAAGCCGCCATGCCGCTTGAGCGCGGGCCGGATCGCCACTTCAAGCCCGCCGGCTCGCGTGGCACGATCCGGAACGCCTACCCTGTTTGAGACTAC
>DATGDN010000215.1:0-3072 GCA_035310865.1 Pseudolabrys sp. | reverse complement strand
TAACTCATGCGCGGTTCCGGCCCCCAAACGGCCCAGGCTGTGAAGGCAAGGACGGCGGCAAGGATCACGAGCGGCACGAACCAGCCGGAAACCTGGTCGGCGCGGCGCTGGATTGGGGCTCGGCTTCGCTGGGCGGCGGCGACCATGTCCACAATACGGGACAGCATCGTATCGCTGCCAACCCTCTCCGCGCGCATGATGAAGGCGCCGGTCTGGTTGAGCGTCCCGCCGATAACGCGTTCGCCGACATTTTTCGTCACCGGCATGGATTCGCCGGTGACCATGGATTCATCGATTGTGCTGCGCCCTTCGACGAGCACGCCGTCTACAGCTCACGAATCCCCTCATTTTAGCGGACTCATATTGGCCTGATTGTCTCGCGATATCATGGGGATAGCGAATTTAATCCTTATGAGGCGCGGCCATGAACCGTCCCAACGAGCGTGTTGAGTTTGTTCATGACTTTCTCGCTGGCATCTTCGCTAACGACCTTCATGCCAAGCGGGTGGCGTCGTTGGCCAATGGCACGCTTGGCGTCATGACGAGCGCGTCGCTGGCAGTGTCGATCATCGGTCACTCCTTAGCTCAGGCGCGCGGTCTGCTTGGGAAACATGCCATCAAGCAAGTTGACCGGCTGTTGAGCAATCAAGGGATAGTCGTGTGGGATATGTTCGCCGCTTGGGTGCCCCGGATCATTGGACAGCGAAAGGCGATTGTCGTCGCTATGGACTGGACCGACTTTGACGCGGACGGTCAAACGACGCTGGCGTTAAATCTCGTTTCCAACCATGGTCGGGCGACGCCATTATTATGGCTGACCGTCCTGAAGGACGAACTCAAGAACAGCCGCAACGACTTCGAGGACCTTTGCCTGGCCCGTCTAGCAGAGCTTCTCCCTGATGGCGTTTCGGTAACCATCCTTGCCGATCGCGGCTTCGGCGACACGAAGCTTTTCGGCTTTCTCGAGACGTTGGGGTTCGATTACGTTATTCGCTTTCGTGGCAACATTTACGTCACGGCGGCGGATGGCGAGACGCGCGCTGCCGCCGAGTGGGTTGGCAAGGGCGGACGAGCGCGAAAGCTCCGCGATGCCGAGGTAACTGCGGCCCGGCACAAAGTCGGGGCAGTCGTCTGTGTGCACGCCAGGGACATGAAGGCGGCTTGGTGTCTGGCCGCCAGCAACCCCGAAGCAACGGCGCGCGAAATCATCAACTATTACGCCCGGCGCTGGACAATCGAGCCGAGCTTTCGCGACACAAAGGATCTTCGCTTCGGCATGGGGTTAGGCGTTCTTCGTATCGCCGATCCACATCGACGCGACAGACTTCTTCTCTTAAACGCCTTCGCTATTGTACTCTTGACGCTGCTCGGCGCGGCAGGCGAAAGCCTCGGCATGGATCGCCATCTCAAGGTCAATACCGCCAAGCGAAGAACGCATTCGCTGTTCCGGCAAGGATGCATGCTCTACGAACTGATCCCCAGCATGCCGGAGGTGCGCTTGCGCCCGCTTGTCGAGAGATTCTACTTATACATCAAGCAACATCCTTGTTTAAATCAGACCTTCTCATGCGTCTGAAAAATGAGGGGATGCCTGAGGCGTCTGCCCGGCTCCGCCAGCCACTTTTGCACGAGATCGGCATGGTGGTAGCGCGCATTGTCCAAAAAAACATGGATCATCGCCATCAGCGGATACATCGACTCGATCGCTTGCAGAAGCCTGATCGTTGACGCCGCGTCGACGGTTTCGACGTCGACCATCCTGGTCTTGCCAGTCTCGAGATCGATCGCGCCATGGACATTGAGGCGTTGCCGCCCGCTGGTTTGCTCAATGGCCAGATTTTCCTTGGCCGGCGCCCAGCAACCGGCGGGACGCGCCGCATGCGTCGGATGCACGGCGTCCATGAACATCACGGCCTCGTCAGGGCCAAGCGCGTTGAGAAGATTCTGGTAGGCTTCGATGAAGGCTTTCTGCTTTTCCGCATCAAGCTTGCGTCCGATCGCTTCCGGCTTCCTGTATTCGAGCCCAAGCCGATGCAGGAGAGCGATGAGGCCGGAGCGGCTCTCGTAAACGACACCGAATTCCTTCTCGATATACGCGCCAATCTGACGCGTCGAAGGAGGTAAGCTTTCCGAGATCCAGGACGTCAGCGCCGCTTCCTGCATCTTCGACAAGCGCGAGGCGCCGCCGCCGCTATCAAAGCGCGTCAAGCCTTCGAGCCCGTCCTCCAAAAACAACGCATGCCAGCGCCGGACTGTGTCATCGTCGACAAACAGCACCGCGGCGACCTGCTCACAGCTCCAACCATCATCGAGCAGCACGAGAGCATTGGCGCGGCGCGCCAAGCGATGCGCCGCAGAGCCGTCACGCGCAAGGGCGATCAGGTCGGCGCGATCCTCGGGCGAAAGATAGCCAGCGCGAATCATGCCCTTTAGACGAATCCATTATCCGCCCGCCGGCAACCCATTTCTTCGCCTTTCCAATGAGTCGGGGTATACAATGCCGGACGCGATCAGACTGGCTCCGATGAGAAGCGTCAGGAATGTCGCCGCCAGCAGCGGGTTCCGAACGACGAGCGCGCCCGCAAGGATATAAAAGCCGCCCATCACGAGCAGCCAGAAAAAGTGTCCCCACGTGCGCATCGCAAAACCATGGAACACTTCCGCAAATCCGCCGACGATCATGGCGAAGCCGACAAAAAAGACGGTCGCCGCGGTAGAAAGCACGACCGTGCTCAGCGCAAAGCCCCCGGCTATCGCCAGCAGCACGCCGAAGGCGACAGTCCACCCCCAATTCTTTTTGAGAGTCTCATGTCCAGGCAATATCTGGGCATAGTCATTCAGTGTCATTGGTAGCTCCCATGGTTGTTCCGGCCGGCGCGGGTCTGCGCCTGGCAAAATTCTGAAGCGGCCGCTCGCTTCATTTTGATGAGGGTCTCATCCGGCTGACATGAGAATCGAGGGTGTCAATGAGTCGCACCAGACGATCCAATCCCCGCTTGTCGAGCGACGCGAGCTCGGCGCTCGCGGCCGCCTGCCCTTCCTTCATCGCGAGGCGCCAGGACGCGTCTTCCG
>DATGDN010000214.1:0-7078 GCA_035310865.1 Pseudolabrys sp. | reverse complement strand
TTCATATGGCGCATGCCCATGCCGAACTGACCGGACAATTTGGCGTCGCCATGGTGACAGCAGGTCCGGGGGTGACGAACACGGTCACCGCCGTTGCAAACGCTTCGCTCGCCCGCGTACCGGTGCTGCTGATCGGTGGCTGCACCTCGCGTCCACAGGCGAACATGGGGCCGTTGCAGGATATACCGCACGTCGACATCCTCCGCCCGGTGACACGCACTTCGCGTACCGCGCGCGTGCCCGAGCAGGTTGTCCGAGAGCTTGATGAAGCCGTCGCCCGCGCGCTGGGCGACGCAGGGGAGCCAGGACCGGTCTATATTGAATTTCCGACCGACGTCCTGCGCACCCACGTGCCGCCGCAATTGGTGCTCGATGAATGGATCGAACCAAAGCCGGCGCGAACCCTGCCGCCCGATCCTGCCGCAATAGCAGAGGCGGTTGATGTATTCTGGTCAGCCAAGCGGCCGATCGCCATCACCGGCCGCGGTGCGAAACAGGCCGGCCCCGCGCTTGTGCGGTTGCTTGATGCGACAGGGGCTCTATATCTGGACACGCAGGAAAGTCGCGGCCTCGTTCCGGCTGACCATCCGTCCGCAGCTGCCGCAGTCCGAGCCGCCGCCATGACGGATGCCGACGTCGTGCTGTTGATTGGCCGGAAGCTTGACTACCAGGTTGGTTACGGCTCGCCGGCGGTTTTTCCGAATGCGCGCTTTATCCGAATTGCCGATAACCCCGGCGAGTTGATCGACAACCGCCGCGGACGGCCCGAACTGCTTGCCTCACCTCACCTCGCCCTGGACGCCATGGTTGCTGCGGCCGGAAATCGTGAAGGCAATATCGATAAGGCGTGGGCTGAGGCATTGCGCCTCCGACATCGTGACCGCATTGCCTCCGCGGAAGCGACGAAGGACAAGCCGGCCACCGGCGCCGACGGCAAGATTCACCCGCGGGTCATCTTCGATGCCGTCGCAGCAGTCGCTCCGCCGGACTACATCGCGATTGCGGACGGAGGCGATTTGTTGAGCTTCGCCCGTACGGGATTGCGCGCAACGACTTATATGGACGCAGGCGCCTTCGGCTGTCTTGGGGTCGGTGTGCCGTTTGCCGTCGCTGCTGCGCTTGCCCTGCCAGACCGACCGGTCATTTCGGTCAATGGCGATGGTGCATTCGGCATCAACGCGATGGAGATCGACACGGCAGTTCGGCACGGTGCGAAGGTCGTCTTCATCGTATCGAACAACGCCGCATGGAATATCGAACGCCTTGATCAGGAAATGAACTACGGCGGGCGCGTCGTCGGCACGACGCTGCGCCACTCCGACTACGCGGGCCTCGCACGTGCCCTCGGGGCGCACGGCGAGCGCGTTGAAAAGCCGTCCGATCTTGAAGGTGCGCTGCGCCGGGCACTGGCAAACGCACCCGCGCTTATCGACGTGGTGACGTCCCAGTCGGTATTGTCGTCGGATGCCAAAAAAGGGCTCGGCTTTGTTTACGATTTCCAGGCTCTGACCGCCTGGGATGAGGCAGAAAGAAAGCGGCGCGAGCCACAGTAGAACATTAGACCACTTGGCGTGGCGTTAGCATTCCTCTAAACGGCAAGCTGGGCTCTTGTAAGGATGCAGATGAAACTTCCGCGCCAGTTCTATGCTCCGCTCGCCATCGGCGCACCCGCGCCGTTACGTGAATTGCCGGTACGGCTTGAGCGGATGATTCATTTTGTGCCCCCTCAACTCGAAAAGCTACGCGCCAAAGTGCCGGAACTTGTTCGCCAGGTCGATGTCATTCTCGGCAACCTGGAAGATGCCATTCCGGTTGATGCCAAGAAGGGCGCGCGCGACGGATTTATCGCGATGGCGCAGACGGTGGATTTCGGCTCGACCGGATTGTGGACGCGCATCAATGCGCTCAACTCGCCGTGGGCGCTCGACGACGTCACTGAGATCGTTGCGGCCGCCGGCAACAAAATCGACGTGATCATGCTCCCAAAGGTGGATGGGCCGTGGGATATTCATTACCTCGACCAGTTGCTGGCACAACTCGAGGCCCGCCACGGACTGAAAAAACCCATCCTGATTCACGCCATTCTGGAAACCGCGCAGGGCGTTAACAACGTCGAGGCTATCGCAAGCGCCTCCCCGCGCATGCACGGCATGAGCCTCGGGCCGGCGGATCTTGCGGCTTCGCGCGCCATGAAGACCACGCGCGTCGGCGGCGGACATCCGGACTACAAAGTGCTCGCGGACACGCAGGGGGCCGCAACGCGCGCGTCTTCGCAACAAGATCTCTGGCACTATACGATCGCAAAGATGGTGGACGCCTGCGCCGCCGCCGGCATCAAGCCGTTCTACGGACCGTTTGGCGATTTCGCCGATCCGGTCGGCTGCGAGGCGCAGTTTCGAAATGCATTCCTCATGGGATGTGCCGGCGCGTGGTCATTACACCCGTCCCAGATCGACATTGCCAAGACGGTGTTCTCGCCGGACCCGGCCGAGGTGGCTTTTGCCAAGAAGATCGTTGCGGCCATGCCCGACGGCGCAGGAGCCGTGATGATCGACGGCAAGATGCAGGACGACGCAACCTGGAAACAGGCCAAAGTTCTCCTCGGTCTCGCGCGACTGGTCGCCGCCAAGGATCCGGAAATGGGAAAGCGCTACGCGTTATAGTCGCGTGACGAGGCGTCTCATGGAGAAGATGCGCAAAGCCAAATTCAAGATCGGTCAGGTGGTCAAGCACCGCGTGCACCCTTTCCGCGGCGTCATCTTCGACATTGATCCGGTCTTCAACAATACCGAGGAATGGCTGCAGTCAATCCCGGCCGAAATACGCCCGCACAAAGACCAGCCCTTCTACCATCTGTTCGCCGAGAACGCGGAGACCGAATACATTGCCTACGTATCCGAGCAAAACCTCCTGCCGGATACCTCGGGAAAGCCGATCCGACATCCGGACGTTGCGGAGGTGTTCGAGCGCGACGACAGCGGCGCCTACCATCCGCGTAATTCGCAGATACACTGACTTGAACACTCAAAAGAAAAAGGCGCGGCGTGGTGCCGCGCCTTTTGGTCTTATGACAGTGCAGTGCGCTATTTCTTCTGCGCCGGGGCCGGCGCCTGGCTCTGCTGACCTTCCAGCTTCTTGCGCGCCTCTTCAGCTTTCTTCTGCAATTCTTCCTGGAGCTTGCGCTGCTGCTCCTCGAACACCTTCGGATCGGTCGCCGGGCCGTCGTAGGCCTTCGCGAAATCACCCAGCGGCAACGGAAGGCTGATCGGCGTGCCCTGCATGTTGATCGCCTGCACGACGATGTTCTGGCCCTTTTTCATCTTGGCGACCATATCGTCGGTGACGGGATAGTCCGCCATGCATCCGACGGGGAAACAGATCTTGTAAGGCTGCTGTGCAGGCTGCTGCTGGTCGATGATCAGGCGCGTGCCATGAGCGAGCTGCATCCCGAGCGGGACGGTGACGCGCAGCACTTTCTGCTCGCCTTCCGGTTCAAACAGCTGAACGATGGCGACCGGCATTCCGTTTTCAAGGCGGCCGTCCTTGGTGATGACGCAGACCTGCTTGTTGTTCGTGTCCTGCCCCTTGCCGCAGACTTTCATCCATGGCGAATACATGAGCTGCGGCTGGTCACCGCCTGCCTGCTGCTGCGGTTGCGCCGGCTGCAACGGTTGCGCTGGCTGGGCAGCGGGCGCCTGTTTCTGCGCCGGTTTGGTACCGGCTTTGGGCTGCTGCTGCGCGACGGCAGAGCCGGTCAAGAGCGCCGCCGCCAAAATGGTCGCCGTAGCGGCGGTCAGTGCCCGGCCCCACGGCCGGACCGGTTCGGTCCGATAATCCATCGTAATTGTTCCTTTGTTATTCCCGTCCGCGGCGCACGGATCCCCTAAATTGCCGCTGGTCGCCCGGGTCTCTCCGGGTCAAATGCGGCGGGAGCGTGACCCTCGACCGCTGCCTGATAGCCGAATTCGCCCCTGCAATAAAGCCACGAATGCGCGGAAAATGCGGCGTACGCGGCTCTTCGCCGCTTATGATAAATTCACGCAAAACCGGAACGAATCGCATTCAACCCAGGCACTCGCCGCCTTTCGTCGCACCCGCGGTGACGCAACTGCGCCTATCGCGACGGTCTGCCGTGCTCGGAGCGCTTGCGACCGTGTCTGCCATCAATCTTGGACGTGTGGGTGCGCAAACTTTTTCTCACGCGATCGCTATGCACGGTGAGCCGGCGTGGGCGCCCAATTTCGACCACCCCACGTATGCAAACCCCATGGCCCCCAAGGGCGGACAACTCACGCAAGGTGTCCTTGGCACCTTCGATTGCCTGAATCCGTTCATTGTGAAGGGGCTACCAGCCGCCAATATCCGCGGTTACGTCGTCGAAAGCTTGCTCGCCCGCGGCTACGACGAACCGTTCACGCTCTATGGTCTGCTCGCCGACCGCGTCACGACGGATGGTCCGCGCACGTTCGTGACATTCGGTATCAATCCGGCGGCGCGTTTCGCGGATGGCAAACCGGTGACGCCGGACGATGTGATTTATTCCTGGGAACTGTTGCGTGACAAGGGCCGCCCGAATTTCCGGACCTATTATGCCAAAGTGGTGAAAGCCGAAGCGCTCGACACCCGCACAGTACGCTTCGATCTTACCGGTGCCGACGATCGGGAATTGCCGTTGATCATCGGCCTTATGCCGGTGCTGGCGAAACATGCGACCAATGCAGCGACGTTCGAGGACACCAGCTTTGAGCCACTGCTCGGCAGCGGACCCTACACCGTGAGCGGCGTGAAGCCCGGCGAGAGTGTCACCTTCACGCGCGACAAGAATTACTGGGGCCGCGATTTGCCCATCAATCGCGGCCTTTGGAATTTCGACACGATACGTTTTGACTACTATCGCGACGGCAACACCCATTTCGAGGCGTTCAAGAAAGGCCTTTACGATCTGCGCGTCGAAACCGACCCCGGGCGCTGGCAGACGGCCTATGAATTTCCGGCACTGCGCGAAGGCCGCGTTGTCAAGGAGGACCTGCCTTACGGGTTGCCCAAGGGCATGCAAGGGCTGGTGTTCAATACACGGCGGGCGGTTTTTTCCGATATTCGGGTGCGCGAGGCGATCCTCCAGCTGTTCGACTTCGAATGGATCAATCGCACGTACTTCTTCAGTCTCTACAAGCGGACGGCGAGCTATTTCGATGGCTGCGACCTGTCGGCGCATGGTGTGCCGGCCAACGCGCGCGAGCGCGAACTGCTGGCGCCATTTCCTGACGCCGTGCGTGCAGACATCATGGATGGCACGTGGTCGCCACCCGTCACCGACGGATCCGGACACGATCGCACGAATCTGCGTCGCGCCTTCGCATTGCTCAAAACCGCTGGTTACGAGCTCAAAGGCACGCAACTGCTGCATGCCAAAACCGGGCGGCCGCTTTCATTCGAAATCCTGACCACAACGCGCGATCAGGAGCGCCTTGCGCTCGCCTTCGTTCGCAATCTCAAGCGCGCCGGCATAGAGGCGCGCGTTCGTGCCGTGGACGCCACGCAATTCGAACGCCGCCGCATTGGCTTTGATTTCGATATGATCGACTACCGTTGGGAGCAGTCGCTGTCGCCGGGCAACGAGCAACTGTTCTATTGGGGCTCGGCGGCTGCCGATCAGCAAGGAAGCCGCAACTACATGGGGGTCAAATCGCAGGCGGTCGATGCCATGATTGCCGCGATGCTCAATGTCACGAGCCGCCCAGATTTTGTCTCCGCCACGCGCGCACTTGATCGCGTGCTTCTGTCGGGCATGTATGTGGTCCCACTTTACTTTCCGCCGGTTCAATGGGTAGCGCGCTGGACGCGAATCGCGCATCCCTCTCGAACCTCATTGTTTGGCTATTTACCCGAAACGTGGTGGCAGAAGGACCTCAAGCCTTGAGGCAAGGGCGATGATCCTCGGCGAAGTCAGCCGGGCGACCGGCATTGCCACCACGCTCGACGACCTTTTTCGCCGCGCCGGCGTCCGTCACCCAAATATGCCCGCACTCGTTGACCCGCCAAACCGCGAGAGCTTTACCGACGGCGCGCCGCGCGTCCTGAGTTACGCGCAGGCGGACCGCGCAATCTCGGCGGTCGCGGCCCGCTTACGCGCTCTTGGTCTGCAAACCGATGCGGTGATCGCGATACAGTTGCCCAATACCGTCGACAGTATCATCGCTTTTCTTGGTGTGCTGCGCCGGGATGATGGCTGCGCCTGTACCATTGCTCTGGCGTCGCCGTGAATTGACGGACGCGCTTGGCCGCATTGGTGCGAAAGCCATCATGATGTGCGCACGGGCTGGATCTGCCGACCGTGCAGAAATTGCGATGCATACGGCGGCCGCACTTTTTGCTATCCGCCATGTCTGCAGCTTTGGGAGCCCTCTGCCTGACGGCATCGTCTCGCTTGACGATGTATTCGCGACGGGCGTCGCTGAAGCCGCTGCGACGGCGGCTTGGCGGTATTTCTGGAAAGCGGGACGATGATTCCGGATCAGCACGTTTGCGGGTATGGCTCTCACCGTCGTGCCTTGGCTTCTGTCAGGCGGCACGCTGCATTTGCATCACGGTTTTGATCCGGGCGCGTTCAGTACGCAACGCAACACAATCAAGTGCAGTATGATGACATTGCCGGCGCCAGTGTTGCCGGTGTGTGGCGCGCAGTCACATTGAACTCATCAGTGTTTCCGCTGCAGGCTTGCTCGATGACGCGACACGCACGTTGGTTGCGCTTTGCCGCGAACGCCTCTCCGCCACAAAGCCGTGGGAGGGCGCGGCGCCGGTGGTGGATGTGGCAAGCTTCGGGGAAGTCGGCCTCGTTGTGTCCACCAGTCTCCCATTCGCGCTTATAAAGATCGTGCCAGGTCCGTCATTCACAAAATCGAGTTCTACACGCCCACCCTCATCTAACCTCAGTGCATTCGGAAAGGGGAGATGGACGGTTTTCAGTGGCTCGACGTAGACTATCTGAAGTCTCCAAACAGCGCTGCCGTTTGAGTCTCGCCCCGAGATATCGGCTCGACCCACGGTGCCGCCTTTCGCGAAGCAATTAAGGGTA
>DATGDN010000213.1:0-5470 GCA_035310865.1 Pseudolabrys sp. | reverse complement strand
GCTCACCACTTCTTGTTCGATGATCTGCAGTTTCGGAAGGCTGCGCGCGTGCTGTTCCAACGCCTCAACGAGAAAACGGTTCTCGATGTTGTAGCCAAAGGCGTCGAGGCCGATTTCAGTAGAGTCGAACTTTATTTCCGGAGCGCGCCACAGCCGGCCAGTGTCGTCGACGATACGCATGGTCTTCAGCGGGGCGGCCCGGTCGGAACACGATTGCCAGACCCCGAGCGTCTCGAGCGCAGTCACGGAACCGGCGAGCAGGGCGGTGGTGCGGTTGTCGGTACTTGTTGGGCGTTTGCCTGCCAGTTTTGTGGCAACGCCCCCCTCGGCCAGCGTAACAGCAGCAGTAAGGCCCACAGGCCCGCCGCCGACCACAATAACCTCGGGGTTAGGGCGGTATTTGTCCGGCATCAAAGAACGTGTTTCCGTTTCACGTTAACCGCAGTAGCACGCACCGGGTGGGTGCGGAAACCACGTCGAGGTCTTGCGGTACCCCGGCCCTGTCCGATGCGCTATGCCAAAGGCTGCCATGACCGAAACGACCGATCACGGTTTTAGCGATCTGCCGCCCGCCGCCGCGACTCTCGGCCATGTTTTCGCGCGGCCCAAGGTGCTGGCGGCACTTTGCGTGATCGTGCTCGCAGCTCTCGGGTGGCTCTACCTTGCGCTCCTGGTTGCAAGCGCCGGCGGGACCATCACCGGGTCAAGCGCCGCGATAGTTCAGGCATTTTGCCGGCCACTGCCGGATGGATCATGGAGCGTCAGTGGAGTGGCGATCGTTGCATCAATGTGGAGCGCGATGACCCTTGCGATGATGCTGCCGAGCGCTGCGCCGATGATACTCACCTATGCGGGGATTGCCGACACTGCTGCACGCAAGCGTGAGCATATCGTTTCACCGTTTGTGATTACGGCCGGGTATGCGAGCGTATGGCTGGGCTTTGCGGCCGTTGCGACACTGATGCAGATTTTTCTCACGCGCGCGGCGCTGCTCGATGCCGGCATGGAATCGGCGAGCAGTCTCTTCTCCGGCGCAATCTTGCTAGGCGCGGGCTTCTATCAATTCTCAGCGCTCAAGCACGCATGTCTGACGCACTGTCAGCAACCGTTTCCGTTCTTTTTCGCTAACTGGGCGACGACGCCGGGCGGCGTGTTCCGTCTCGGGTTGAAGCAAGGCCTCTATTGCCTTGGCTGCTGCTGGGCGATGATGGCGGTGATGTTTGCTGTCGGGGTGATGAACGTGGTTTGGATGGCCGCGCTCGGCGTTGTCATGGCGACTGAAAAATTGCTGAGAGGGCGCCACTTCACCCATGTGATCGGCGTGTTGCTTGCTCTCGCTGGCGGAGTATTCGTGCTCACGGCATTTGCCGCCCATTGGCCGGGATGGATGAGCTAAGTTAAAAACAGAAACTGGGAGTGAAGCGTTGACTGAAAGTTGGAGTTTGAAAGGCGAACTGGCGTTGTCGTGCAGCTGCACGGTGTTCTGTCCCTGCGTGTTGTCACGTGGCGAGCACCCGCCGACTGAAAGCCGATGCCAGACATGGGCGGGCATTCGTATCGACGAGGGGCATTTCGATACCGTGAACCTTTCGGGTATCAAGGCCGGGGTGATGATGGACCTGCCGGGCATCATGGCGCGCGGCAACTGGACCGCCGCGTTGTTCGTCGACGACCATGCCTCGGCCTATGCTGTCAAAGGACTGACGCGGATTTTTACGGGACGAGTGGGAGGCTCGACGCACTTGCTATCGATTTTGGTCGGGCAGTTTCTTGGCGTTCGGCAGGTTCCGATCACTTACGAGACGCAGGGCGAAACCCGCATCGTGCGTATTAAGGATTATGTCGACGGCGCGATTACGCCGATCCGCGGCAAGAACGGCGGACAGAACGTCACGATCCGAAACAGCGATTACTGGATAGGGTCCGACATCATTGTTGCCCGCGCCGACAAATCGCGTTTCCGCGGCTTCGGCCGCAACTGGAATTTGGCGGGACGATCGGCTGAAATCGTGAAACTTAATTGGGGCAACGGCTAGTGGCGGGTTTTGAGCGCATCCGCGCTTTCACGGTTCACGTCTTTACTACGACAGGCGCGGCGCTGGCTTTGCTGGCGCTGATCCTGGCGACCGGCGGGCATTGGGCGGGAATGTTCTTTTGCCTTGGCATGGCATTGGTGGTGGATGGCGCCGACGGGCCGATGGCGCGTGCATTCGATGTGGAACGGGTGCTGCCGCGTTGGTCGGGCGAAACGCTCGATCTCGTGGTCGACTTCGCAACCTATGTCTTCGTTCCGGCCTATGCGATTTCGGCGAGCGGACTGCTGCCACAGGTTTTAGCCATTCCGGCCGGCGTCATCGTGGTGGTCAGCGGTGCACTCTGTTTCGCCGACCGCGAGATGAAAACCAAAGACAATTATTTTCACGGCTTTCCCGCGGTGTGGAACTTGGCGGCATTCTATCTCTATTTGCTCGAGCCGCCGGAATGGGCCGCTGCCGCTTCAATTGCTGTCCTTGCCGGCCTCAGTTTTTCACCGATCAAGTTTCTTCATCCGCTGCGCGTGCAGCACTGGCGGTCGTTCAATATTGCGCTCCTGGCGGCGTGGGCGATTCTGGCTTTTGTTGCAGTCGTTCAGAACCTGTCGCCGAGGCTCTATGTCACGCTGCCGTTGTGTCTCATCGCCATCTACTTTTTCTTGATCGGATTGTTGCGAACGCCAGCGTGATCGTGTTCGATCGCCAGCGAAAATCAGGAGCAGCACATGCCACGACCAGTCCTGCTTGTCGCCGGCGGCAGCCGCGGTATCGGAGCAGCCACCGCGAAAATGGCAGGTGCGCGCGGCTACGACGTCGCGGTCAATTACAAAAGCAACTCCAACGCGGCGGCCGGTGTGGTCGAGGCGGTCAAGAAGGCGGGCGGTAAAGCAGTCGCAATCCAAGGTGACATGGCGCTCGAAAATGATATCGAGCGGGTATTCGATACCGCCGGCGACACATTGGGGTCGCTTACCCATTTTGTGCACAGTTCTGGAATTATCGGAGACAACTCGCGGTTAGACGAGGTCAGCGCGGCCACCATTCGTGAGGTCCTCGACGTCGATACCTTTGGGGCGCTTCTGTGCCTGCGCGCCTGCGTAAGGCGCATGTCGACCAAACACGGCGGCAAGGGCGGCGCGGTGGTCATGCTCTCCTCGATGGCGGCTCCGCTTGGAGGCGCCAATGAATGCGTGTGGTATGCGGCTGCGAAAGCCGGCGTGGATTCCATGGTGATCGGCGTTTCCCGCGAAGTCGCCAAGGAGGGCGTTCGCGTCAATGCGGTGACGCCGGGCGTGATCGACACCGACATCCAGCCGCCCGGCCGGGTCGAGCGCGTGACGCCCATGCTTCCGATGGGCAGAGCGGGGCAGGCCGACGAAGTCGCTGAGGCGGTGCTGTTCTTGCTCTCCGATGGTGCCTCATATATCAACGGCGCGAACTTGCGCGTGTCGGGCGCGCGCTGACCGCCTTGCGCTGGGCATTTCTCCGCCTATGATCTCGGCCGAATTCCATCCCCTACAACGAAACAATCGTATTCCAAGGAGTGAAACATGGTCGCGGCAGTGCGCGTTCACAAACACGGCGGTCCCGAAGCCCTGACTTATGAGGATGTTCAGATCCCCGCACCCGGCCAAGGCCAGATCAAGATCAAGCAGCACGCCTGCGGCGTCAATTTTATCGACGCGTACTTCCGGATGGGCATGTATCCGTCACCTGTCGGCATGCCCTTCATTGCCGGCAACGAAAGCGCGGGTGAGGTCGTGGCGGTTGGCCCTGGCGTGACCGACACCAAGGTCGGCGACCGCGTTGCCTTCGTGGGGCCGCTCGGCGGCTATGCGGCTGAGCGGGTGGTGCCTGCCGACCGCGCGGTGAAATTGCCTGCCAATATTTCTTACGAGCAGGCCGCGGGCATGATGCTCAAAGGCATGACCGTGCAGTATCTGCTCAACCGCACCTACAAGGTCGAGAAGGGCACTGTCTGTCTCATCCACGCCGCAGCAGGCGGCGTCGGCCTGATCGCCTGTCAGTGGGCGAACCACCTTGGTGCAACAGTCATCGGCACGGTCGGCTCGAAAGAAAAAGCTGAACTCGCCAAGAAGAACGGCTGTCACCACACCATTCTCTATCGCGACGAGGATTTTGTGGCGAAGGTCAAGGAGATCACCAGCGGCAAACTCTGCGATGTCGTCTACGACGGCATCGGCAAGACGACGTTTCCGGCGTCCCTCGACTGCCTGCGTCCGCTCGGCTACTTCGTAAGCTTCGGCAGCGCGTCCGGCCAGATCGATGCCTTCAACATCAATATCCTGCAAGCCAAAGGGTCGCTGTTTGCAACACGCCCGACGCTCAATCACTATGTCGCCAAACGGGACGATCTGATCACGACGGCAGCTGACCTGTTCAAGGTCGTCGGCTCCCGGGCGGTGAAGATCCCGATCAATCAGAAATATCCGCTCAAGGACGCTGGCAAGGCACACAAGGAAATGGAAGGCCGCGAAACGACCGGTTCAACAATCCTGATGCCGTAGGATGACCAAATGCGGTTGGGCGCGGCGGCGGTGACAATCTTCGTCGCCTCCGCGCAGTTTTCACATGCCGGCTCCGCAGACGATGCCAAAGTTTTGGCGCTTGTACGTACGCACTGCGTGATGTGCCACGCAGAAAAGCCGACACATGAAAGCGTCCAGGAAGCGCCAAAAAATATCCGACTGGAAACAATCGCTGACGTAAAGAAGCACGCAGCCGCAATCTACGCACAAACGGTGGAAACCAGGGCAATGCCGCTTAGTAATCAGACCGGCATGACTGATGGCGATTGCGCCACCCTCGGCAGATGGCTGAAGGATCTCCCGTGACCGGCGACGTCAGGCCCTGGGGCATTTTTGCCACGCTTGCACTCGGTGCGGTCGCGCTGATCGTCGGTCAGCTCTTAGGGATCGCCGCACTCGTCGAGTGGTATGGTTTCGACCTGAGGAATGTGCCGACGCTGAGTCAGCATGGCGGCGCCATTATCTTGTTCATCTTTGTGTCGACGCCGGTGCAAGTGGCAATCCTTGCGGTCGCGGCCGGTTATAAGCGCAATGTTGCCGAATATCTTGGCTATAAGCTGCCGCGACGCGGCGAGGTGGTATTCAGTGTAGCCGTTTTGGCGGTGATGATCATTGTCGGCGACGCGATGAGCTGGTTGGCGGGCCGCAGCGTCGTCGACCGTTTCCAGACCGACATTTATCAGGCAGCCAACAGTGTCAACCAGTTGCCTTTACTGCTGTTCGCAATCGCGGTTCTCATTCCGATCGGGGAGGAGACGCTGTTCCGCGGCTTTTTGATGCGCGGCTGGCTGCGATCACCCCGCTCCGCGTGGCCGGTTATCCTTGTGACGGCGGCGCTCTTCGCTGTGATTCATGTGCAATACGACTGGTTCCTCATCGCTCAAGTCT
>DATGDN010000212.1:0-2060 GCA_035310865.1 Pseudolabrys sp. | reverse complement strand
GCAGCCGATGCCGCACGAGCTCGGCGCGCTGCGCCACATCGGCCTGTACGCCTATCGGGCCGGCTTCCTGCGAACCTATGCGGGGCTTGCCAGTTCGCCGCTGGAACGCTACGAGATGCTGGAGCAGCTGCGCGTGTTGTGGCACGGCCACCGCATCAGCCTCGGCATCACGCCCACGGCGCCTGCGCCCGGCGTCGACACGCCAGAGGACCTGGAAAGGGTGCGGAAACTGTTTACTGCAATGTGATTTTGAGTTGCTTGAATCGCTGAATAAAATTTTTTAAGTGTTGCTTCTCCCGGGCTTGGCTTAGTCTATTGAGGTTTTCGAATCCAAATATCAGGGAGATAGCAATGCGTTTGATTTTGTTGGGTGGCCCCGGTGCGGGCAAGGGTACGCAAGCCAATTACATCAAGGAAAAATACGGCATTCCACAGATTTCAACCGGCGACATGCTGCGCGCCCAGATCAAGGCCGGCACCGAGCTCGGCATGAAGGCCAAGGCCATCATGGATGCGGGCGGCCTGGTCTCCGACGACATCATCATCGGCATGGTCAAGGCGCGTCTGACCGAAGCCGACTGCAAGAACGGCTATCTGTTCGATGGCTTCCCCCGCACCATTCCGCAGGCCGAGGCGATGAAGGCCGCCGGCGTGCCAATCGATTACGTGGTCGAGATTGACGTGGCCGACGAGGAAATCGTCAAGCGCATGTCTGGCCGCCGCGTGCACGTGGCTTCCGGCCGCACCTACCACGTCGTCTTCAACCCGCCCAAGGTGGCCGGCAAGGACGATGTCACCGGCGAGGATCTGATCCAGCGCGACGACGACAAGGAAGAAACCGTCAAGAAGCGTCTCGACGTCTACCACGCGCAGACCGAGCCGCTGGTGAAGTACTACGGCGACTGGGCCGCGCGCGGCGAAGCCGGCGCACCCAAGTATGTGAAGATCGCTGGCGTCGGCAAGGTCGAAGGCATCCGTGATTCGATCTTCGCCGCACTGGGTTGATTGAAACGGGCCGATCGACGCGATGCCGCTGCAGATTCACCCGCTGACCGACACCGAACGCTGGATCGTCTCCAGCGCGGTGAAGGAGCGTTACGGCAGGGATGTCGAGATCCAGGACGTGGAAACCGAAATCCGCCTGCACGTCGACGACCGCGAACTCACGCTGTGCCCTGGCTTCTACTGGCATGAGCACGGCTGTCATTTCGTGCTGTCGAAAACCGGCGATTCGCGTTATCGCAGCATGTTCTTCTACCGCATCCGCGATCGCTTTTCGACGGGGCGGGAGGAATACGATGACATCGGCGACTGCGTCACCACACTGCTGAAAATGCAGGCCGACGAGGAAGCCAAGCGCCTCGCCGCAGGGGAGGCGTCCGGCAACAGCTGAATTTCCAAGCCAGCCCGCGTGCTGGCTTTTTGTTTGGAACAAAAAACCATCCCATTCGTTAAACACAATCGAGGAGAATACATGGCGAAAAAAATGAACGCCTTCTACGCGCAGTCTGGCGGCGTGACCGCGGTCATCAACGCCTCCGCCTGCGGCGTGATCGAGACCGCGCGCAAGCACAAGGACACGATCGGCAAGGTCTACGCCGGCCGTAACGGCATCATCGGCGCGCTGACCGAGGACCTGATCGACACCAGCAAGGAATCCGACGCCGCAATCGCCGCGCTGCGCTCCACGCCGTCGGGCGCGTTCGGCTCATGCCGCTTCAAGCTGAAGTCGCTGGAAGCCAACAAGCGCGAATACGAGCGCCTGATCGAGGTGTTCAAGGCGCACAACATCGGCTACTTCTTCTACAACGGCGGCGGCGATTCGGCCGACACCTGCTTCAAGGTCAGCCAGCTGTCGGAGGCGATGGGCTATCCGATCCAGGCGATCCATGTGCCGAAGACGGTCGACAACGACCTGCCGATCACCGACTGCTGCCCGGGCTTCGGCTCGGTCGCGAACTACGTCGCGGTCTCGATCAAGGAGGCCGGGTTCGACGTCGCTTCGATGGCCCGCACGTCGACCAAGGTGTTCGTGATGGAAGTGATGGGCCGTCACGCGG
>DATGDN010000211.1:0-5935 GCA_035310865.1 Pseudolabrys sp. | reverse complement strand
TTGGCTTCTCGAACGATCCTGCCGGCGTCGTCCACAATGCAGATGCTGGTCTCATTGACTGATACGTCCAATCCAGCAAAATGTTCCATGCTGCGCTTCTCCTGCTGATGCTTGAGGCCGTACAAACGGACCTCGTTTCACCATCAGTGAAGCGCTGCACCCAAAATCTTCAGCTATCCACAACAACGCCGGCCGATTACCCCATCTATTGGCCCTTAACGGACATCCCGGTTGCACGGGCGAATGTCTTCTTTCGGGGGTAAAGCTGACATTGCAAGGGGCAAGGCACCGGATTGGATTCGCAGAATGTGAGATTATGGAACGTGATTGTGATGCTGGAAGGACGCGTGCTTTGTGGCTTAATGGCCATCGTGGGCGGTTGTGAGGCTCTTGTAAGTTTGTTCATCCAGCAACGTGTCGAGCTCGGCAGCGTCGGCAATCTTCATCTTAAATAGCCAGCCATCACCAGTTGGTTCGGCATTGACCAGCCCGGGTTCGGTTGTGAGTTTGTCGTTCACGCTCAAGACTTCGCCTCCGACTGGCGCATAGACCTCGGATGCTGCCTTCACTGATTCCACAGTGGCTGCAATCGCGCCCTTGCTGAGTTTCGTACCGCTGCTCGGCAGTTCGACGAAGACAAGATCGCCAAGATGCTCTTGCGCATAGGGTGTAATTCCGACAGTTGCAACATCATCGCCATCGAGGCGGAGCCATTCGTGATCTTTTGTGTATTTCAGCATGCGTTTGCACCCTTCTGAGGCGAGCGAAGGCTTTTGTAATGTGTTGGCATGAACGGCAGCTTTGAAACTGTGAGGGGGAGCCGCTTGCCGCGCACCTCTGCGAATAGTTGCGTGTTGGGCACGCCTGCGTCGCGCGAAACATAGCCCATGCTGATCGGTGCGTCTAAACTCGGACCAAACCCGCCTGAGGTCACGATGCCGACCGGGGTGGTCGCGTTCGCTGCACGGAAGAGCAAGGCGCCGCGACGCACTGGCGCCCGGCCCTCCGGTCGCAGTCCGACGCGTCGACGGGCAGCACCAGTTGCGAGTTGTCCGAGGACTGCCTCGGCGCCAAAAAAACCACTGGCTCGCTCGCCGCCGGTACGACGTGCCTTTGGAATTGTCCAATCCAACGCTGCCTCGACTGGTGTCGTTGTCTCATCAAGGTCGGAACCGTATAGGCAGAACCCCGCTTCGAGTCGGAGGCTGTCGCGTGCGCCGAGGCCGATCGGCGCCACCGCGGGATTGCGTAGCAGCACTTCGCAAAAAGCTTCAGCCACCCGGGCCGGTACGCTGATCTCGAAGCCGTCCTCGCCGGTATATCCTGATCGAGACACGATGCAGGCCTCGCCGAGCAGCGTAATGGTCTTGACGTCCATGAATGTCATGGCGCGCAAGTCGGGCGCAAACGCAGCGAACACGGCCTCCGCCATCGGTCCCTGCAATGCGACGAGCGCATAATCGACCAAAGGTTCGACCAAACAAGAGTCCGATAGATGCAAGCGCAGATGGGCCTCGTCGGCTGCTTTGCGCGCCGCATTGACCACCATCATCAAATGATCGCCCTGGTTCGACACCATGAGATCATCAAGCACGCCGCCGGCGGCATTGGTAAACAGCGTGTAGCGCTGCCGGCCCATAGCAAGGCCCAGAATATCGCCGGGTACCAGCATTTCGAGCGCCCGCGCTGCGTCCTCGATACGGCCGGAGCGCGGACGGAGTGCGATCTGACCCATATGCGAAACATCGAACAACCCGGCCGCGGCGCGAGTGTGCAGGTGCTCTTTGATAATTCCAGAGGGATACTGCACAGGCATATCATAGCCCGCGAACGAAACCATGCGCGCGCCGAGCCGCACGTGCAGGCCGTGGAGTGGCGTGCGGCTAAGCTCTGTTGCGGCCTGCGGCCCCGGCATTTGCCGCTCTTACCTCGCGTCAGTCGTTGGCAGCTTTGACTCGATCGCAGAGTATCAGTTCGCGCGCGGCTTTGACCTCGTCGAGCCGCTTGACCGGCGTCTCGTGTGGAGCCCCTTTTACCAGCGCGGGATCGTTTGCTGCCTCTTTTGCGATGGCTTGCATCGCTTCGATGAAGGCATCGAGCGTCGGCTTGGCTTCGGTCTCGGTCGGCTCGATCATCAGGGCCTCCGACACAATCAGCGGAAAATAATTAGTTGGCGGGTGAATGCCGTAGTCGAGCAGCCGCTTGCTCACGTCGAGCGCCCGCACGCCTGTGCCATCGATCGCACCGCGGCATACGAATTCGTGCATGTTGGTGCGGTCGAACGGCACGGCAAAAGTATCACGCAGCTTGACACGCAGATAATTGGCATTGAGCACCGCGTGCTCGGAATTCTCGCGCAGTCCGTCCGCGCCGTGCTGGCGGATGTAGGCGTAAGCGCGCACCAACATACCAAAATTGCCGTAAAAGGTGGACACCTGGCCGATCGACTTGGCCGGCATCGCCAAGACATAGCGTGCGCCGTCTGTATCGCGCATGTATTCGACCACCGGCCCTGGCAAGAACTCCTTGAGCCGCGCCGACACCCCAACCGGACCGGAACCGGGTCCGCCGCCGCCGTGGGGAGTGGAGAAAGTTTTGTGCAGATTGTAATGCATCACGTCGAAACCGAGATCGCCTGGTCGCGCAATGCCGGCGAGTGCGTTCATGTTGGCGCCGTCGCCATAAACGAGACCGCCGCACGCATGCACCAGCCGCACCACCTCTCCGATGTGCTCCTCGAACAGCCCGAGCGTGTTGGGGTTGGTGATCATGATGCCGGCAACGGTGTCGTCGCAGGCGACGCGTACCGCCTCAAGGTCGACATTGCCGCGTGCGTCGGACGGCAGTTCCACTGCAGTGAAACCCGCCATGGTGGTCGAAGCCGGGTTGGTACCATGGGCGGAGTCGGGGATGAGAATGCGCGTGCGCTTTAAATCGCCGCACTCGCGGTAATAGGCGCGCATCATCAAAAGGCCGGTGAATTCGCCTTGCGCACCGGCCGCAGGTTGCAGCGATACGCTGGCAAAGCCACCAATCTCGGCCAGCCATTGCTGCAGCTCGAACATAAGTGCGAGGTTGCCCTGCACGGTCTCGGGGTCCTGCAACGGATGCGACTCCGCAAATCCGGGTAACCGCGCGATTTGCTCGTTGATCTTCGGATTGAACTTCATGGTGCAGGAGCCGAGCGGATAAAACCCGCTATCGACGCCGAAATTTCGTTGCGAGAGCAACAGATAGTGCCGCGCCACGTCAAGCTGTGACAGCTCCGGTAGGCCACAATCGGTGCGCAACTCGACTGCGGATAGCGATGCCTCGGGCACGTCGCGCGCAGGCAAAGCGACGCCGCACCGACCGAACACGCTGCGTTCGTAAACAGTAGGAATTTTATGGCCGATCATTTTGCGACCTCGCCAAGTGCTGCTACCAGCCGATCGATGCTGGCGCGCGTGTTGACCTCTGTCACCGCGACGAGCATGCAGTCTTTTAGATGTGGGTCGTCCCGGCCAAGATCGTAGCCGCCGATAATGCCGTGCTGTTTCCGTAAGTGTGCATTGAACTCACCGACCGTAGCAGGCAGCCGCACCACAAATTCTTTAAAGAACGGCTTCGTTGGGGCCTGCGGGTTGATCTCAAACCCTTTAAGCTTGCCGATTTTGACCGCCGCGTAATGGCTCTTATGAAAGCAAAGCTCGGCCACCTGCTTGAGCCCGCGCTTGCCCATGGTTGAGAGATAAGTGGCGGCGGCGAGCGCGCAGAGGGCGGAATTGGTGCAGATGTTGCTGGTCGCCCTGGCGCGGCGGATATGCTGCTCGCGCGTGGCTAACGTCAGCACATAGCCGCGCCGGCCGTTGGCATCGACCGTTTCGCCGACGAGATGGCCGGACAGCCGCCGCACTTGCGCCATCCGCGCTGCAAAAATGCCGAGGTGGGGCCCTCCAAAGGAAGGCGGAATCCCGAGGCATTGTCCGTCGGCAACCACCACGTCGGCGCCGTAGGCGCCCGGCGGCCGGAACAGGCCAAGCGAGATCGGATCCGTTAAAACGATGAGCAAAGCGCCGGCACGATGGACAGCATCGGCGAGACCCTCAATCGGCTCGCACTGACCGAAGAAGTTGGGGTTCTGGATGACCAGCGCAGCGGTGTTCTGATCGAGTAGCCGCTTGAGCTGCTCGAGATCGGCTGCACCGTCTTCATCGCCAGCAATGGTCGCAGCGTGCGTCCCGCGTAGATAAGTCCTGACTACGGCTCGATATTGCGGGTGAACGGCCGGTGACAGCACGATCTTATTGCGTTTGCCTGCCGCTACGTTTAGCGCAAGCAGCGTTGCCTCCGCCAGCGCGGTCGCGCCGTCATAGTGGCTGGCGTTACCGACTTCCATGTCTGTGAGCCGGCAGATCATGCTCTGGTACTCAAACAGCGCCTGCAGCATGCCTTGGCTCACCTCCGCTTGGTACTGTGTGTAAGAGGTGGAGAACTCACCGCGCGCTAGCACGTAGTCCACGAGTGCCGGCCGGAAATGATGGTAGGTACCGGCGCCGAGGAACGACAATGCGGGATCGACTGCAAAATTGCGCGCAGCGAGCACCTGCATCTCGCACATGATCTCGAGTTCGGAGGCAGCCGAGGGGAGCTTCAGAGCCGGGAAGCGGACTTGCGTCGGTATGTCGGCAAACAAGTCCTCCATCCGCGCGACACCGATCGCCGCTAGCATCTCACCTCGCTCCTTCTCGGTGTGCGGCACGTAGCTCATCGATCGATCCTCGCTCTTTGTTAGCGCATCTTGCGTCAGGCGGGGCCGGTTCAGCGGCCGGTGCTCTTGCGTCAGACCGCCACCTTCACCAGCCGAGTGCGATGATGGCCGATGATAACGGCAAAGAACTTGCGCGAGATCATATCAGCGTCAAGCATCGCGTCGCCGGTGTCGAACCGCAACAGCGGAGTACGGGTGAGCTTTGCCGGGGTCGATAGCACGATTATGTTGCGGGCGCCGATGCGGCGGATGACTGCGGGACTGAGCGGCTGATTCCCCCGGCCAAGCAAGAAACCCTGCGCTCCGATTGGACTGAGAACGAGCTTGCGATCGGAATAGCGGTCGAGCAAGTTGAGGATCTGCCGTTCGGCGAGATCCTTGCCGACAACCTTGCCATCGGCCACCGCATCGATGCCGAGCAACGTCTTGTCGATCTGGAGCGTCCGCCCGACCGCCTGCACGGTGCTGCCCGGGCCAAGGAGAAAAAGCGTGCCGGGCTTTGCCTCCATATCCTCGCGCAATTGTGCAGCGATGTCATCTTTGATCGCTTCCTCATCTGCTTCACTGATCAGAGCCTTGGCCGGCTGTAGGTAGGTCGGCTCGAAGGGCGTTTGCGCCGACATGTAAAGCCGGATCGCCCATTCGTCGTGGCGGTATTTATCCTCGTCCAGATCCATGATCTCGACGCGGGCAAGCCCGATTTCGTGGGCGAGGTAGCGCATCAGTATTTCGGCGGTTCGCGCCGGTGTGACGCCGAAAACTCCGGAATACATTTTGACGCCAGCCGGAATCCCGAGGATAGGCGTGGCGTCGCCCGTCATAACGCAAATGTCGCGGGCGGTTCCGTCGCCGCCGCAAAACAAGACAAGGTCGACGCCGACGGCGAGGAATTTCTCAACTGCGGCCCTCGTATCCTGCGCGGAGGGCTCAGCCGGCGCCGCGTACACGACCTCGACCGCAGTGAACCCAGCAGTCTGCAAGGTATCGCGCCCCATAGCACCGGCCGCAGTAAGCCATTCGATCGTGGGTGGATTTGGTGCACAGTCGAGCAGATGCTTGAATTCACGGAGCGCCTCTAGCGCTCGCCTATTGGCGGTGGGATGGGCACCGCGGCGTACTGCCTCCGCCGCAACTTCATCCGTGCCTTTGAGTCCGACGCGCCCGCCCATCCCGGCGATTGGATTG
>DATGDN010000210.1:0-1814 GCA_035310865.1 Pseudolabrys sp. | reverse complement strand
ACCGGCACCCAAGGCATTAGGCGGCCTGGCGCGAGCTCGGCCAGCAGCCATTGCGAAACTAACGGGCGCAGCCAGCCGGTAGCGCCTGCTACACGCTCCGGCAGATACAGACCGGCCGCGGGCGGCCCCGTCGCATCAATTGCCGGCGCCCAGGCCTTGGCCCCGGTGCGCGGGCGTCCGTATGAGTTACCTCTCCGGGCCAAGGCGCGATGCGCCTCCCCGACGCCAGCGCTACAACCTGGCGCTATAAAGCGCACCTATAGGTTGTGGCTACTGGTTTCCGTCAGCCTGTGGCTTTCTCTTTAGCCCAGGTATCGCGCAGCCCAATGGTGCGGCTGAACACCGCTTTCCCTGGCTTTGAATCCCGATCGAGACAGAAATAGCCTTGGCGCTCAAACTGTACCGGCTGTTCGATTTTCGCATCGGCCAGCACCGGCTCGAAGCGGGCCTCGCTCAAAACCTCGAGCGAGTTCGGATTGAGATCGGCCGTAAAATTTTCGCCGCCCATCGGATCAGGCCGCGTAAAGAGCGGATTGTATAACCTCACTTCGGCCGGCAAGGCATGCACGGCCGATACCCAGTGGATTGTTGCCTTGACCTTCCGGCCGTCCGGCGCGTTTCCGCCACGCGTCTGTGGATCATAGGTACAACGCAGTTCCGTCACCTCGCCGCGCGCATTTTTTACGACCTCACGGCACGTAACGAAATAAGCGTAGCGCAACCGCACCTCTGTTCCCGGCGAGAGCCGGAAGAATTTCTTCGGCGGGCTCTCCATGAAGTCGTCCTGCTCGATATAAAGCTCGCGGCCGAACTTTATCTTGCGCGTGCCAGCTTCTGGATCGTCCGGATGATTGGACGCTTCCAGCTCCTCAACCTTCCCTTCCGGATAATTTTCAATGACGACCTTGAGAGGCCTTAACACCGCCATCCGGCGCAAAGCTTTCCTGTTGAGAGCCTCGCGGACCGAAAAATCGAACATGCCCATGTCGACCACGCTATTCGCCTTTGCAACCCCGATGCGCTTGACGAAATCGCGGATCGCCTCAGGCGGCACGCCGCGCCGGCGCAGCCCTGCAAGTGTCGGCATACGTGGATCATCCCACCCGGTCACGTGACCGTCGCGCACCAGCTCGGTCAGAACGCGCTTCGACAGCACCGTGTGCGTCAGATTGAGCCGCGCGAATTCGTACTGATGCGGCTGCGAGGGCACCTTGAGGTTTGCAATGAACCAATCGTAGAGCGGACGATGGTCTTCGAATTCCAGCGTACATATCGAATGGGTGATATTTTCGATTGCGTCCGACTGGCCGTGGGCAAAATCATAGCTGGGATAAATTTTCCAGGCCGTCCCGGTGCGTGGATGAGGAGCGTGCAGGATTCGATAGAGCACCGGGTCGCGCAGATTGATATTCCCCGACGCCATGTCGATCTTGGCGCGCAGAACCCGTGCACCATTGGGAAATTCGCCGGCCCGCATGCGGCGGAACAGATCAAGGTTCTCCTCGACGCTTCGATCCCGGAAGGGGCTGTTTCGGCCGGGCTCGGTCAGGGTGCCGCGGTTGGCCCGCATCTCTTCGGGGGTCTGGTCGTCGACATAGGCCTTCCCGGCCCGGATCAGGTCCTCGGCCCAGGCATAGAGCTGCTCAAAGTAGTCGGAGGCGTGATAAAGGTGTTTGCCCCAGTCGAAACCAAGCCAGCGCACATCGTGTTCGATCGCATCGATATATTCCTGCTCTTCCTTTGCCGGGTTCGTATCGTCGAAACGCAAGTGGCAGCGACCGCCGAATTCCTCGGCAATACCGAAATTCAGGCAG
>DATGDN010000209.1:0-2577 GCA_035310865.1 Pseudolabrys sp. | reverse complement strand
CCTGATCCGGGGCGCCTCGATAGCGCTCGGCGTCATGTCCGTCGCGGCGGCCGCTCTGGCGGCTTCGGCGGCGGGGAGGATAGCCGCCGGGGTGTCGGCGGTGCAGGGCGCTTTATCGAACACATCGAAGAGCTTGAAAGGCATAAGGTTTTTTGATTCGAAAGGGGCTTCTTGATTCGAGGAGGCCCCCTCATGCAGTTGCGGTTTATTTTGCAACAAATTCCGGACCCCCGCGGCAGACAGGGCCGAGATTATCGGCTTTGGTCGATCCTCGGCTTGATTGTGGTTTCGATGTTGTGTGGACGGCGCGGGATGAAGGCGGCGTTTCTTCTCGGACGCAGCCTCACCCGGCGACAGAAGGCTCAACTCGGCTTCGTCTCTGGCGCGACGCCCTGTCACGCGACGCTGACCGAAACGCTGCGCATCATTGACGCACGCGCCTTGGCCGACGCGCTCGGCTCCCTGTATTTCGAAGAGAACGGCGACGCGCGACATATCGCGATTGACGGCAAGACGATGCGCGCGAGCAAGGACGGCGAAGGCAGGGCTGAGCATGTGCTTTCAGCGTTCTGCGGCGGCTTGCACACAGTGCTTTCGCACGAATCCTCACGCGGCAAGGGTTTGGAAATTCCCGACGCCTTGAAGCTCCTGGAGCGGCTCGACCTTAAAGGCAAGATCGTCACTGGCGACGCTATCTTCTGCCAAAAATCGATCACGGCGAAAATAGTCGAAAGCGGCGGCGATTATGTCTTTCCGATCAAAGACAATCAGAGGACATTGCGAGAGAATGTCGAAACGGCTTTCGAGGAGCCGGTTTTTCCCCCTTGCCCGTTACGATAGCGGCGTCGAGAAAGCGCACGGCCGAATTGAACGGCGCGTGATCGACGTGCTCCCAGCAGAGGCCGCCGGCATTAGCGACCAATGGCCAACGGTTCGCCAGATTTGTCGCGTGACGCGTTCGCGTTGCCGAAAGGTCGATGGAGAATGGCAAACGCCGCAGCAAGAAATCGTATATCTCATCACCAGCCTGACGCCCTGCCAAGCGACTCCGAAGGCGCTGCTCCAATTCAACCGCGAGGAGCTATGTCTGAAAATGGGTGATGGGGCCTGAGAAGGCGGCGTATCGTGGCGGGTGCTGAAGCCTGCCAGAACCTCCAATGGAGCGATACGCCTATGAAGGACGATAGCACGATCATCCAGCTGCGCCAGCCGGGCTTGGTTTCGGACCCGCTGACGGAGATTGCGAGAGAAGGCGCGCAGCGCATGCTTGCAGCCGCGCTGAAGGCTGAAGCAGACTGTTTTGTCGAGATGTTTTCCCATGATCGCCTGCCTGATGGCCGCCAACGTGTTGTCAGGCACGGCGTCGGGCCGGAACGGGTCATCCAGACCGGGATCGGGCCAATAACCGTTCAGCGTCAGAAGGTCCGGGATCGCGCCATCGATGTGCCAGCGTCAGGAAAAATTCGCTTCAGTTCGAACATTCTGCCCAGATGGGCGCGCCGGTCGCGCAGCCTCGACGCCTTGCTGCCGGTTCTTTACCTGCGCGGCGTCTCGATGGGGGACCTTCAGGAGGCGCTGACGGCCCTTCTCGGCCCAGAGGCCCCAAACCTGTCGCCCGGCGTGACCGCGCGTCTAATCGAGGCCTGGCAGGAGGAATATGACCGCTGGCAGCGTCGCGATCTTTCCGCCCGCCGCTACGCCTACATCTGGGCCGACGGCGTCTATCTACAGGCGCGGATGGAACCGGAGGCCGAATGCATCCTCGTTATCATCGGCGCCACGCCCGAAGGTAAAAAGGAGCTTCTTGGCTTCCATGTGGGCACTCGGGAAAGCGCGCAGAGCTGGCGCGAGTTGCTTGTCGATCTCAAGGCGCGCGGCCTCACGATCCCTCCCGAACTTGCGGTCGGCGATGGCGCTTTGGGCTTCTGGAAAGCGATGGATGAGATTTATCCAGCTACGCGGCATCAGCGCTGCTGGTTTCACAAGATCTCCAATATTCTGGGCAAGTTCCCGAAGTCCATGGCGGCGACGGTCAAAGCCGATCTGCAGGAGATCCATCACGCTGAAACCAAGGCAGCGGCGCAGGCGGCTATAAACGTCTTCAAGGAAAAATACGGAATCAAATACGCGCCGGCCGTCGCCTGCCTGGCCAAGGACGAGGAAGCATTGCTAGCGTTCTACGACTTCCCCGCCGAGCATTGGGATCACCTGCGAACGTCCAATCCGATCGAGAGCGTATTCGCCACCGTCCGGCACCGAACCGTGCGCACGAAGGGCGCTCTGTCGCAGAAGACGGTGAAAATCATGGTCTTCACGCTCATCCGGGCGGCGTCGAAAACCTGGCGTAAATTGAAAGGCGCAAATCAGTTGCCTCTGCTCATCGAAGGCGTCAAATTCGTCGATGGCATCGCAAGCAGTGACGCCAGAGAAAATCGCGCCGCTTGATCAGCGCCCATCACCCAAATTCAGTCATAGCTCATTTCGAGGGCAACGAAACCTTTGCGGCCGTCGGCTCGCGTATAGCGGATTAAAGCGTCGAAGGCGGCGTAGTCGCCGGTGAAGCGCGGGTCGCCGCGT
>DATGDN010000208.1:0-8872 GCA_035310865.1 Pseudolabrys sp. | reverse complement strand
GCAGCAATTGCGATATAGTTAATTCTTGTTTCCCATTCGTTGACGCGGGATGGCCACCATCCGTGTGATCTTCCACGGCACAACGCCAGGACGCGGATCTGCGATATGAGCCGGGCCGGAAGCCTTGCAGGTTACTGGTATGGTGGCGTCGCCATGGCCGGCTTGGGATTTGGCCTGTTGGGCGAGCGGCGTCCCCTTCGGCCAGGACATTTTGGCTCATCCCTTTGTCGTCTATTTTTTTGTCATTGCCGCGGCGCTTTTGGCGCCGCGCATCATTGGCCGGCGTCCGGTGCCGGAATTCATTCCCGAACGTGCGCTCGCACTGGGATGTGCCGCCGGTATCGCGCTCTTCCTCGCCGGCTATTTCATCGCGGCGCATCTGATCAATCGTTGACAAAGCATTTACGAAACCGGCGCGCCGGGGCAGGCGGTTAACACCTTCGCAAGGTTAATCGGTTCATAAAAAAGCGGGTCGCATTGTCGCCACCCGGCGGCGGGCGTGGCGGACGTTGTGGTGTGGCGTTGAGTGGACGGGGAGCAGTTTTGCTTTTGCGTCGGCGGCCGAGTGCCGCGTCGATCGGCATCGGCATAGCGCTACTTGCGGGTTCTGCCGACAACATCGGGTTTCAGGATCTCGGCGCCTTGCTGGCGCGACAACCGGCGGTGGCCAAGCGCTGGCAGCAGCATCTCATTGCGTCGCCCTTCGGCACGATCCACGCGGCGATGTTCAGCCTGCCGCGGCCGATCGGCACCAGCATTCCCCATCCGCCGATCTATGCGCTTGCAAATTTCGATCCCGCCGACATCACCGGCTCAATCGGCAGGCAGGTGCTTGGCGACGCAACGGCGCCGCTTCAATTTCCAAAGCCCAACCGCAAGGCCAAACAGGACTCGCTGGTCGCGCGCCCGCGAGACCCGATGCCGCCATTGCCGCCCGCGCTTTCCGTCGAGTCCGTGCCACGGGCCGAGGTCGATGCATCGCTGAAGAAAGATGCGAGCGCCCGCTTCGACTCGTATTCACAATATGAATTTGTTCCGGCTCCCGACGAACGAACGTCGACACCCGACATCGATTTGCCTTATGCGGACATCCCGCCAGCCAACCTGACGCCGATGGCGCCGCAGAAAGCGACCGGCAAGGATTCGGCAGAACTGTTTTTCGGAGCCAATTCGATGGCGGCCGGCCGCGAAAAGATCGCGCCATGGGCGCCGGGTGAAGCTCCGGTGGTGCTCGCGTCACATGGCGATCCGGATATCAAGCAGTCGGCGCTCGCACCAACTTCGCCGGGCGAAGAAGGCAAGGGCGGAGAAAGTGTCGCGAGCAAGGGCGAAGTCACCGGTGTCGACCAACGTCCGCGCTCACCCTCCGAACGGCTCGCGCTCTCGGGCGCGTCACGCGCCAAAGCCGAGAAGTGTCTCGCGAATGCGGTGTACTTCGAAGCACGCGGGGAATCCGTCCGCGGCCAGATCGCCGTGGCGCAGGTGGTCATGAACCGGGTGTTCTCGCCGTTCTATCCGAACGACGTCTGCGGCGTGGTCTATCAGAATTCCGGACGCCACCTGGCCTGCCAGTTTACCTTCGCGTGCGACGGCATCCCCGACATCGTCACGGAACCCGACGCCTGGGAGCGCGCCAAGCGAATCGCCCGCGACATGCTCGACGGCAAGCTATGGATGCCGGAGGTATCGAAATCGACCCACTATCACGCCTACTGGGTCCACCCGGACTGGGTTAACGAGATGAAGAAAGTTTATAAGCTCGGCGTGCATACCTTCTATCGTCCACGCGCATGGGGCGATGGCGAGGATGAACCCACCTGGGGCGATCCTGCGGAAACCGAAAAAGAGGCCGCAAGCGAGGAAGCAAAAGGTCCCGTAAGCCACAGCAAAGAATGGCTTAAATCCGACGAAGGGCAGGCGTCGCTTCGCCAGAGCGCCCGTAAATAGCTCGTCAGCCGAACGGCGTATACGCCGCGCAAATGCTGGCGATCACGAATTTTCGTTTTGGCCGGGCCGGATGAATCTATATGTTCCGCGCACATTCTGGCCGGAGCAAATCAATGTCAGTGCAATCAACGACGGGGAAAGCGATCGCGGTCAGTGCGTGGCGCACGCCGCTGGTCATCATCACCTGCGGTTGCCTGATCGGCGCAATTGGCTTTGGCCCACGCGCCGCGCTCGGCCTGTTCCTCACCCCGATGTCGTCGGCCTACAGCTGGGGCCGCGATGTGTTCGCGCTGGCGCTTGCGATCCAGGTGCTGATCTGGGGCGCAGCGACTCCGTTCGCGGGTGCCATCGCCGACCGCTTCGGTTCGCTGCTCGTGCTGTCGGTCGGCTCGGTGCTTTATTTTGCCGGTCTCGTGTTGATGTCGTATTCGACTACGCCCGGCATGCTCGATTTCTCCGCCGGTATCCTGACCGGCCTTGGCATTGCGGGCACGTCGTTCACCCTCGTGCTGGCGGCCTTCAGCAAATTGATGCCGGTTGAATGGCGCGGCTTTGCCTTTGGCGTCGGAACCGCCGCCGGTTCCTTCGGCCAGTTCTTGTTTTCGCCGTTGGCGGTCGGCCTCATCGGATTTCTTGGCTGGCAGCATGCATTGATCGCGCTTGGAATCTTCACGCTTCTCATGATTCCGTGTGCGTTCGGCGTGCGCACGCCGCCGATGGATGTGGGCACGAATCCCGGTGGTGCGCAGAAGCAGTCGCTCGTGCAGGCCCTGTCCGAGGCATTCGGTCATCGAAGCTATGTGCTGCTGGTGCTTGGCTTCTTCACGTGCGGCTTCCAGCTCCTCTTCATCACCGTCCACTTGCCGGCCTATCTGGTTGACCGCGGCCTGTCGGTGGACGCCGGTGCCTGGACGATCGGCGTCATCGGACTGTTCAACATCGTTGGATCGATCACTGCCGGCTGGCTCGGCGACAGAATGCCGAAGCGCTACCTTCTTTCGGTGATCTACTTGCTGCGCTCGCTTGCGGTCGCGGTCTTCGTCACGCTGCCCGTCACCTCGGTTTCGGCAGTTGTGTTCGGCGCATCGATGGGGCTGCTCTGGCTTTCGACCGTGCCGCCGACCTCCGGCCTTGTGGCCCTGATGTTCGGCACGCGATGGATGGCGACGCTGTTCGGCTTCGCATTCTTCAGCCATCAGGTCGGCGGATTTCTCGGCGTCTGGCTCGGCGGCGTGCTGTTCGAGCGCACGGGCTCCTATGATGTGATCTGGTGGTTGTCAGTCGCGCTCGGCATCGTTTCGGCCATCATCAACCTGCCGATCATTGAAAAGCCTGTCGCCCGCGCGGAGCCGGTTCCAGCCTGAAGCGAGTGCCACATTCGCAATTTGGTCATGCCCGGGCTTGTCCCGGGCATCCACGTCTTTAGAACTATGTCCTCAGTGAAGCCGTGGATGGCCGGCACAAGGCCGGCCATGACGAGGAGTGCTGTCCAGTGACCACATTCAAGGCGATTGTAATTGAGAAAGCAGAGAGCGGCACGAAGGCCGCTCTCGCAGATTTCGACGACGCCAATTTGATGGACGGCGACGTGACCGTTCGAGTCGAATACTCCACGATCAACTACAAGGACGGTCTCGCCATCACGGGCAAGGCGCCGGTGGTGCGCCGGTTCCCCATGATCGCAGGTATCGACTTTGCAGGCACCGTGGAGTCGTCCACGAATGCCGCCTGGAAGGCGCGCGACAAGGTCATCCTCAATGGCTGGGGTTGCGGCGAAACGCATTTGGGCGCCTACGCCGAAAAGGCGAGGGTGAAAGGCGACTGGCTGGTGCCGTTGCCGAAAACCATGAGTGCACGCGAGGCCATGGCGATCGGCACCGCCGGCTACACCGCGATGCTGGCAGTCATGGCGCTTGAGCGTCACGGCCTTAAGCCCGCGGGCGGGCCGATCGCGGTCACCGGCGCGGCTGGAGGTGTGGGCTCCGTTGCCATCGCAATTCTCTCCAAGCTCGGATTTGCCGTTCACGCCGTCACCGGTCGCCCTCAGGAGACCGGCTATCTCAAAGGCTTGGGAGCTGTCGAGATCGTCGAGCGCAAGGAGCTTGCCGGCCCCGCCAAGCCGCTTGCAAAAGAACGCTGGGCGGGGGCGATCGATGCCGTCGGCTCGACCACGCTCGCGAACCTGCTGTCCATGACCCGTTATGGCGGAGCGGTAGCTGCGTGTGGCCTTGCCGGCGGTATGGACCTTCCGGGCTCCGTTGCCCCGTTCATTTTGCGGGGGGTGTGCCTTTACGGCATCGACTCCGTGATGTGCCCCGTGGATCGGCGCAAGGAAGCCTGGAAACGGCTGGAAACTGACGTGGATCGCCAAAAACTGGCCACGATGACCCGCGAAATTGGCATTTCGGACGTTTTCGGGGCGGCTTCCGAGATCGTGTCCGGCACCGTGCGGGGGCGGATCGTGGTCAAAATCGGGTAAACGCGTTCAGGATTTGTCGACGAAATCCGTGCATAATTTGTTAGCCCTAAAAATCGGGCCGAGGGTGCTATAAACTGTTGTTAGTCGGAGTACGGGGATGGTGCGTGGTTTTGCATTGACGGTTGGCCTGATGGCCGCGCTGCCCGCAGTCGCGGGCGAGATGAGCGCTGAAGAGGCCCGCCGCTTCGTCATCGGCAAGATGTTCAACTACACATGTTTCGAGGGCACGAAGGGGCAGGGCCGGGTCAATTCTGACGGCTCGGTCGCCGGCTCAATCCAGTTTCAGGGCTCGGGCCCAGTGCGCTATGCGCATCTGCCGGCCAACACGCTTCAGGTCAAAGGCGAGTCCGTCTGCGCATCGCTGAGCGGGCTGCCGATCCAGCCGTGTTTTTATCTCGAGCGCACGAGCGCCAACAGCTTCCGCGGTTCGGTCTCGGGACTGGGCTTCGCCTATTGCGAGTTCACGCGGCACGGTGGCCGGACGACGGTCGCTCATAGCGTGCAGCGTTCGCACAGCGCGCAGCCGCTCGGTCTGCGGCCATCGCTCACAGCCGATAACAACTGAGTATCAGCCCTTCGCCGGGAAGATCATGCACGTCGTGGTGGCGTGCGCATAAAGCTTGCCGGCCCGATCCTTCAGGTCGCCTTCTGATGTTGCGACCGTGCGTCCACGATGCACGATGCGGCCTTCCGCGCGCATGAGGCCGATGTCCTTGGTGATCGGGCGAACCATATTGAATTTGAGTTCAAGCGTAGTCCAGGTGTCGCCTTTTTCGATCGTCGAAAAGATCGCACAGCCGAGTGCCGAGTCGAGAAGAGTGGCCGCAAAACCTCCGTGGACTGTTCCGATTGGATTGTAGTGACGGAATCCCGGTACGCCTTCGAAAACCGCGCGGCCCTTTTCCACCTCTGCGAGGTGAAAATCCATCAGCTCGCTGATCGGCGGGTTGGGCACGGTGCCGGCAACGATCGCCTTCAGAAACGAGAGACCGTCGTACGACTTCAGGATTTCCGGCGTGACGACGCCATAGTTCTTTTTATTCACAATGCCCCCGGGTGCTTTCCGAGCGTGCCAATCCAAGGCTCATGCGATATCGAGCCGGAAAGGATAACCTTCAGTCGCGGCATCGCCCAGACCGATAGCGTCGATCGCGCGTATCATCCGTCCGTCTCGCTTGAGCAGGCGGTCTGCGATCGAAACGATGCGCGAATTCGGTTGTGCCGTGCGCGAGGCGCGGCGGATGTCCCAGGCAATCTGCATTTCGTCACGTTCCGGATTGAGCGCGCAGGCGGCCACGTAGGCGCCGGCGGTCGACCGGCTGATTCCCGCAAAGCAGTGCATCACCATCGGCGCCTTGCGATCCCAGGCAGTCACGAAATTGATGAGCCGCTGCACATGCTCGTGGGCAGGCGCGGTATAGCCGTCCATCGGCATGGTGATGTCGTCGACGGCGAGCACCAGGTGGTTCTCGGGTGCGATGTGGCTTGGGCGCTGAACCCTGTCGACGAGACGCAGCAAGGTGACGATGTGGCGCGCGCCAGTCTCATCGACGGTCTCGTGCAGGCGCGAAAGTGAGCAGACATGGATCATGTGCACAACAAGCGATTCCCAAGCCATATGTAGGCCCTGGATGCCACGATGAAAAGCCTCACGCGCGCAGCAGTTTTTCGAAGCGTTCGAGGTAGCGCGCCTGTGCGGTTCCGGCGGACCAAGGCTTGAGATAGTCACGTTCGAGAACGGCCGAGAATTTCGGCGGCGGCCCGAAAAACTTGCGGGCCTCGGCTTCGGCGAAACCGGCGAGCCGCGTCGCCTCAAGATAGGCGGCGCTTCTGTCAGCCGATTTGATGAGCGTCTGCAGCGTCTCCGGCAGCTTCGCCGGAAGGCCGAAGCGCAGATGAATAGCAGTGAGCAACCGCTTTTCCACGGCCTTGTAGCTATCGCCGATCACCGCCTTGAACGGCGATATCATGTCGCCGATGACATACTCCGGCGCATCGTGAAGCAGGATCGCGAGCCGGCCGTTGCGGTCGAGCCGGGGAACCTTCGCTCGCGCAAGCGCCTCAACCAGCAGGGAGTGCTGCGCAACCGAAAAGATGTGCCCGCCCTGGGTCTGCCCATTCCAGCGCGGAACACGCGCAAGGCCGTGCGCGATATCGTCGACCTCGACGTCGAGCGGGGAAGGGTCGAGCAGATCAAGCCGCCGTCCCGAAAGCATGCGCTGCCACGCGCGTGGTGCAGATTTCGAGGCTCGCGCGGTTGTGGGCAGCTTGCTCATCGCTTCCGGGCGAGTTTTGCGATTGCGGCATGGCGGTGACAAGTGACGAGATGATCATTGACCATGCCGACCGCCTGCATGAAGGCATAGACGATGGTCGGGCCGACGAATTTGAAACCCTGCGCAGCAAGCTCCTTCGATATTTTTTGCGACAGCGGCGTTTCCGCCGGCACCTGCTTGGTCGTCCGAAACTTGTCGAGCTGCGGTTTGCCGTCGAGATGATCCCAAAGGAAATTCGAGAAGCCGGGGCCGCTCTCCATGATCTTCAGCCACGCCCGCGCGGACGAAACGGCGCCTTCGATCTTCATGCGATTGCGCACGATGCCCGCATCCTTCATCAGCGACTCGATCTTGCGTTTCGGGTAACGCGCAATTTTTTCCGGTTCAAAATCATTAAATGCGCGCCGAAAATTGTCGCGCTTGCGCAGGATCGTGATCCACGACAGGCCGGCCTGGAATCCGTCGAGGATGAGCTTTTCAAAAAGTGCACGGTCATCATATTCCGGCACGCCCCATTCCTCATCGTGGTACGCCACGTAAAGCGGGTCCTGTTTCGGCCACGGGCATCGTGCAAGCCCGTCAGGGTGGACGATTGACTTGCTCATGAGACGATTTTTGCTTCGCCGGGCCAGTCGAACTTCGCCCAGGACGGTTTCACGGCGCGGATCGCGACGCCACCCGCTTCCAGAGAGGTCTTCGCAGCCAAGGCATCTTCGATCCGGTCAAGCCGCATGAGCGCGAGGCCTCGGCCCTTCGCTGTCGAGCCCAGCGTACCGACCTGCTTGTCGCCGGCCATGACCGGCAGGCCGGAGATCGGCGCGAATTCGTCATAGGCGATCGGCACCACCCTGCTGCGGGCGCTGGCGCGATGCTCGACACGGGAAACGACTTCCTGTCCAACGTAACAGCCCTTGTCGAAGTCGACACCGTTGAGCTGGTCCATGTCGGCTTCGTGCGGAAACGTGTCGCCATATGCGAAATCGATGCCGCCGCGTGGCACGCCGAGCGCGATGCGATGCGCCTCATATGTGTCGGCGTCGGTGAGATCGGCGCCGATGTCGGCGGCGGCTTCGGCAGCAAGGTGCGGCGGCAGCATGATCCGCGAGCCGAGCGCCGGTAGTCGTGGATCGGGATAGCTCAAGCCATATTCGCTGTCAGCGACGCCGCCCCAGACCGCCATGACGCCGAGCACTTCCGACAGATCTTCGCAGATCACCTTGGCGCGCAGTTTGTAGAAATTCAGCTTTTCCACCAGGGTGGGGGCCAGCGCCCGCGGGCAATCGAGGAAAAAGCCGCCGCCATCTTCGGCCGGGGCCTCCGCGATGATGAAGTCGACAATAATCTTGCCCTGTGGCGTGAGCAGTGCAGCGAAACGCGGAGCACCCGCGGCCACCTTGGCCATGTCACCGGTCACCAGCCCGTTGAGGAAGCGCCGGGCGTCGTCGCCGACGACCTTGACCACGCCGCGATCGGGGAGAAGTACTGCCTGCATACCGTTTCTCTGGGATCTCTTTCGATAGTCTCTTGCCAGAACTCGCTGCGGAACGTAAGCGCTGTCAGGCGGGGCTCAAGCCCGATTTAGACACGTTCACGCATGGCTGACACCTACGATCTGATCCTCAAGGGCGGCACGGTCGTCAACCATGATGGCGAGGGGGTGCGGGATCTTGGCGTTCGTGCAGGCCGTATCGAGGCGCTCGGCGACCTGTCACGCGCGCCCGCAGGCGAGGTGATCGACTGCCGTGGCCTGCACGTGCTGCCCGGCGTGATCGATACACAGGTTCATTTTCGCGAGCCTGGCCTCACCCACAAGGAAGATCTGGAAAGTGGCTCGCTTTCGGCGGTGATGGGCGGCGTCACTGCGGTTTTCGAGATGCCGAACACTGACCCGCTGACCGTGAGCGCCGAAGCGCTCGCCGATAAGGTCAAGCGCGGGCACCACCGCATGCATTGCGACTTCGCCTTCTTTCTCGGAGCGACCGCCGACAACACAAAGCATCTCGCGGAGCTGGAACGGCTCCCCGGTTGCGCGGGCATCAAGGTTTTCATGGGGTCGTCCACCGGCTCATTGCTCGTTGCGGACGACGCGGGCCTGCGTGGCGTTCTCAAAGTGATCCGTCGCCGCGCATCGTTTCACGCCGAAGACGAGCCGCGGTTGAACGAACGCAAG
>DATGDN010000207.1:0-6218 GCA_035310865.1 Pseudolabrys sp. | reverse complement strand
ACAGGCCCCCTTCAATGTGAATACACGCTGTCCGACGAAATTTTGCTGTGTCGGGCATCACACGAAGGCGCATTTGATGGACCATTTTCGCAAGAAGGCTTGACCGTTGTGGGATCAAGTTACTCCGGTCGATTTGGAATCGCCTGTATAAAGATAGTGGGCAAGGGGGCTGCGAGGGGCCCGATGAAATCCTCGGTTGTTAAACGCTCCATCGTGATCGATGGGCACAAGACCAGCGTCAGCCTTGAAGACGCCTTCTGGAATGACCTGAAAAACATCGCGCATGCCGAGCGCGTGACGCTGTCGGAATTGGTCGCCAAGATCGACGGCACCCGCAAACAGAGCAATCTATCCTCGGCGATCCGCCTGTTTGTGCTTGGACACTTCCAAAATGAAAACAAGCGAGCGGACGTAACGGACGCTCATCGTGCCTCGGCGAGCGCTGAAGGAACGCAAGCAACTCAGTCTTAGCTCATGCTCTCGAAGACATCTGACGAACGACACCACAATACCGAATTTTCTTGAAGGCATGCGTGAGGCCCGAGCTGAAATAGCTCGATTGTATTTGTGCGACAGCTGGCACGGCCATGCACAAGACACCAAAAGATATTGCCCGATCGCTAAAGGTCTTTCGAAACGCACACCGACTCGGATTGTTGCGCTGCGTCCGAATTTTACCCGGGAAGCACGCCTGCGACGCAGCGATGGCACAAGAAGAAATGGAATACCTCGGCAATGCTGTACCGCGCTTGCCGCTTGCTCAATGCATGCGCGCTCAATGTGAATGTGACTATGTCCCGACCGGAACAGAGAAGCTCCAGCGAATGGATGTGAATAGGCCGACAAAAAATTCTCGCGAGAAATAGCTGCTTCGGGGCAAAGCGGACATAGCGATTGCACTGCGAAATGTCCGCTCATCACCCAAAGCGGACAAATCACGCGCCTTGCTGCTGACGCCTCTCGTCCAAGGCGCGGGCCGCTAGCGAATGTCCGCTTGGTTCAAGTCTCGCCACCCGATCCTCGACAAAGGAAGCGTCAGCCACCTTCTTTCGAACGTGCGCGATAGGACACAATCAGAACCACAGACGCGCAGCCAAGAATGGCAAACGCAAAGACGGTGGCAAACCACCAATTACTCAGTTCCATTGAGTCTTCCTTTGTCGGAAGCCGCCCCGGATCATTCCACTCCGAAAGCGCCTGAAAAGCCAGTACTCAATTAAGAGAGCTTGGCGTAAGAGAGCTTGGCGGGTGCGGCGAGCCGGCGCGTGGCGTCCGTCCGGATGGAGAAAGCCGGTCGCTGCCTGCCGCATATTTGTCACGCTCGCGTGCGACCGTTCTGCAAGCCGACGGATCAGCGCCCAATGTTTTTCACAGGCCGAGATATTGCGCTCATTCTTCTCGTGGGCGTCGCCGTTGGCTTGCTGCCGAGCACGGTCGCGGATCGAAAGGGCTTCCGGCTCGCCGGCGATATCGGCATCAGTGTTGCCGGGGTATTTATCGCGGCGTGGCTGGCGCTCGCGTGGCGCGATCTGGTTCAAATTTCGGTGGATTTGCTGGCGAGGAAACCGGCGGAAAACGCCCGCACAGAGCCCAACTACGAACCGGTCGTTCTGCCGCTGGCGCCGCTCCGCCCGCTTCTCAAGCCGGTTGTCTACCGGCCGCGTGAAGAAATCTGCGACACGCTCGTCCGGGCGGCACACACCAACGATCTGCCGGTGAATTTTTTCATTCGCCTGCTGTACCAAGAAAGCAGCTTCAGGCCGGCCGCCATCAGTTCTGCCGGCGCCTTTGGCATTGCGCAGTTCATGCCGGAGACGGCCACCGACAGGCGCCTCGATAATCCGTTCGACCCGGTGCTGGCCATTCCGGCGTCGGCTCGGCTCCTGCGCGACCACTATCGCAGATTTGGCAATCTCGGCCTTGCCGCCGCCGCGTACAACGCGGGTCCCAGGCGCGTCGAGGATTGGCGCGCGAAGAAGGGGCAGCTGCCGCAGGAAACGCAGGACTACGTCAAGGCGATTACCGGCCGGCCGC
Source organism: Pseudolabrys sp. (assembly GCA_035310865.1). Lineage (GTDB taxonomy): Bacteria > Pseudomonadota > Alphaproteobacteria > Rhizobiales > Xanthobacteraceae > Pseudolabrys. Next base: position 4,184 of record DATGDN010000207.1, on the reverse strand, counting down.
TGGAAACATGGACCGATGCACAGGCTGGAGGTCCGGCCCTGAAAATTCCGCAAGCGGCGCCGTGCCAGGAAGCCGCCGGCCTGCTTGCCTGGAATGGGCCGGACGCAATCCCTCTGCCGGTGCCGAAACCGCCGCCCGCGAAAGATCTGGCGCAAGCGAAAGAGCCGGAAGGTGCAAAGATCGCTTCGCCTGCAGGTTCCCAATCTGCAAAGCGCGACTCTGCAAAGCGCATGCCCAACGCGAAAGAGGCGGATATTGCCGACAGGTGAACGGCGCCGCCGGTGGCGTGCTTGAGTGTCGGCGTGGATCGATTTTCGTCCGTGGCAAGTTTTTTGCTAGACAAAACCTGTCGATGCGAGTCAGCCTGCGCCTGCAAAGGCCCGTTCCGGCTCGCAGCAAGCCAGGCCAAGCCATGGTCGCATTTCTGAAGCGTTCGGTTCAACGTCTAAAGCCGCCGACCTGCGATCTGTGTCACGAGCCAATGGTGTGGTTCAATTCGGTCCGGACGCAGGGAACGACGGACATGATCTCGCATTTTTTCATGTGCTCGCACTGTCACAACGTCAAAGAGGTGACAGCGAAACAAGAAACGCGCGGCAACAGCGACAAACCTCCTCCGAGCGGCGCGCGCTCGCGCAGGACGATTGGCGTGGCGCAGGACCAGCGCATGCATTGAAGTCAAAAGAAAAATCCGCCGGCACGGCGGCTTCTTCGGATTTCAGTCGGAGGATTGTTTGTTACTTGGTCAGTTACTTGGTCAGAGTCGCGATGCGGTCGAATGTGGCATTGAGGGTCGAGCCGATGGCACTGACGGTGGAGACGATCACGATCGAAATGCCGGCGGCGAGTACTCAATCGCGGTAGCGCCCGATTCATCCTTCAGAAATGAGAAAACCCGCGACATGCGTCACGCTCTCCCTGTGGCGTCGGCACAGTAGGGACGGCGCATTAAGAAAGGCGAAAACCACGCATCAAATGCCGGCGCGGGGATTTACCATCGCTTAACCGCGCGGGGCCGCGGTTCCCGCGGAACACGGCTTCACAAATCTTTGCAAAGACGCAAACAAGCGGCCGGCTTCGACAAGTGGCGCATCAGGAACGGCTGCACGCGCCCATGCGTTTCACCCCGGTGCAGCAACAAGGAGGTTCCCAATGAGGAAGCTTGCAATCGGAATCCTGGCTGCCGCGGGCGTCGCAATGTCGGTGCCGGCGAGCGCGCAGGGTGTCTGGGTCGGCGCGGGCCCGGTCGGGGTCGGAGTCGGCGTTGGCCCCGGGTGGGGCTACTACGACAACGGCTACCACGGCCCCCGCTATCGCAGCTACGCGTATGACAACGATGACTACGCCTATGTGAACCGGCGGCACTGCCGGGTGATCCGCGAAAACTTCGACGGATACGTCCGCAAAATTCGCCGCTGCTGGTAAGGCGTTTCACACGACCTGGGCGGCACCGACCCCGGAGGCACTGCCTTCGGGGTCCTTGTCGTTTAAGCGCAGCACTTTGCGCGATCAGGGCGCGAGCGGCGAATTGAGCTTGCGCGCGGTCTCGACGATCCAGTCACGGTAGTTGAGGAGGGGCGTGATGCCGGTGAGGCCGCCGCAGCCTTCCTCGTCGCCCGGCGCCGTCGACCAGCTCACCACGCCGATCACCAGCGGGCCTTCGCCGTCATAGGCCGGCGCGCCGGAATCGCCGGTGCAGCCGCCAAGCCCGATGCGCTGGTTGCGGGTCGCGACGTCGTAAAGGCGGATCTGCAACGAGCCGGGCTTTCCGGTCACGGTGAGCGTCGCCATGCGCGGCTGGCCAAGCCCGCGTGCCGTGCCCGCAATGGTGACGCCGTAACCGGCGATGGTCAGGGTCTCGCCGGCCGCGACCCGGCGCGGCGCCGCGAGCGCCGCGGGAATGACAATGTCGGGCAGGGGAGCGGACAGCTTGATGAGCGCGACGTCGGCGGTGGCGCGGCTGGCGGCATAGCTAGCATAGTCGAAATGCGGATGCCGCACGATCGTGCGCACGGGAATGGCGACGCCGTTCTGATAGGCCTTGACCTGGTAGTCGACGGTCCGCGCCACGCAATGCGCGGCGGTCAGCACCAGGTCGCGCGCGAGCGCCGTGCCGGTGCAGAGATCGTCGCGCGCGTCCACGATCATCACGATCGCGCGCGCGGCCCAGCCGGCCGCCGGCGGCGCATTGCCGGTGACGGCGAAGGCGGGGGCGGCGAGCAGGATGGCGAAGACGGTGGAGACGAAACGCGACATGCCCGCTGCATGAGCCCCGGCGGCGGAACTTTGTCAACGAGGGACACCGCGGAGTGACGCAACGGCGACACGTGGAACCTAAGCGGTTGGTGTCGCAGAAAAATCCGCGGAATTTTTCGCAGGGGAACAGGAACGGACCGGCGGCGAGCTTGTTCTGACCATGCGTACAAAGACACACTCTGAGCAGACGTAGACGACGCCATGAGCCCAGCCGACCGATACCGCGCGCTTGCCGCACAGCTTCGTGCCCGGGCGGCGCGCGAACTCAGCCCGGTGATGCGGGCGCAATGGGCAAACCTGTCGCAGTGCTACGTGCGGCTGGCCGAGCAGGCCGACCACAACAGCCGCACGGACATCGTCTACGAATCCGGCCACTCCAACAGATCAGGCGATCTGGGCGGGAAACCTGCCTGATATTGCGCGGAACCGGCCATTTTTTTTCGAAGTTCGACGTGGTGGCGGCGCCTTCCGCCGGGAGTTGTCCGGAGGAAATTGCGCGGCTGGGTCGCGTTGAATTGTGTCGGGGGGGACCAGGTCGGAGGCCACCATGACCAATCCGAAAAGGACAACCAGCATCGCGGGCCATCCTATTCACCCGATGCTCATTCCATTTCCCATCGCGTTCTTTGTTTCGGCCTTTGTTTGTGACTTGGCCTACTGGCAGACTTCAAACAACAAACAACGCGTGGGCCACAGCGGCACTTTGGCTCATTGGTGCGGGCCTCGTGATGGCCGCACTCGCCGCGGTGGCGGGCCTTACCGATGTCTTGGGCGCTCAATGATGCCTGGTGGCACGCGGGAGGAAACATCGTTGTCGTGCTTATTGAAAACACAGTTTTTATGCTCGCTACTCCGAAGGATCATCTGCGGTGCTGCCGAACGGGCTAGTCTTGTCGCTTGTGGTCGTGTGCATTTTATTGTTCACCGGCTGGAAGGGTTGGGAAATGGTGTATCGATACCGCGTCGGTGTCGCTGATGTCGAAAACCGTGAAGCGACTCCGGCTACAACGCGCCGCGCTGCTTAAAGCCGTATCGGCATGTCGCCGCCGCCTGGGCCGATCAGGCGTCTGAACTGATTCAAAAAAGAGATGTCCAAAGGACTCCGTTGATTCCCGCGAAAGCGGGAATCTATCGGCTGAGCTGGCGCGCTCAGCGGACAATGACGGGTTTACGTATGTCATCCATTCTCGCGAAAGCGATGGCGGAGATGGCGGCGAAGCCGTGCAGCGATCAGAGGCGTGCGCATCGCAGTCTCCTGATGGTGACGCGCTCATTCTTATGACCGCAAACAAAGGCGCGCGCGTCATCCGAGCCGATGAGGGGACCTGTACGTCCACTCATTAAGTAAAATGCAATTCATTCTCAGCCGCGGCCACATTCCGAGGTTTTTCACGCCAACCAGCGCTTTCGCCGCGCTGCGTGCCGCCGTGTACGCGGCACTCACGATCAACGTCGCACTGCCACGCTTGGCGGCCCGAAGGTCTACGACGAGCCGCCACACGAGGCGGCATTTCCTTATGTGACGCTTGACGAGACGCGCGTGAGCGATTTTTCGGCAGGAAGCGAGCCTGGCCTCGAGCATCAACCCACTTTGCACGCATGGTCGCGCCAGGGCGGTACCACCGCGAGGCGCATGTCACTGTCGGCGCGCTGCTGCAGGCGCTCGACGACGTACCGCTCACGCTCGCCGGCCATCGCCTTGTCAATTTCCCTTTTTCCATCGCCGACGTGCGGCACGAGGCCAACGGGCGCACCTATCCCTCGCTGGTGCATTTCCGCGCGGTGACGGAGCCAGCGTGAGGATTATCGATCGTTCAACAAGAAGTTTACAGAGGGCGGCGCGCCGTTCTCACGGAAGCGGGACGACGTCGAACGGAAAGTTTTTCATGTCGACAGGCTGTGCCACATGAAGGCCGTAAGTCGGTATG
>DATGDN010000206.1:0-1891 GCA_035310865.1 Pseudolabrys sp. | reverse complement strand
TGCCTGAGCCGCGCTGCGGTTACCTTCGCGCGGATCGCCGCACGGATCGACATGAACAACGGCAGAGCCGCAAGCGCGTCGAGGTCGTGGACGCGCCGCGTCTCGGCCAGATATCGGTTGAACACGATATTCGCCGCTGGCCGAAGACCGCGTTCGGTCAGGTCCATCAGCAAAAAGGCGAGGTCGTACAAGACATCGCCCGTTGCGATGCGGTCGTCGAATTCGATTGCATCGAATAAGACAGGCTTGCCATCCATCAGGACGACATTGCCCAGGTGCAGGTCGCCATGACAGCGGCGCACAAGACCGGCGCGCTCGCGCGCCAGCAATAACGGCTTGACGCGCTCGAATGCGTCATGCGTTGCGGCGGCCAAGGCGCGCAATTCCGACAAAGAAAAAAGATCGGGCTCCGCGGTGAGTTCGGCCTCGTTTTGCGCAATAATTTCTGCGAGGGCCTCCGTACAGTGGGCATCCGTCACGGTGGGCGCAACGCGATGTGCGGCGGCCACGGTCCGTCCCAGAGCGTCGGCCAGGACCTCATCGATGCGTCCGGATTCGGCCAGCCGATCGAGCGTTTGTTGTTCGTCGAAACGGCGCATCTCGACGGCCCATTCGGCCGGCTCGCCTTTGCCGCCAATCGCGAGCCTGCCATCCTGACTGCGCGTAATCGGAACGACGCCGCGATAGATCGCGGGTGCAAAGGCGCGATTGACCTTGATCTCCGCTTCGCAGGCCGCCTTACGCTTGTCGAGCGTGGTGAAATCGAGGAACGGAAATCGCACCGCGCGCTTGATCTTGTATGCCCGGCCTCCGACGAGAAAAACCGATGCGGCGTGGGTATCGATGCGCTTGACAGCGACCCCCCCATGGCTGTTCGGGTCGCCAAGAAAGTCGATTACCGGTTGCTGGGAAGCCTTTGCGGTCATGGTGGAGCGCTGTTGGTTCCGCAGCCGAGGAAATGGCGGAAATTCATGGGCTGATCCAGATCAAAACGCGCTTGCCGAAACTGGCCATGATAGACACCATATTGTACCGACCAAGGAGACTAGACCGTGACGACCCTGCCGCACAGTTTCAAACGCATCCGGCTCAATCTCGCCCGATCCAAGGAGTTTCCCCAAGGCTCGCCGCGGCATGGTTATGAATTTGTCGCGCCCCTGGATGGCAAAAGCCACATCGACGCCGCGCTCTGGAAGCAGCAGCGCGATCACTGTCGCGTACGCCGGTTTTGGGAAGGCGAGCCAGACGAACTCGGTTTTTTGGTCCACAAGCCTGGTGGGCCCGAGCATGGCCGCTGGGTTTTCGATTACGACCAAACGGCTGAGGATGATGACGAAAGCGGCTATCGCTTTGGCACGCACGCTTTCCGCCCAGGCGAATATGTCTCCATTCGCAATGAGGACGGAGAGACACACACCTTCCAGGTAGCGTCGGTGGAACCGGCGACCGGATAAAGAATTAGTCCAAAATATCTATCGGGGGTGGCGCTCGCGCACCGGTGCAGTAACTTCAGCGCAGAAGCGCCGGTCAACACCGTCAGCAATCTCGCGCACTATCAGAAGCCGGCCGAGCAGCGCACTGAGCACCGCGCTGTCGACAAGCCGTTCATGCAGGCGAAAAAGCTTTAAATCTATTGACCGCTGCCCGCCTTGCCGGAAAAGTGCCCGCCTGACCGCTGCATCAGGCGGCGATTTTCAAGGGAGGCGCTCAGTGATTATCGATCATCGGACCTATCGGATTCTGCCCGGTAGGGTACCGGCCCAGCTCGAGCTCTACAGCAAGCTGGCCTATCCCGTGCAGCTCCGTTACATGGGCGAGCCGCACTATTACCTCGTCAGTGAGACGGGACAGCTCAACACCTTTGTGCATGGCTGGGTCTACGACAGTGCGG
>DATGDN010000205.1:0-7319 GCA_035310865.1 Pseudolabrys sp. | reverse complement strand
ATCTCGCGGCGAGTCTGAAAAAACGCGGTGGGACAAACCGAATCGACAATATCTAGGCATGGTTAACAAAACCTGATTCTCCCGTGCAAGCGCTCCGTAGGTAAAACGGCCCGAAATCCACGTAAGATCCTGCTGGAGAGTGGTTTTGCCACGTCCTGTCTAATGCCCTGGTTTAAGAATCGGTCTAACCGACTCTAAGCCTCGCCCCTTCCGTCCCTGGCTGGGCGACTCAGAAGCCTTAAGTCCCGTGGACGAATGACCCAATGATTAACGACGCGGGTAAACACCGGGTTAAATTTGACCGTCTTTAAGACCTATTTAATTACGTAAAATAACGACCGGTAAACCCTGAAAACATTGCTCTTTTTACTGTCATAACCGCAATTAAGGTCGATCGTTATTTTGAGGTTAGCTTGAGATGCCGAGGCCGCGACGTTCCTATACCGGACCGACTACGGCGACGACGCAGCACGAACTTGGAGGACTTCGCCAGCGACTAGATGCGCCGAGACTGGGAGGCCCACCGCGAAGAATTCCTGAAGTTCTGGGCCTCCTGTACGTACACCACGAACGACGTCTTCCCCGGCAGCGTGCCGTGGCTGTTCGTGTGCGGCAGCCCCGGCCCGCTGTCGTGGGCGGCGAAGATGTTCGACGGGCCACTGTCGGTAGTCGTTTTGAGCGGGTGCTTTGAGTGCGGGTGCGGACGGCAAGATGCTGGACCTGCTTTATCAAGGTGGGCTTGATAATCGCAAGGCGACGACTTCGTAGGAAGCCCGCTCCGCCGCATGGTCAGCCTGACCGACAATCAGCTTGCGTCCTACTCTGTAGGATCGACGGGTTAGGGCCGTTGCCGGCCGAGCCGTCGCTACCGCGCGTTGCCGCCACCGGCGCATGCCCCGCGCCGCGTTGGTGAGCCGCTCGATCTTGGCGTGCGCGCGCTCAACACGTTCATCACGGTCTGCCGCGGCCAGCGCATGGGTATTTTCTCGGGCTCCGGCGTCGGCAAGTCGGTCCTCTTGTCGATGCTTGCCCGTAATGTTTCGGCGGACATTTCCGTCATCGGCCTCGTCGGAGAATGCGGCCGTGAAGTGCAGGAATTCTTGCAGGACGCTTGGCGCCGCCGGCCTTGCACGCTCGGTGCTAGCAGTCTCCACCTCCGATGAGCCGGCACTGATGCGACGGTAGGCGCTTATCTGACGCTCGCCATCGCTGAGTATTTTCGCGATCTCGGCAAGGACGTGCTGGTGCTGATGGACTCGGTGACACGCTTTGCCATGGCTCAGCGCGAGATCGAGTCGACGGGCGAGCCGCCGACCGCCAAGGGATATACTCCCACCGTGTTCGTCGAGCTGCCGCGCCTGCTCGAGCGCGCCGGTCCAGGGGCAGGGCACCATCACCGGCATTTTCAGCGTGCTGGTCGACGGCGATGACCACAACGAACTCGTAGCGGATGCGGTCCGCGGCATCCTCGACGGCCACATCGTGATGGAGCGCGCGACGCCGCCGCTATCCGGCCATCAATGTCCTCGTCGATTTCCTCGCACGATGCCGCGGGAGGCGCCGACCCGGCTTTTCTGTCCGGGCGCGGCAAGTCATGGCGACCTACTCGGATATGGAAGAGTTGATTCGGCTGGGCGCCGACCGGCCGGGCTCCAGTACCGATGTCGACGAGGCCATTGCCTTGGACAAGCCGCTGGGGGCCTGCCTGGCCCAGCTTAAGGAAGAGTCAACACCGATGGCGGAAGGCTACCAGCGGTTAGAGCGAATTCTAAAGGGCGAAGAAACACAAAACTAACGTTATTGGGGCACAGTTGGCGTCTGAACGGTCCGGAATATGGACGCGCGGCCCCGGCGGCATCGCCACGCCGCAGCCCACGTATTCGGCGCTTCGGGGAGTACCTAGTCGATGAAGTCACGCGAAACCCTTATCCGTCTCAAGAAGTTCCAGGTTGACGAGAAGCGGCGCAAGGTTGCCCAGATCGAGGCAATGATCGCCGAGTTTGACCGCATTGCCGGGGAGCTCGAGCGCGAGATCAAGCTCGAGCAGGACCGCGCAGGCATTCACGACCCGGCCCATTTTGCCTATCCAACCTACGCGAAGGCGGCGACCTCGCGGCGCGAAAATCTCAAGCATTCGACCGACGAATTGCGCGTGCAACTCGACGATGCCAAGGCTGCCTTGGGCGAAGCATTCGAAGAGCTCAAGAAAGTGGAGATGCTCGACGAGCGCGATCAGCAGCGCGAGAAGGCGGAGGAAAATGCGCGCGAGCAGGCCGAACTCGACCGGATTGCCGCGCTGGGTTTCAACGCCGGCGGAGCACCCGCCTAAAGCTTTAATCCATTAAAATGCAGGCCGCCGTCGGTTGCGACTGACGGCGCCTTTTGCGCTTGAACGACGCGGCCATGTGCACGGGCTCGGTACACATGAACGACCGGCCAGCTCTGTCGTCGAGCGTGTGACTTATCGATTTTGTATTGCAGCTTCGGGGGTTGGCGCCGTTTACGGCAAACAACTTTCGACTTCGGGCGCCGGCCGGTGCTCCAGTTTAAAGCCTCCGCAATTGGCTTGCGTCAAGTTTTTAGATGCAGTCTAATAAAATTTCTACTTCTTTAATGACAGACCGTGCGATGTACTTTGTTCCGGCGCAACCCGTCCTTGTTTCGCCATTTCTGACCTTGGAAATTCTCAACCAACCTTGCGTTGCGGCACACTCAGATGATGGCAAAAAAGTCTCCGAACCCCACGGATAAATATGTAGGCTCTCGCGTGCGCATGCGCCGCCTCATGTTGAGCATGAGTCAGGAAAAGCTTGGCGAGAAGCTCGGCCTAACTTTTCAGCAGGTCCAAAAATATGAGAAAGGAACAAACCGGATCGGCGCCAGCCGTCTGCAGCACATCGCACAAATTCTCAAAGTGCCGGTGTCGTTCTTTTTCGAAGGCGTGACCGGCGGCAAGCACGCCGACGATCGTTCTTCCAAGGCGCCGGTCGCCGATTACGTTTCCGATTTTCTATCGAGCTCCGACGGCCTGGCACTGACCAAGGCGTTCACGAACATCAAGGACTCCAAGATTCGCCGCAGAGTAGTTGATCTTGTCGAGGAGATCGCGGGGGATCAGCGGTAAGACGCCGCAAGATCCGCTGGTTCCGCAACATTCTAGAAAGCGTTTGCCAGCTCGCGTGCGCCGTGCGCCTGCGCGCCGCGCTGCATCTTGCCTTCGATATCGGCAATGAGATTGGCCACCACGCCGGTGCGCCGGGCCACTGGATTGCGCTCGTAGCCTTGTTGCTGGAAAAAATTGGACGTCGGCACGCGGGCGCGGAGTTCGTGCGGCATCGTCACCATGTCGAAGCCATTGCCGTCGCCGGTCAGATTCATCAACTCCAATTCGGCGGCGGTGAGCGGCGCCGTATAACCCTTTGCCCGTGCAAAGTGCAGCGAGTCGACGAGCTTCTGAACCTGCAGCAGCGGGCCGATATCAATGTCGAGCACGGTTGCGTGAATTCCGAAGCCGCCCGCCGTCGTCTTCGCCAGCCGATCATGCTCGCTCCATCGGTTGGGTACCGAGCGGCTGAAAGCAATCATGCGCTTAAGGGCCTCGATCTTGCGTTCCATTGCGAGTTTCGCGCTGCCGGACATGGCATTGGCCTTCTGCCGCAACGCTGCGATCAGCCGGCCGCCATGCTCGGCCAGAAGCGATACGGAATTTGTGCTAAGCAACTGGTTGTAGCCGATCGCCGGCGAGATCGCGCGCGCCCCCGGACGGTACGGGACGAGCCCGGCTTGGGAATCGTAGGTGCCGTTGCCGCCTGTTTCGAAGATATACACACCGACGATCTGGTCGCGGGTCAGGCCGGCCGCGAGAGCGGCCGTCGCATAGGCGCGCTTGAACTCGAGTTCGCTCGCCGGCCGTTGCGGCACAAAGGCGAACTGCTCGGTGGCGTTCTGCAGGAAATCAACAACCACGGGAATGTCCGGGCGCTCGGGCGGCGGCGGCGGAGGCGCGCGCGGGTCGACGGGACGCTGCGGTCCTGAATAGATCGGCGGTTGCGTGAGCACATAATCGTCGAGACTGATCGGACGGTGCTCGCGGCGTTTGGCATTGCGCACGCGGCGCTTTGCAGCGACCGCATCCCAATAGGTGCTGGCCTCCGCCTCATAGGCGCTCCGCGCAGCCTGATATTGCGCGAGCCTTGCCTGGAATTCGGCCAGGGCAGTAGGCGGGACGCCCTGCGCCCGCGCGATTGGCGCGGCCGCCGTCAGACCAAGAGCGATCAGGCACGCCGACCAACGATTCAAACGGCTCTTCATGTCAGGTGTTGCCGGTCTTTTTCTTCGATTCGGCCACTTCACAACAAAACGCGCCGCTTTTGCGGCGCGTCGAGTTGCGGGGAGGGGGAAACTGAAAAACCGCTTAACGGACGGTCGGAGCGGTACGGTCGGTGAATACGACTGGCCCGCCAGCCTTGATGACGGCCGGATTCTGCGCGGTCATAATATCCACGCCGAGGTTAAGTTCGCGCGCTGAAATGCCGATCACGGCAATCAAAAGCGCAGCGGCAAGCCCGACCACCACGATCTTGAGATGGGTACTGCGGTCTGCGGTGTACATAGACCAGTTCATGACGTCCTCCGGGGCTCCTGCCTCTTTGTCTCCCCGTCCTGACAAAAGGTTCAGCTGGATCGAGCCGATAACGTAGGTACGCCGCCACAGTTCCCTAGGGGGCATCACGGATCGTTGAATCCTTGTGAATTGAGGCAATTTGCGTGCTCTGGCGCATTTCCGCGACAGTTCCGCCAGTGGGGTTAAAGGCGGGCCGCGTTAGATGCTGCCGACCGTCTTGAGACGCGCGCGGGGTGATTTCGCTTTGCGAGAGGACGGGGGTCTGCGCTTCATGGCTCTCTCCGTTGCTCTGTTTGCTGTCCCCTAAGGTGGAGACGTAGAGAGCTACGGAGGGCCTGAAACTACGGATGCAGACGATCGGTCACAGGTTCGTGAGTTTGCCTGTACCGATCACCGGCCCGGTGGGCAGGCCGGTGGTCGATCCGCCTGGCGGCTCGAGTGAAACCGCAAGTACGGCATTGCTCTTCGCCAAACCCGCAAGTTCGGTGGGCAGCGTCAGCGTCACAGCGGCGTCGGCGCGCAATGGCCGTCAAGCGGGATCAGCCAGAGAGCTCGGGGACGCGCGTGGCATCGGCGCTGAAGGCTGCGGGGACGATAGCGACGGTGCCACGTTTCAGGTCGACGGTCGCCATGAAATGCCGCTGGCCGCCGCCTTTGATCGTTGCGACGAGCGGCTCTTGTTGCGTGAACGCGCCGAAATAAATCAGTGCTGCGATGCAGGCCGCAGGAGGGCGCTGGCCGCGAGACTAAACCCGCGCCAGAACGCGAGGCTCTGCCAAAGGCCCGTGCTTTGGGTCTGCACGGGCAGGGCGCTGACAATGCGGTCCCAGACGTGCGGAGGCGGGACGAACTCGGGAATTTCAGCGGCCCAGGGGGCAAGCCGCTGCTCCCATTCGGCGACCCGGCGCGCAAAGCCGCGCTCACGCGCCATGCGCTGTTCAGCCGTGGCACGGTTGGCGCCTTCAAGCACGCCCAGCGCATACTCGGCCGCGAGCAATTCGTCTTCAGGCAGGCTGTTATGGTCGAACGTATCGCTCATTGCTCCAGGCATGCCTTCAGCTTGAACATTGCGCGGCGGACCAGCTCTTCATGGTTCCGAGCGCACTTTCATACGCGCTGCAAGATCCTCATAGGTGCTGCCGTCGAAAAATGCCCGGCGCAAAGCGGCGCGTTCATGCGATGCGAGGTCGTTGAGGCAGCCGTGTAATTTTATGCTCCTGGACGCTCTCCAGCGCGGCGTCGGCACCCGCCGCGCTGTCGGCGATGTCGGTCGCGGCGTCGATTAAATCCATATTGGGTCTTTTGCTTACGAGCGGCACGCGAATGGATCAGTCCTTCAGGGGCGGAAAAACGTGGCGCCCGTCGGGGCCAAGGGGTAAGGGCACGGCGCCAATAACTGCAGCCAGATCGAGATGACCGTACAGATGCGGAAACAGCGCCCCGCCGCGCGATGTCTCCCACTTCAGCGCATCGCCGAGCCTGGCCGCATCGACACTCACCAGCACCAGGCCGTTCTGACCTACAAAATGCTTTGCAGCTGTCTCAATCACCTGAGCGGCGGTCGAGAAATGGATGAAGTTGTCTCGATGATCGATTTCGGAGCCGCGAAATACGCCGATCCGTTCGGCCTCCTGCCATAGTGGAGCAGGACAAATTTTATAGAGTGTGTGCATAATACCAGCCAAGGCGGTCGAACTCGATACCACGCGGCAGAAAGCAAAAAACAATCCGATAAAGTGCGCGATTAAGCGTTGGTAGCGTGTTGGAATTGCAAAAACCCGGCGCGCAGGCGCCGGGTTTTTTATTGCCGCCGTCAGGCAGCTCCCTTTAGCGGCTCCCCGCCATGCGGCGGCGGAATTGGCGTGCCGTCGGCTGCGTATTGGTTGAGCTTGTTGCGCAGCGTGCGGATCGAGATGCCGAGAATATTGGCCGCGTGCGTGCGGTTGCCGTGGCAATGCTTGAGTGTCTCCAGGATCAAATCGCGCTCGACTTCAGCGACTGTACGGCCGACCAGATTGCGGGTGACCTGCTCGGCCGCTATCGTCGCATGGGCGGCGACGTCCGTGCCGCGCACTTGATCGAGCCGACCACCGTCGGATGAAAGAATGCAATCGACGCCGATCTCGAGGCCACTCGAGAGCAGCACCGCGCGATGCAACGTATTTTCGAGCTCCCGCACGTTACCCGGCCAGCGATTGGTATTGAGCGCGCGGCGGGCTTCCGCAGACAGCGGGCGCAAAGGCAGTCCGTTGGCCCAATCGTGCGACCCTGTCCTTGGGGACCATGATGATCGCGCCGTCGCTCTTGAGCTGATAGGGAACGGCCTGCCACTCCAAATCTTTGATGATCGAAGCGCTGTCGTCGACCGAGAGGGCGGTGAATAACGGCACCATCGACGGTGTCGTCATCTGAATCATGAGGAACGAAAAAAAGCCGATCAGGGCGAGCGTTACAGCAGCCATCGCCGCCATTCGCGCAGCACCCAGCGACTTCATGAAATCGAAAAAGGCTTGCAACGGTTTTGTCCTACCCGGGGCGCCGATCGTGCGCCTCACCCGGCAAGATTTGCCCAGTTTAAGGTTAGCGTCCGGTTAATTTCCGCCCAGGCGCACCACGAAAGAAAAAAGCAGGCCGAGCAAACGCAACCGCCGGCGCGTGAGGCCGGCGTCCGGAATCAGGCGCAGTCGGATTTATT
>DATGDN010000204.1:0-3956 GCA_035310865.1 Pseudolabrys sp. | reverse complement strand
CTGGTGATTTTTGTCGGTCTGTCGGTGGCAGTGCTGCCGGCAGCGGTTGGGTTTGCCGGTACGCCACAAGTGGCGGCGGCGTCCGTGTCCATGCCTGATTGTGACCATCACATGCACGCGCCAGGCAGTCAGACGCAAAAGTCTGATAGCGAGTGCATGTCTATAGCGGGCTGCGTGTTCCACTGCTTCAGTGTGACCGGGGCCGCGTCAGCCGCTGTCGCATTTGTGCCAGCCGTCGGCCTGGCGCTTCAGCCCTTGCGGGCCAGTGATCGTCTTTCAGCACAAATGGGCTCGCTTCCCTTTCGGCCTCCTCGCGTCTGATCTCCAGCAAGTGTGAAGGCGGGCTTCAGGCCCGCGGCCGTGTTCGGCTGCGCCAGACCTCTGCCCGCGCCGCTAACGCAGATTCACGAGGAGATCGATCATGCCTGCCAAGTACCTGTTCGCAGCCGTTTGTGCGGTTGTGCTTAACCTGACCGCTGTCGCGGCTCTCGCTGGCGCGAATGATTACACGTTCGAACCGGTGGCGGCCGAAATCAAGAAAGGCGACGACGTCGTCGTCGCGCTGCGTCTCACGCATAAGCCGAGCGGCAAGCCGGTTGCGGACGCGGTCATCATCCGTACCCGTGTCGATATGGCGCCTGACGGCATGGCTGACATGGTGTCGCCCGTCGCGCAAATGCCGGCCACTGAACCTGGCGTCTACACATTTAAGACCGATCTGCCGATGGCGGGCCGGTACCTGGTCAGCGTCGCGGCCAAGGTGCAGGGCGAACCGGAAACCGTCGTCGGCAAGGTCATCGTCAAAGCGGTCAAGTGAGCAAACGGGGGAACGTCATGACACCACGTTTTGCAATATTCGCCCTGGCGCTCGGCGTCTCGGCGTCTGCCGCGGTCGGTTACGCAATCTGGTATGGGTCAGTAACATCGGCTGGTGTTGCCAAGGTCACGATGGCCACAGCAGCCGAACGGAAAGTCTTGTACTACCGCGATCCAAGCGGGGCGCCGTCCTGGTCGGCCACTCCGAAGAAGGACGTGCAGGGCCGTGCATTCCTTCCGGTCTATGACGACGCGGAGCCCACATTCGACCCGCCTGCAACGCCGGTGGCCGCACAAAGCGGCCGCAAGGTTCTTTTCTATCGCAATCCCATGGGGCTGCCCGACACCTCGCCGGTGCCGAAGAAGGACTCGATGGGAATGGATTACATCCCGGTCTACGACGGCGATGTGCAGAACCGGGGCAGTAGCATCAAGTTAAGCGTCGAGCGCATTCAACGCAGTGGCGTGCGCACTGAACCGGCGCAATCTCTTGTGCTGGCGCAGCCCGTGCGCGCTGTCGGTGCAGTGGCCCTCGACGAGCGGCGTCTCACCGTCGTGTCGATGCGGTCGGAAGGCTATGTCGAAGATCTTTTCGTCGACACGACCGGCCAAACCGTCCGCAAAGGAGAATCATTGTTCCGTGTTTACAGTCCTGACATTCAACAGGCGCTGGCTGATCTGCTCGTCGTCTCGGGCCGCGGACAGCCGACCCCGGCTTTGGGACAGTCGAGCCTCAACGGTACGATACGCCGGCTGCGCAATCTCGGCGTTCCTGAAATCCGTATCCAGGAACTGCGTGAAAGCGGCGTCAATCCGCGTACAATCGATTGGCCGTCACCGGCATCCGGGACCATCATCAGCAAGCGCATCATCAACGGCCAGCGCGTCAGTGCCGGCGATGAACTCTATCGTATCGCCGACCTGTCGCAGGTTTGGGTCATCGCTGATGTCGCAGAAGGCGATCTCGCCGATATCAAACCGGGTACACGTGCGAGCGTGACCTTCCGCGCCTACATGGGCGCGCCTGTCGAGGGCGTCGTCACCTTCATCTATCCGGAAATGCGCGCAGAGACGCGCACGGCTCGGGTCCGCATCGAGGTGCCCAATCCGGATGGCCGGCTTAAGACCGATATGTATGCCGATGTCGTTTTCCACATTGAAGGGAGCGGTGTCCCGGTTGCGACGGTTCCTTCTGGCGCCATCATCGACAGCGGGTCGCGACAGGTCGTGTTGGTGGCCAAGGGCGAGGGCCGCTTTGAGCCGCGCGCGGTCAAACTCGGCCGCCGCGGGGATGGCCGCGTCGAGATCGTCGAAGGGCTGACGGCCGGCGAAGAGGTCGTCACCTCCGCGATTTTTCTGATCGACGCGGAAAGCAATCTGCAGACAGCGCTCAAGGCGTTTACCCAACCTGAGCCAACCAAATGATTGCGGCCCTGATCCGCGGATCGGCGCGCAACCCCTTCCTTATTGGGTTGACTGCGTTCTTTCTCGCGCTCGCCGGGCTTTACGCGGTGACGCGCGTGCCGCTTGACGCAATTCCGGATCTCTCCGATGTGCAAGTCATCGTCTACACGGAATATCCGGGCCAGGCGCCCCAGGTGGTCGAGGATCTCGTCACCTTTCCGCTCACCACGGCGATGCTCAGCGTGCCAAAATCGCGAGTGGTTCGCGGCTTCTCGTTCTTCGGCGTTTCCTTCGTTTATATCATCTTTGAGGACGGCACCGATCTCTATTGGGCGCGCTCGCGTGTGCTGGAATATCTCAATTCCGCGACCCGCCGGCTGCCCGCTGGAGTGGCCCCCAGCCTCGGACCGGACGCCACCGGGGTCGGCTGGGTCTATCAATACGTCGTGCGTGGAGCACAAAAGAATCTCGCCGAACTGCGCAGCATCCAGGACTGGCAGCTGCGCTTCGGCTTAATCAAAGCGGAAGGCGTTGCGGAAGTTGCCGCCGTCGGCGGTTTTGTCAAGCAATACAGCGTTGTGATCGATCCGCGCCGCCTCCAATCGCTCGGAATTTCTCTTGCCAAAGTGCGCGATGCATTGCGCGCGAGCAATATCGATGTCGGCGGCCGCACGGTCGAACTGGCAGAAACTGAATTCGCCGTGCGCGGCCGCGGCTACGTCAAATCGATCGCCGACATTGAGCAGATTGTCGTCAAAAGTGAACGTGGCGTGCCGGTTCTGCTCCGTGATGTCGCTCGCGTCGAGCTTGCACCCGATGAACGTCGCGGCATCACCGAAGTCAATGGCGAAGGCGAAGCAGTGACCGGCATTGTGCTTCAGCGTTTTGGCGAGAATGCCCTGACTGTGATCAAGAACGTGAAACAACGTCTTGCCGAGCTGGCGCCCAGCCTGCCAGAAGGCGTTACCGTCGATGCTGTCTACGACCGATCGGAGTTGATCTACCGCGCAATCAATACGCTCAAGCGCACGCTGGCGGAAGAAAGCTTCATCGTTGCGCTGGTCTGCATCGTCTTTCTGCTGCACGCGCGCAGTGCGCTGGTTGCAATCATCACGTTGCCGCTTGGCATCCTCATCGCCTACCTGTGCATGTATCT
The DNA here is from genome assembly GCA_035310865.1 of Pseudolabrys sp. Lineage (GTDB taxonomy): Bacteria > Pseudomonadota > Alphaproteobacteria > Rhizobiales > Xanthobacteraceae > Pseudolabrys. The sequence goes on along the minus strand of DATGDN010000204.1, from coordinate 580 downwards.
ACTGGGCCTGAGCTCAAACATCATGAGTTTGGGCGGCATCGCGATCGCTATTGGCGCAATGGTCGACGCGGCGATCGTCATGATTGAAAACGCCCATAAGCACCTGGAGCGCGCGGCGCCGGACAAGCCACGCAGCGAGGTGCTGATCGCGGCGGCAATCGAAGTCGGACCTGCGCTGTTCTTCAGTCTCCTCGTCATCACCGTCTCGTTCCTGCCGATTTTTGCTTTGGAGGCGCAGGAAGGACGCATGTTCAAGCCCCTCGCGTACACAAAGACCTTCTCCATGGCGGCAGCGGCACTGCTATCCGTGACGCTGGTGCCGGCGCTGATGCTCCTGTTCGTACGCGGCCGCATCATTCCCGAACATCGCAATCCGGTGAACCGGGCCTTGATGTGGATTTACCGACCGGCGATTCGCGTCGCTTTGCGATTCAAGGCTGCTACCATCGCAGTCGCACTGCTTGTCCTGCTGGCTAGCCTGTGGCCGGCATCCCGTCTCGGCAGCGAGTTCATGCCGACGCTCAATGAGGGCACGCTGTTCTACATGCCGACAACTTTGCCCGGACTTTCGGTCACCAAG
>DATGDN010000203.1:0-3229 GCA_035310865.1 Pseudolabrys sp. | reverse complement strand
AAGGAAGTCGTGCTGGCCGACTTCGAGGAAAGCGGCGACAGCGACGTCATGCGCAAGGTCGCCAAGGATCTGGAGCCGAAAGGCATCAGCGAACAGCAGATTCGCGCCCAGATGACCGAGCTGCTGGCGGCGGCGATCGAGCAGATCAAGAAGAGCGGCTGACGTGCCGGCCTTCGCCCTCGCCCGGCGCCTGCGCGCGGGGGAAATGGTCTACGCAGCGTGGTGCATGATCGGCTCGCCGGTCGTCGCGGAAACAATCGCGCGCGAGGGTTTCTCCGCCGTCGTGCTCGACGCGCAGCACGGGCTGTGGGATACCGCCTCCATCATTACCGGCGTCAGCGCGGTCAATCACGCGGAAGCAACGCCGGTCGTGCGCATTCCGCTGAACGATCTGGCATTGGTTTCGCGCGCACTCGACTTCGGCGCCGAGGCGATCATTGCGCCGATGATCAATGATACCACCGACGCCCGTCTATTTGCTGCGGCGGCGAAATATCCGCCGCTAGGCGAACGCAGCTGGGGTCCGCTGCGTGCAATGGCATTGCAGGCCCCTCGCACCGCGCCGGTTGATTACTTGCGCGACGCGAACGAGGGCACGCTGGCATTTGCAATGATCGAGACCGCAACCGCGCTCGGCAATGTCGACAAAATCGCGGCAACGTCCGGTATCGATGGGCTGTTCGTAGGCCCCTATGATCTCGCAACCGCGCTGAGCGCCGGGAAAGCGCAGGACACGCAGGCGCCTACGGTCGAGCAGGCAATCGACAAAATTTGCACCGCTGCGAAGGCCGCCGGGAAGATCCCCGGCATCTACTGCCGCGATGCCGAGAGCGCGGTGGGCATGGCGCAACGCGGGTTTCAGTTCGTGGTCGCGGGCAATGACCACACCACCCTGCGTGCAGCCACGGTGGCGCAGCTGAAGGTGTTGAAGGGTAGTCGCTGAAACGCCGCACCCCATGTCGCGCGGCTGATATAAACCTTACTGATCTTTGCAGCTGAAACTCAGCATGGATTGCCTGGACAAGCCCGCCAATGACGGTGGAGAGTTTATTGGACGACACTCACGAAATACTTGTCGCGAGATGATCAAGAACAGCCACAACATCCTTTTCCACCTCAGCAACTCCGACCTCGCACACTTTGTAGCCGCGTTCTGCCAGATAGGAGCGTCTTTCCGCCCGCGTGCGAACTGCTTCGTGCGACTCCTGCGGGGGCACGAGATCGATCACGCACTTCAGGGGAAACGAAACGAAATCCGTGATGTGCGGCCCGATCGGCACCTGGCGCTTGAAACCGCGGCCCGCGAAACGGCGATCGTTGACCAGCGCCTGCCACAAAATACGTTCGGCCTCGGTCGGATTCCGGCGCAAAAGCCGGGCAAGCCCGCGCACCGGCCCACGCTCGCCCGGCACGCGGCCGCCGCCGTGCTCAGCCAGCAGGTCACGTAATTTTTGTGCCTCCCCCGGATCGAGCACGCCGCCGCGCGCAGGCCCCTTGCGGCCCTGCGCAATCGCGTTGATCACGCCGTGCAGCGTGCGGATGTCCTGCTGCGTCGGCGCCATGCGCTGAAAGATATTGCGGAGGTTCACGCTCATGGTGCCGCGCTTTTCTTCCGGCCGGAAGAATTCGACCTGCTCCAGCTCGCGTTCAAGGCCGGAAAATAATGCATCGATCTGCTGCTTGGGTGCAGGTGGCGATTTTTTCGGCATGGAAAACGGCAACTCACCGCCACCGGCACGCTTGAACCATTCATAGGCAATGATCACGACGGCCTGCGCCAGATTGAGCGAAGCGAAAGCCGGATTGATCGGCAGCGTGACGATACGGTCCGCCAGCGCGACCTCGTGATTTTCAAGGCCGATACGCTCACGCCCGAATATGACCGCAACGCTCTCACCGCCCGCCACCCGCGGCGCCATCTCGGCCGCGGCTGCTTCTGCCGAAACCACCGGCTTGGCCTGATCGTGATTGCGTGCGGTGGTCGCGAGGACGAAGCTGCAGTCCCCGATCGCCTCGTTGAGGCTGTCGAAAAGCGTCACCCCTTCGAGGACACGGTCGGCGCCCGCCGCCATCACGCGCGCCCTTTCGTTCGGCCAGCCTTGTAGCGGCTTGACCAGCCGCAAGCGCGACAACCCGAAATTGGCCATTGCGCGCGCCGCGGCGCCGATGTTCTCGCCGAGCTGCGGCTCGACCAGAACAATGATCGGCGCCGGCGTCTCGATCCAGCGTTTGGTCTTGTCGGTGCCGGCCCCGGACATTGTCGAATCGGTTGTCGCTGCGTGCGGAGTGTGGCAATGATTGCCGGTTTCAAATCCTGTCTTCGCAACATGCCGCAATTGATATTGGGCGTCCATTCCGGCTCGCACGACGCCGCGGCCGCGGTTTTCGAGGATTATTCGCTCAAGGCGGCGGTTCATCTGGAACGCCTGACGCGCCGCAAGAGCGACGGGTCGCGCCATCCAGATGCTGCAATCAATGAGGTTCTGTCGATCGCGGGGGCGACCCGCCGTGACGTAGACGTCGTAACCTACAGCCGAGGCATGTTCCCGACGCGCTATTTTCGTCATTTGCACGGCGCCGAGTGGCTGCGCGAGCAATACCGCACCTATTTTCGGCGCAGACCGCGGCGCCAGCTGATGCCGGAACTTTTTCGTCATCAAACCACCGATGTCAGATCTTTCCTCGACATCGATTCGTTTCAACGCGAACAGCGGCTACCGCCCCGACTTCGTCACAGCCTTCTACAATCACCACGAAGGGCATGCGCTGCCTGCGCTCTTTTACAGTCCCTGGGACAACGCGCTGATCGTCACCGCGGACGGTGGCGGCGACAACGTACACTACAGCCACCGGCATTTTATCGAGGGCAGGCTCACGTCCCTTTACGGCGGCGAAGGGGCCGATCCGCCTCAACGAGATGATGTCCCACTATCGCGTCGACGACCAGGGACGGGTGCATTCGGATCTCGGCGGCGATCGCGCGATCTATGCCTTCATGCGCGCGCTCAAGCGTGGGCTGAGCCGCGAGGACTACGCGGCGACCGTGCAAAAGGTTCTTGAAGAGGTCATGCTTAGGTCCTTCCGGACGTTGCTCAAGAAAAATCCGGCGCGCAATCTCGGAATTTCCGGCGGCGTTTTCGCGAACGTCAAACTCAATCGGCTGCTGGCCGAAGCGCTGGAGCTCGACGAAGTGTTCATTTTTCCTGCCATGGGCGATGACGGTTTGCCG